>QZJS01000070.1 GCA_003597945.1 Desulfobacteraceae bacterium | reverse complement strand
GGCGCAAGGCTCATCACCAGGGCAAAGGTTAAAAAAGTCATTATTGAAAACAAACAGGCCGTGGGGGTGGAATACAAACACAACAGGGAAATTTACCGGGCGTACGCGCCCAACATCATCGTGGCGGCCGGCGGCATCGGCTCCCCCATCATCCTGCGGCAAAGCGGCATCCGAAGCGCCGGATATGATTTCTTCTTTGATCCGCTGGTGTTTGTATACGGAACGATCAAGGGGCTCGGCAATGGAAAATCCGTTCCCATGAGCGCGGGGGTTCATTTTGAAGAAGACGGCATTGTCATGACCGATTTTAATATGCCCCGGATGTTAAAAATCGGTTTCGACCTTGAGATACTTAAGCTCAAGCAGGCGTTTTCCTACGCGGACACCCTTCCCATCATGATCAAAATCCGGGATGACCTCGGCGGCTCAGTCTCAAACAACGGCTGGGTAAACAAGCCCCTGACCGACGCCGATAAGCGCAAACTTGACAAAGGTTCCGAACATGCCAGACGCGTCCTTGTCAATGCCGGGGCCTCCGATATTTACCGAAGCTACAAAGTCGCGGCCCACCCGGGAGGCACCGTAAAAATCGGCGAACTGGTGGACGCTAATCTAAAAACCCGGTTTGACAACCTCTATGTGTGCGACTGTTCCGTCATGCCCCGGGAATGGGGACTGCCGCCCACAACATCCATCATTGCCCTGGGAAAACGACTGGCCAAACACCTGCTGGCCGCCGATCGCGCCGGCAAAAAACAAGATCATGCGGCCGCCACCGTCAACCGGGAGACCATGGACGCCCCCATGGCAGCAACCGCCAATTGATGCCATTTGCATTCAAGATGACATACGGCGGCAAGGAGGCGGCGACGCGGGCTTACCTGCAGTAAGTTGAGGAGCCGGCCACGCTGCCAACAAAGATAGCCGCGCAATGCGAATTGGAATAAACAAAGGAATCCGACATGACTAAACCAGACTCCAGACCAGGCCTTCCCGTCGGCTTTCAGAGACGTCCCGATCACAACCCGGCCGCGACAGCGGGAAAAAATACAGCCCTGGCCGACATTCTTCAGACCCGCGAGGTCCGGCAGGCGCTAAGCGGCATTCTGCCGGATCTATTGAACGCGTTGGCCGCGGACGGCACGTTCGGCAAGTTCATCATGAAGCTGGCGGGAAATTATCTGACCCGGCAGCTTTCCCGGCCCCGGGATATATTTAAAGAAAAAGAACTGGCAAAGCTTTTTAATGATTCGCAATTTATCAAAAACCTGGGTGAACCCCTGCCCGATCTGATTAACAGCTTTTTCGACATGATCGCCGCCATGGCCAAAACCGTGGCGGAAATGCCCGGGGCTGAAAAAAAGCAGGTCTTTAGCGATATCATCGCGAAAATATCTGTCGGCCATACCGGCGGGATCATCACCCAGGCCTGCCGGATCATCAATGATATCCACAAGGAAGATCCGGAATTTTTCGCCCGCGCCCTGGAACCGGGATTTAAAAAATGGGTCGAATCGGTGGATTTCGGCGAGATCAGGGAAATGGTCGACAATTTTTCCACAGACGGCCGGGCATTGATCACCATGGTCAACAATGTGTTATGGCAGTATCCCTCAAAAGTGGTGCTGCTTCTCTCATTGCTTCCTTCCCTGGTAAATTTTCTGACAGAGGCAATCGATATTAGCGCGGGAAAGCTCAACGAACTCCCCCCGGACATGCTCACCGACGTCATCCTCTCATTTGCCCGCGACATCAACACCGGCTCCGTGGCCGGCGTTATCAATCAAATTACTGAAATAACACGAAAAATATATACCGGCAGCGCCCTACTGGGCGAACCCGGCGCGCCCCAGTTGCCAAAAGTCGCCTCTGACATGATGGAAGCGATCATCGGCCAGACCGATCCCTCTACCTTATGGAAAGCAAAAATCGCCCTGGCGGAAATCGGGGCCGCCATGGGTCAGGCGGTGGCCGCGGCGGTAAACAGCCGTCCGGAGTTTAAACAATTAAATATGACCATGGGCCCGAAACTCACCAACATCCGCCTCCGAAGCTTAAATCAGAAATTGTTCGCCTGGGAGTCCGTGGATGACGCGGAAATGGCGGAATCCTATTCCCGGCGTCTGGAGGCCTATGATGTTCAGGAGATGGCCGAAATCGTAAACAACGCTCTGCGGATCATCAATCGCCTGGGAGATGAAAAACCGGCGCTGTTCACCGAATTTGCCGGTCAGATGGCATCGGCCGTTGATGCCGACGAACTGGCGGAAACCGCCAGGCATTTGCTTAATGGCGCAGGCCAGGCGTTTCAGCCGATGGCCCGGGCCGTTGTTCCGGGGTTGGTCACCTGGATCTGCGACGTGATCAAGCCGGTTGACGACGAATATGAAGACGACGCGGCCCGGGCGCGACAGGCGCTTGGTTCATTATTGGCAACACAGGAGGGTTAAACCATGACCGTTTTTCATGACGCGGCCACCCGGGTGGAATGCGATTCCATTGCCCGGTGGAAAAAAGACGGCAAGCCCGTGGTCGGCTATACCTGCTCGTATACCCCGGCGGAAATCTTTTACGCCGTCGATATCCTGCCGGTCAGGTTACGGGGAATTGAGACCGACGGAATGGAGGTAGGGGATTCGTATTTCGGGCCGTTTATCTGCAGTTTTCCCAAATGCATTCTCCAGCTCGCGGGCAAGGGCAGATTTTCTTTCCTGGACGGGGCCATTATCACGCCGGGCTGCGACGGCATGCGGCGGCTGGATGAATGCTGGCGAAAAGCCGGCGAAGATTTTGAGGGCATCGTGCCGGATTATTTTTATTATTTTGATGTGCCCCACAAGTCGGAAAACCACGGCATGGCATGGTATATTGAAGAAATCAACCAACTGATCAAAAGCGTTGAGGATCATTTTAATGTCAATATTACCAATGAAAAACTCCAAGCCGCTATCAGAGAATTCAATAAAGGCCGGCGTCTGCTCAATGAAATCGAACGCCTGCGATGTGAAAAAGACGTCGTGGTTTCCGGGACCGATGTGTTTGCGGCCGCGGTGGCCGGAACGGTCATGCCCAGAGATGAATATACCGCGGAGCTGAAAAAATGGGTTTCGGCCCTTAAAAAACGAAAAACTTCGCTAAGCGAAGGCAAACACCGGGTCATGCTGGTGGGCAGCATCAGCGACGAGATCGATCTTTTTGAATTGATCGAAAACACGCAAAAAGCGCTGATCGTCGGCGAAAACCTCTGCTTCGGCATCCGCTACGAAGGAAACGAAATCGCCGAAGACGGCGACCCCATTGAAGCCCTTGCCGGACATTATCTCGGGTCATCGGTCTGCCCCCGGATGTACGGTAAATACAAAGAGCGGCTGGCCATGCTCAAAGAACGAATCGGCCAATCTCGGGCAGAGGGCGTGATCATGCAGAACATCCGATTCTGCGACCTGCACGGCGCGGAAAACGCCCTGTTCGAAAGAGATCTGGAGGCCATGGGCATTCCCTGCCTCCGGGTGGAAAGGGAATACGGGCCCCATATCGATATCGGTCGGATGAAACTCAGAATCAACGCCTTTCTTGAACGCATCGAAGGAAGAAAAAAGGCAAATAAAGGAGACGGGGATGAGACCTGAGATCGAGGAATACCACTACGACTGGCTGATGGGAAACACCCTCAAAGCCTCGGCCATTCTGCCCCTGGGCACCAAAAAGGAAACCGAGCTTGCCTACCGGTATGTTCCCTACTATAAAAATGTCGTCAAATCATTTATCGATGCCGGAGACCCCGGGGTCCAGACTCTGGTCATGCTGGCCAAATATTATGAAAACATCCTCACCGCCAAGGCCCGGGGCAAAAAAATCGCCGCCACGACCTTCTGCAATTCACCGGTCATCCTTTACGCCATGGATATCGTGCCGGTCACCTTTGAAATATTGACCGCCGTGGGGGCCATGGTCTGGAAAAGGGGAATGTTCGATTATATGGATTTCTGCTGCGAGGTCGGCATGCCGGAAACCTCCTGCTCCTCCCAACGGGGCGCCCTGGGCGCCGTGCTGGCCGGGCTTTGCGAACAAATCGACATGATCATCTGCGATACACCGGGGGTATGCGACACCAACGCCAATGCCTTTGCCTTTGCCTCGGCATACATGGACAAGCCCTTCTTCCAGCTCAACTATCCTTCCAGCATCGGCGATAACCGCAGCCAGCAATATCACATTGATGATTACAAGGAAATGATCAAATTCGCCGAACAGCATTCCGGCAACAAACTCGATTACGACCGGCTGGCCCAGGTGCTCGCGGAAGTCGACAAGCAGGACGCCATGATCGCCGATCTTGAAGATATGCTCATGCTCAAGCCCACGCCGGTGCCGCCCCTCTTTAATCTGGCGCTGTATGCCGGCCGGTTCTGCTTTTCAGGACACCCGCAGTATACAACGCTGCTGGAATCCATGGTCGCATCCGCAAAACAAAACGCCGAGGCCGGCATTTCCGGCTTAAAAAACAGAGAAGAAAAGCTGCGCGTGTTCATGTGCTATATCGATCATTACACCGTGGACGTCAACTTCTACAATTACCTGGAAGAGCGGGGCATCGTTCATGTCGGCTCCATCCTGACCCGCAATTTCAGGGACAACACTCCCTATGCCAAAGAGATGCCGGGTTCCACCTACGGCGTCGACACCTCCACCCCCGAGGCCATGCTGGACACCATCGCCCAGATGAACGCCCGGCTCCCCATGGTCCGCTCCATCCGGGGGCCCTATGATAAAAAGGGGATGTGGCTGGAGGAATCGCTGGTCTGCGCCAAAATGTATCAGGCGGACTGCCTGATCTACAACGGCACGCCCGGCTGCCGGAACACCTGGGGCATGGTGAAGCCCTTTGCCAGGGACATCGAAAAACACGGGTACCCGTGTCATATCATGTATGACGACGCCTTTGACGACCGGGTGGAGTCCTGGGAGGCCACCCGGGAACGCCTGGACGAATTTTTCAAGATAAGGGGATTGCTATGAGTATCGTTGCGGGTTGTGATGTCGGCTCGCTGACCGCCAAGGCCGTCATTATGAAAAACGGGAAAATCATCGGCAGCCATATCATCAAGTCCAAACCCCGGCCAAAAGATTCGGCCGATGCCGCACTGGAAGGCGCGCTTTCGGCTGCCGGCGTATCAAAAGCAGACATCGCCTACTGCATCGGCACCGGCTACGGTCGGGAAAAAATCGATTTTGTCAATGAGGTGGTATCGGAAATCACATGTCATGGAAAAGGGGCGCGCTGGATGCTGCCCACGGCTGAAACGGTGATCGATATCGGCGGCCAGGACTGCAAAACCATGAAGCTGGACAAGGACGGAAACGTGGACCGCTTTGCCGCCAACGACAAATGCGCTTCCGGAACCGGCCGCTTCCTGGAAGTCATGGCCAAGGTCCTGCATATCGACATTGACGAACTCGGCAAACTCTCGGCCAAAGCGAAAAACCCCATCACGCTGGCATCCACCTGCACGGTCTGGGCCCAGGCCGATGTCATCAAATACATCAACTCCGGGGTGTCCATTGAAGATATCGGGGCCGGCGTCAATACCGCCATGGCCGTCCGGGTGGCGATCCTGGTCAATGCCGTCAAGCCCGAAGGCGATATTTTCATGACCGGCGGGGTGGCCAAAAATATCGGGGTGCTGGAAACCCTTGAAAAACTCATCGGTAAGCGCATCAAAAGGTCCCGGAAAGCAGACCCCCAGATGGCCGGGGCCATCGGTGCGGCATTGCTGTCGATGGAAAAAATTGATGGATCTGGCAATAACAGGCTTAAATAAGCTGATGATGATTCAACAAAAAGTCGAATTTTTCGCGTCGAGCGTCTTTCGGGGCGCGATTTTTGCGGATGCTGAACGGCAAAAACTCGGCGCAAGCGCCTCAAACAGTTTGCCGTTCTTAACGCATCCGCAAAAATCGCTTTTCCCCCGAAATCCACAATCTTGCTCAAAATCAACTTTTTGCCGAATCATCAGGCCGTTAAAGGAGTAAAAAACATGAAAGTAGCAGGATGCGACATCGGCTCGCTGACCGCCAAGGCCGTGATTATGGAAAACGGCAATATTATATCCCAAGCGGTGATGCGGGCCAAAGCCCGGCCATCTGAGTCCGCCATCGACGTCATGCAGATGGCTTTAGACAAGGCGAACCTGGCCAGAGATGACATCGGATACATCGTGGGGACCGGATACGGCCGGGAACAGATCCCCTTTGTCGACCAGGTGGAATCCGAAATTTCCTGCCATGCCAAAGGGGCCTGGCGGATCATGCCGTCGGTCCGGATGATCATCGATATCGGTGGCCAGGACGCCAAGGCCACCCGGTTAGATGACAGCGGCAATGTCGCGCGCTACATTTACAACGACAAATGTGCGTCCGGCACCGGCCGGTTTCTGGAAATCATGGGCGAAGCCCTGGAAGTCCCGCTGGAAAAGCTGGGGGAACTGGCCGCTAAATCAATGGAAAAATTAAGCATTTCCAATCAGTGCGTTATTTTCGCGGAAACCGAGGTGGTCTCTCTGGTCAATGAAGGCAAGGAAACTGCCGACATCTTAAACGCCCTGCATCACTCCCTGGCCAAGCGCGTGGCCTCATTGGCCAGAAGCATCGACGTGAGACAAGACGTGGTCATGACCGGCGGGGTGGCCAAAAACGCCGGCGTATTCAGTGCCCTGTCCGAGGCCCTGGGCCTGCCGTTAAAAGCCTTGGACGGCGTTGACCCCCAGATTATGGGGGCACTGGGCGCGGCCCTTTACGCGGAAGAAAAGGTTCAGGAAAGGCAAAAAGCCTTATAAGGAGAGCAGACATGAAGCAACTGAAAAGCCGGGTAAAAGATGGGATGGGGATTTTCGCCGAATCCCATAAGGTTTACAAGAAACTGCAAAAACACCTGGACAAACAGCCCGTGGGTTTTCCGGCCACCGCGTCCGGGGTGGAGCGCCGCATTCTGCGGGAAGTCTTTACCGTTGAAGAAGCGGCCATCGCCCTTGAAATGAATTATAAATTCCAGACGGTTGAGCAGATTTTTGAAAAAGTCAAAGACCGGGGAATCTCCGAAGAAAGACTGCAATCCATGCTGGACAACATGGAAAGACACGGGGCCATTTTCGTCAGGATGGTCAACGGGAAAAAGGAATACGCCCTGCATCCGTTTGCCGTGGGCATATTTGAGATGAAAGTGCCCACCATGAGCGCCAATTTTTACATGGATGCCCGCAAATACATGTACCAGTCCTTCGGCATGGCGTTTCTCTCCACGGCCCTGCCCCAGATGCGGGTCATTCCCATAGAAAAAAGCGTTACCCCGGCATTAAATATCGCCACCTATGATGAAATCCGGGAACTGGTGCTGCAAAACGACGGCCGCATCGGCGTGGCCGAATGCGTCTGCCGCAAAGGCCGGGACGCCGTCGGCCGGCATTGCAGGGAAACCGACAGAAGGGAAGTCTGCATCGGTTTTGCCGATTTCCATGACATGTATTCCCGCAACGGGTTCGGCCGCTCCATATCCAAAGAAGAGGCATTTGAGATCCTTGAACAAAATGAAAAAGACGGCCTGGTCCTGATGCCGTCGAATACCCAGGAGGCCCAGTTTGTTTGCAGTTGCTGCGCCTGCTGCTGCGCCTGTCTGGAAGCGGTCAGCCTTCTGGCCAAACCGGCTGATTTTGTGAAAAATAATTATCACGCGGTCCTGAAGGCGGATAAATGCGTGGCGTGCGGCAAATGCGGCAAAAAATGTAAAACGGAAGCCATTGCCATGCAGCCAGAAAAAGACGGTAAAAAAATAAAGGCTATCGGTATTGACATGAACCGCTGCATCGGCTGCGGTGTGTGCGTGGCCGCCTGCAAATCCGGCGCGTTGACCCTGGCGAAAAAACAAATCCAGACCGCGCCCCCCATCGATATGGACACGCTCTACGAGGAGATCATGAAACAGAAAAAAGGGACCATGAGAAGGACCCTGGATATCGGACGGAAAGTCCTCGGGATTTAATCAATCGATGGTCCTGTAAAAATAGAATTTTTACGACATCATTATTTTTTTCAAGGGCGAAAACATGGGCCTTTTTGACAAACAATATTTGGATTTCTCAACGTTTCTTAGCGATAAGCAACGTCGGGGAATCGTTTCGGAATTTATCAATATCAGCGGATGGAACTGGCCTGTTGAAAAAAACCGTAACCTGGTGCTGGGCCAGGATACGGCAGTGGAGCTCGGCAATCCAAAAGACGCGTCCACGTCATTTCTCATTTGGGTCAATACGCCGGAAAAACTCAAAAACGGACGGGTTACCGTCGTGGGACCGGATCTTTTTCAACTCAAGGGCAAACAGGTCCCGTTCGGCAAAGTCGTGATTGTGGGGGCAACGGATTTTGACGCGGACAACAGCTATGACCGGTACCGGGAACTGGAACTGCTTCGCTACAACATCCACCTGAAAGGCTATATGATGCGCGGGGTGTCCCAGCAGCAGCGGGAATGGAGCCGGGTGAGCATAGAGGCCGTCAACAGGGGCTTTTCCTTTAAGCATCTGGGCGGGGCCTTAATTGATGAGTTTTCCCAAATCAGCTATATCCGGGCCGTGGAAACGGTTTTTATCACCGCCGGTCGTGAGGAGGTGCTGGAAGCCAAAGCCATTGGAGACGACGTGTTCAGGCTGATTGGCGCCATGAACAAAATGGCACAGGAAATGTCGTTTGACTGCGACACCTGCGATTATAACGATGTGTGCGGGGATGTGGCGGAACTGCGGTCCATGCGGAAATCGTTAAAAGATAGAGAGACCGCAACCCATGAATGAACCGGAGAATAAAAAAACGGCGGTGATCGCCCTGTGCGGCAAAGGCGGCGTAGGCAAGACCTCTCTTTCGGCGGCCATCGTCAATATCCTGTCAACTGATCCGGCCCGTAAGGTGCTGGCCATTGATGCGGATCCAGCGGTGGGATTATCCAGCGCCCTGGGCATTGCGGTGACCAAAACCGTGGATGATATCCGAAATGAACTGATCCGGCGGGTGGAATCCGGTGAATCGGGCGGCAAGGAACAGATGCTGTCCATGCTGGACTATGAGATGTTTTCCGCCCTGGCCGAGCGGAAAAACATCGCGTTTCTGGCCATCGGCCGGCCGGAAAAAGAAGGGTGCTATTGCCAGGTCAATCATATATTAAAAGACCTGATCGCGTCGTTGGCTAAAAATTTCGATTACGTGGTGATTGACGGCGAGGCCGGCATCGAGCAGGTGAACCGTCGGGTCA
The DNA here is from genome assembly GCA_003597945.1 of Desulfobacteraceae bacterium. GTDB lineage: Bacteria > Desulfobacterota > Desulfobacteria > Desulfobacterales > Desulfosalsimonadaceae > SURF-33. The sequence continues at coordinate 14,493 of QZJS01000070.1, read as the reverse complement.
TGGAAACCGTCACCCACCTGATCCTGGTTTCCGACGCGTCTGCCAAGGGGATCAATGTGGTGAAAACTATCAAGGACGTTTCTAAGGATGCCATTGCTTATGAAAAAGCCGGTCTGATGGTAAACCGGCTGCGGGATCAATCCGAATTTGAAAAACTGGCGATCCCCCCGGAGCTCAATTGTCTGGGATGGATTCCGGAAGACAACACCATCCGCTCTTTTGACATCGATGGGAGAAGCATTCTCGAAATCGACGATTCTCCCGCCATTGCCGCGGTGAAAAACTGTTTGAATGTGATGCTTTCTTAAAGAGGAACGCTAAAATGAAAGTATTCCAGGATCTTCTGGAAACCCCGCTCAACTATTTGGTGGAACAGGCGGCGGCCGACGGCCGCATCCCCATCGGGTATTCCTGTTCGTTCGTGCCGGAAGCCTTTCTCATGGCGGACAAGCTTTTCCCGGTGCGCCTGCACGCCCCGGGCGTGGCGGGCACCGAAATCGCCGATATCTACCTCTCCAATTTTATCTGCACCTACACGCGCAGTCTCCTGGAATTTGCCGTTGACGACCGGTTCGATCTGCTGAAAGGCTGGGTGTTCGTCCCTTCCTGCGTGCATATGCAGCGGCTCTACGACAACCTGGAATATCTTAAAAAACCCGCGTTCAGCCATATCCTCGATGTGCCCCGCAAGGTGACCGCGGCCACGCTTGCCTGGCAGACCGAGGAGCTTCAGGCCCTGGCGGACAAGCTCGCCTCCCATTTCGGCGTGGACATGAGCCATGATTCCCTCAATGCCGCCATTGCCCAATGGAACCGGTTCGCTGCCGTTATCCAAGCCATTGGAGAGCTCAGAAAACCACCGGACCCGCTCATTACCGGAACCGAGTTCCATCGGCTGCTCATGGCCGCCCTGGTTTCGCCCAAGGACCTGATCCTTCCAAAAATTCTTGATTTTAAAAAAGAAATCGAAAAGCGGGACGGCATTGGAAAATTCCGGGCCCGGCTGATGGTGACCGGGTCCCACCTCCACGACCCGGAGTTGATCCGGGTCATGGAATCCCAGGGCGGACTGGTGGCGGCGGACCTGTTCTGCACCGGGTCCATCCCCGGATTCATGCCCGTGGAGATCGGGATGAAGACCAACAGCGATCCCATCCGGGCTTTGGCCGAACACGCCTTTAAAAAGACGCTCTGTCCGCGGATGATGGAGGACTTTGACCGACGATTGAAAACCATCATCGACACGGTACGAGAATACCGGATCGACGGGGTTGTCATTGAAATCATCAAGTTCTGCGACCTCTGGGGCGTGGATTCCATGCCCATGGTGGCCGCGCTCCGAAAAGAAGGTATCCCAGTGCTGAAGCTGGAGCGGGAATATGCTCCGGGTGGAGAAGGCCAGTTGCGCACCCGGATTCAGGCGTTTATCGAGAGCATGGGCAAATGACGCCGCGCAGACAGGAGGATTACACCACCGTGAAAGACGCATTTGCCGCCGCAAAACATTTTATAATGAGGCTGCCGGGCCTGGCGACCGTGTTTTTAAAAAACTCCATCATCGGCTATCTTTTTGAGGCCAAAAGCCTCAAAGACGCCGTCATCTATACCAAATACTGGATTCTCATCTGGGCCAGCATTTTAAAATTCGTCGTCAAGCTCATCTTTAAACGCGGCCCTGTGGGGGCTTTCCGCGTGATTCGTCACTATCCCTGGCTGCTGCGATTTTTTTCCACCACAACGCTGCTGCGGCGCCTTACCCGCGGAAGAAAAGGGGCCTATCTGGAATCCACGGCACTGATCATCGGATCCATCGCCGTCACCCTGGTGGAAAAACTGGAAGAGGTGGTCTACCAGCCCGAGATTCTGCTCATTAATGAGGACCTGGTCCCTCCCGAGATCGGCATGGCCATGGGGTTGAACGTCTGGCTGGTCGAAGCCATGGGGATCCTGCTGCCGCTGATCCATTCCGACGCATCCGAAAATTATATCGATGAAGCCGAAAACGCCGGAATGAACCCGGATTCGTGCAGCTTTGTCAAGGCCGCCGTGGGGATGATCATTAAAAATCAGCAGCCCATCGGGTGCGCCATTGTCAGCTCGAATATGCCCTGCGACGCCGGCATGGCATCTTATACCTACATCCAGAAAGCCTATGACGTGCCCATCTACCGCGTGGACGCGCCCTATAATTTCCACGGCGAGCGGGCGGAAACGCTGTTTGTCGAAGATCTCAAGGGGATGATCGCCTTTCTCGAAGAACACACGCCCGGCCGCATGGACTGGGACAAACTCCGAAAGATTTGCCGGGGTCGCAACCGCATGATGGAGCTTGAACTCGAACTGTGGGACATGATGCGGGCCAGCCCCGCGCCCCTGGCAGCCGAGGCCGTGTGGCTGAGTCATTTGTGGCATTTTTACATGTTCCCGGGGCACAAGGAGGCCATCCGCGTGTTTGAGCGTCTGGTGGAACTGGCCCGGAAAAATCTGGACGCCAACATCCCGGCCGTGGAAAACGAAAAATACCGCGCCGTGCTCTGGAACCCGCCGTTTCCGCAGTTTCCGGATATCTTCAACATGGTGGAACGGGCCCACGGCATCACGTTGATCATGGACTCCATGTCCTACAACCATCATAACCCCATCGACACCTCCACGCCCGAGACCATGCTCAGGGGGCTGGCCCAGATCATCATGCATGGGCCTATGGTCCGTCACACCCGGGGTCCCGCCGAAAATTACTTAGATGATATTTTCCGCTGCTACAAACAGTTCGACCTGGACATGGTCTGGATCGCCAACCATGTGGGCTGCAAGGGCGGCCAGGCCATGAACGGGATCCTGCGGGAAAAATGCCGCGAAATGAAGATCCCCCTGCTTATCCTGGATTATGATCTGGTTGATCCCCGCATCGTGTCACACGAGGGCATGCTCCGGCAGGTGGATGATTTTATGGAAACCGTCATGAAGGCCAGACGGCCGGCGGCCGCGCCGGCGCCGCAGTGAGGGACGCCGGGAAAACGCATGTCGCAAATCTTTAAAAAGGAATAACTAAAAATGACCCAAAAATACGTCGGCGGCTGCGACGTCGGCTCCACCACCGGCAAAGCCGCCATTCTGGATGAAACCGGAAAGGTTGTGGCCTCGGCCATTGTTCCCAGCGAAATTGATCCGGAAATAACCTCCTTAAAAGCCCTTGAGCAGGCATGCGGCCAGGTGCCGGGCCTTGGAAGCTACAAGAACCTTGCCCGCATTGTGGGCACGGGTTACGGCAGAAACGAGGTTCCCTTTGCCCATGAAAACATTTCGGAAATAAGCTGCCACGCCATGGGGACCTTTTACTGCAACCGCGACATCAAGACCATCGTGGATATCGGGGGCCAGGATGTTAAAACCATCTCCATTGCCGATGACGGGTCCGTTTTGGAATTTGCCATGAACGACAAGTGCGCCGCCGGCACCGGGCGGTTTCTGGAGGCCATGAGCCGGATATTCCGCATGGATTTAGACCAGTTTTCCCTGCTTTCCTTAAAAGCCGTCAAAATTATACCGGTCACGGCCCAGTGCAGCGTATTTGCCGAAAGCGAGGTCATCAGCCTGCTGGCCAGAAAGAGCCCGCCCGAGGAAGTGGCCGCGGGCATTAACGCGGCGGTGGCCAAGCGCTGCTTTTCCCTTCTCAAGCGCATCGGCATGCGCCCCCTGGTGACGGTCACCGGCGGGTGCGCCAAAAATCAGGGACTCATCAAGGCCATTAAAAAAAGCATCAACATGGAAGTGGCCCCTCTCCCGGTGGACCCCCAGATCATCGGCGCGCTGGGCGCCGCGGTATTTGCCGGACGCAGCGGTCGGGGATAAGATTGATATTTCTTTTTTAGAATTTGACTTTTTCCCCGAGCCATTCTATGATCAAGCATAACGAAACCGGAGCCTGATTCCCATCCCGGCGTTTGTTTACATCTACTTTTCTGCTGCCGACTCCGGCTGTAGCTTTTCCAGTCCATGCGCCATGTTATCGGAACTCTTGCCGGGCAAAAACGATCGTATTGATGCGATCAATATCGGGAGGAGGAAGATCATGAAACTCAAATTCTGCCTTTTCGGCTTCCGGCGATAGGCCTCTTAACCGCACATCCGTCGGAAGCCTCTCATTTGGCCGAATATTCATGTCTATTGGATTTAGCGTCTTTCTCACCTGAGGTATCGCCAATGGCGGAAAGGAGGCATCATGAAACGGCAACTGCTCAATTACGAAACCCTGCTGAAGGTCACCAATGCCATCTCCCATTCCCGAGATCCGGAAGAAGTGGTCTTGATGGCGGTAGAAAGCATCACTCACGCCCTGGACGTCAAGGGTTGTACCGTCTTTCTGATCAATCGAGATACGGATGAACTGGAAGTGGCCGCCACCTATGGCCTCAGCGATGAATACATCAATAAAGGTCCCTTAAGCGCCTTAAAATCCATCACCGCAGCACTCAGTGAGGGACCCGTGGCCATCTACGATGTATCCGATGACCCGCGAATGCAGTATCCAGAAGCCGCGGTCAAGGAAGGAATCGCATCCATCCTGGTGGTGCCGATTATCATCCGGGATCGCACCATCGGCGCGCTTCGCGTTTACACGGCCGAGCCATGGGAATTCACTTTGGATGATGTCAATTTTGTTCAGGCCATGGCCGGCATAGTAGGCATGGCCATTGATATTGCAAAATATTCAAAGGGTTTAAATAAAAGCATCGAAATACTCAAAACCCTGAGGGACCCGAAAACCCTTAAATCCAGAAGACGAACCCCGTATGAGGGGGTACCGAAAAGTTTCAACTAATAAGCGCGACGGTAAATTTTATTCTCCGCCGCCATCCCTGGCGATCCATTGTCTGTGAAGGGCACGGCCGGCCACCAGCAAAACGACCAGCGCCAGCAGGGGATAAAAAACAGCGGCATCCAGAAGATCGGCGATTTCATCGGCCTCCGTGGCGCCATGAATGGCCAAGGCATATACAAACCCTTTGGCGGCAAAGCCGAATGCCGATGCAACGGCAAATTTTCCAAGATGGATGCCCAGGGCCCCCGCGCCGTAATTGATCACGGCATGGGGAAAAAAGGGCATAGCCCGGATGGCGAAAAGGGTGACAAAATCGCTGTGCCGGGCCATAAAGCTTAAAAGCGCCGGGTCCGCCTGCGGTTTGCCCTCAGGCGACCCGGCCATTTTTCGGGCGAAAATCGCGGCCCCCGTGCCGCCCATTACACCCCCGGCAGTTATAATCAGCGTTGCCGGCGCCGGGTGATACAGCAGACCCGCAATCCAGATAAACACTGATCCCGGCAGGCCGAAAAGATAAAAAACGGCCATTGCCGCAATCACGGCGGGCGGGGCCCACCAGTTTCCCGCGAGTCGTTCGCTTTGCCTGAAGACCCACTCCCAGTCCACCAGACCGGTCCTGCCGGCGATAAATCCCGCCACCAGAAATACCACCAGAACGGCCGGTTTCCAGAATCTGCTTTTTCCCTCTGGCCGGATCATCATATTGGTAGCCTACGTTCTCCGGAATCAAAAAACAAAGTATTTTTCTTCTGGAATTTACCACCGGATGAATCCCATTATAAAAATCGTATGCAACATCGTTATTGATATCCTTAAATTTTAGGATTATGGTCATTACTTATCAAGTGGTAGGTGCATGGGCTATCCACAGTTGCTTTACGGATAAGGAATCATCACTGTTTAAGGAGATGAAAATGGGCAGTGAAATACTGATCGGCAAAGGTGACGGGCCTGTAAACCTGCTTTCCCGATACGCTAACCGTCACGGGCTGATTGCCGGCGCTACGGGTACCGGAAAAACCGTGTCTCTGCTTGTTCTGGCTGAGGGGTTTTCCCGCATGGGCGTGCCGGTATTCATGGCGGATGTAAAGGGCGATGTGGCCGGCCTGGCCATGGCGGGAACTCCGAACGAAAAGATCGCACAGCGCGTTCTTGAAATCGATATGCCTTCGCATGCCTTTGAAGCCAATCCCGTCGTGTTCTGGGACATTTTCGGCAAATCCGGCCATCCCGTGCGCGCCACCATCAGCGAAATGGGTCCCGCACTGTTAAGCCGCATTCTTAAATTAAACGACACTCAGGCCGGTATTATCGATATCGCGTTCAATCTCGTGGATGACCAGGGCCTGCTGTTGCTTGATATTGACGATCTTCGGGCCGTGCTGGGATATATTGCCGAATATCGCAAGGAGATCTCATCACAGTACGGTCTTGTAAGCGCACCATCCATTGCCGCCATTCAGCGATCCCTTTTATCCATTGAACAGGAAGGCGGAAAAACTTTTTTCGGAGAGCCCGCCATTGATCTTTCGGATTTCATGCGTGTGGATCTCTCGGGAAAAGGCATCATCAACATTCTGACCGCTGACAGCCTGGTTCTTCAACCTCGTTTGTACGCAACCTTTCTGCTGTGGCTGCTCTCGGAACTTTTTGAAGCGCTTCCCGAGGTGGGAGACATGGACAAGCCCAGACTGGTCTTTTTCTTTGATGAAGCGCATCTGCTTTTTAACGATGCTTCCCCCGCCCTGCTCCAGAGGATAGAACAGGTCATTCGCATCATTCGCTCCAAAGGAGTGGGGGTTTACTTCTGCTCTCAATATCCGGATGACGTGCCCAACAGCATTTTAGGCCAGTTGGGCAACCGCATTCAGCATGCGCTTCGGGCTTATACGCCCAGAGACCAGAAGGCGGTTCGCACCGCGGCCGAAACTTTTGTTCCCAATCCGAAAATAGACACCGCCGCAGTCATTTCCCAACTGGGTGTGGGCGAAGCCCTTGTGTCCACCCTGCAGGACAAGGGGATTCCCATGCCGGTTGAAAAAACCCTTATCTGTCCGCCCAGATGCCGCATCGGTGCGCTTACCCAGGAAGAACGGCACGCCGTAAGATTAAGAAGCCCCGTGGGCATTAGATACGACACCCAGGTCAACCGGGAATCCGCGTACGAAATTTTAAGCAAAAGGGCGGGCCAAAGTGAACCGGATCGACTGCCATCCGCGAAAAACAAGGAAACGACAGCATCAAAGAACGGCGGATTCCTGAAAGACTTTCTGTGGGGAACAAAACGGCGCCAGGGCATGGTTGAAACTCTGGCCAAACAGACCGCCCGAACCGTGGGCAGTCAAATCGGCAGACAGATTTTTCGCGGCATCCTGGGAGGCATCTTAGGAGGCTCAAAAAAATGATAAACCGCCATAACAACATCTGGATCGGAAAGTCCCTTGTTGAAAGTCGCCGCTTCGTAAAAATATTTTTTCATACAACCAAAGGAGGAAAGACATGTTAAAGGAATTCAAGGAATTCGCCATGCGAGGCAATGTGGTGGACATGGCCGTAGGCATTATCATCGGCGCGGCGTTTGGAACCATCGTCAAATCCCTTGTGGATGATATTATCATGCCGCCCATCGGGCTGCTTCTGGGCAGCGTTGATTTTTCGGATCTGTTTATCACCCTCAAGGACGGGGCGGTAGTAGCGGGCCCTTACCTCACCCTGGCGGACGCCAAAGCAGCCGGCGCGGTTACTCTTGGCTACGGCGTTTTCGTCAATACCGTCATCAGCTTCCTGATCGTCGCCTTTTCCGTTTTTATCCTGATCAAAGGGCTGAATAAAATGAAACGCCAGGAGGAAGCCAAACCGGCGGCCCCCACAACCAAAGAATGCCCCCATTGTTTTTCCACAATTCCGATCAAGGCGACAAAATGCGCCCATTGCACATCCAACCTGTAACGGTATTCCAAACAGAGAAGACGTTGCCGACAATCAAGCGGCGCATCATCTTCATGGGAGTGCAAATCTTAACCATATCGGCAAAAGGAGTATAAAAATGAAAAGAATAACAGCAATGGCAGTCCTGTTGGCAATTATGTCCATATTTCAACTGGCGACCATCGCTGCCGCGGAAACCGGCGGCGCCATGGATCTGGTGGGAATGCTCACCAGCCAGCTCGGCGTGACCGAACCCCAGGCCGCGGGCGGCGCGGGCGCGCTGTTCGGCATGGCAAAAGGGGCCTTGTCGGAAAGCGACTATGGCCAGGTGGCCGGCGCGCTGCCGGGGATAGAGGATCTGATCAGCCAGGCCCCTGAAATTTCACAAAAAAAATCTGATATGGCGGGCAAGATTGGCGGCATGGCCGCCGGCATGGGCTCATTAAAAGGGATTGCCGACAGCGTGGGCGGCATGGCCCTGGTGACCGATCAGTTTGCCAAACTCGGGCTGGACGAGGGGATGGTGTCCCAGTTTGTTCCCATTATCCTGTCCTACGCGAACTCCACGGGCGGCGACACCGTCATGAACCTTTTAAAAAGTGTCTGGAAATAAGAAAGGAAGCCGATCATGCTAAAAAGCATACCGCTGCTTGCCGCTGTCCTCATTATTTATAATCTGATTGCCTTTATAACGCCCGCCACGCTGACCGGCACCGTCATCGACACCGGGTTGGTATCCGGCGCGCAATGGATTTTTTCGGTCAACGATCTGCTGTTGTTTTTAGCCATCATCCTGCTTTACATTGAAATCATAAAATCAACGCAGACCTCGACATCTTCCATCGTTGATCATGTGCTTTCCATGCTGGTTTTTATTGTGTTCCTCATGGAATTCATCCTGGTTCCCCAGGTCGGCAATTCCACGTTTTTCCTGATCATGCTGATTTCGTTTATCGACGTGATCGCCGGTTTTACCATCACGATTTCCACCGCCCGGCGAGACATCACCATGGATCGGCAGATGATCAGGTAACCCGGGGCCGGCAAGTTATTTTTCCATCCCCGTCCGGATGTCGCCTTATCAGGCCGACATCCGGACGGATCGCTGCATCCCGATATTTTCGATCAAGGCCTCTAAACGCGTAAACGTATTCTCCCGGTTGTACTTGCGCACATCGGCATGATCCACTTCGATCATCACCGACGGCACGCCCAGGGCCTGTGCCATCTTCCGCTGCTGGTCGAACTGGGTAAGCGAATACGGCTTGCAGCTCCGGTTGCCCGCAAACACAATCCCGTCGATGCCGAGCCGTTTTACCGCCTGGGCCATGGCCTTTCCCCGCAGGGCCATGCCGTGGGGGCAGACATAACAGTTCTGGGTCCGGGCCAGCATGGCCAGCGGATCGCCGCCGTCATAGGGATACCGGTCAAAACTCCCCTCCACGCTGCCGATGCAGGAAGTGTAGGTCGCGCCCACGATATTGGCCTTTAATGCCGCAAGACCTGCCGACATATCCCGGAGCTGATGCCACGGTGCGATATTGTCCCAGAAGAGCCGGTATTTTTCATCCGGCACCGGAACATCGCCGGCCGCCGCCCGGGCACCGGTTTCTTTAGCCAGGAGCCGGTAATGCTCCACAAAACGGGGCGTTCCCCGGGCCACTAAAAACGGCGCCATCTGGACAAAGCTGTCAAAGGCCGTAATTCCTGACGGCCGGTGTTCGGCATAACCGAGAAATTTTTTCCACCAGCCGATCCCCTCATCGGTATACGCAACCGCCTGCTTCACCTTTTCCATATCGCACCTCTGGCCGGACATGGTTTCAATCACCCGGATCAGATCGTGAAACTGTGCCACAATATACTCCCGGTCCTTTTCCTGCTGGGGACCGTAGCAAAACGGCACATCCAGGATAAAGTGAGGAACCCCCATTTCCCGGTGATGCACGTCAAACCACTTGGTCAGCAGGGAGCAGTTGTTGGTGTTGGACACCAGCAGATGGGGCCGGGGCAGCCCGAAAGTCGGGGAATCGGCGAAATTATCCGATACGCATCCGATATCGATGCGGGCATAGGAGCACAGATCCATGGAATATCCGATCCGCTCGGCTTTTTCGCATTGCAATGCCCCGATCCCCTTGGCCGCATTCAAGGCCGCATGACTTTCCGGGACCCCGTAAACCACGTCGTCAAAGCCCAGAAAAATTTCAGCCGGCACATTGATGGCGATCCAGATCACAAAGGCCCCTCTGGCAGCCCGCTCGTGCAGGTCCATGTAAGCGTCTTTTACCACCAGGCTTAAGTTGCGTCCGGCTTCCGTCTTTTGAAATGATGCCATGGCATGCTCCTGTAATTTACCGTTTGGAATCAGGCTCCGTAAAAAAATCAAATTGTTCGCTCAAGAGTCTTTCGGAGCCGCGATTTTCATGGATGCTGAATGGCAAGAACTCGTCGCAGGCTCCTCAAACAGCTTGCCATTCTTGACGCATCCACGAAAATCGCTTTTTCCCCCGAAATCCACGATTTCGCTCACAACTTGATTTTTAACGGCCCCGTAGCATCTCCGAAAACGCCGCGATCCGGGAATCATGGGCCCCGGTATGTTGGTCGTCATCAATGGAAATCTCGATGCGAAGACTCGGAAACCCCGCTTCGGCCAGGCGCTTTTCCAGATAAGGGAATTCAAAATATTCGTATTCGCAGAATTTTTCACCGATGAAAATCACGGCCCTCGCTCCGCTTTGCCGGAGCCGGTCCATGAATGCCGCCCACCGCCGGTCTCCCATATAGAGCAGCGTGGGACAGGGATAATGATCATCGTAAAATTTCCCATAATATTCGGCCGGATCGGGCTCAGGCTCCGGCATGACCGCATAAGACCGGTAAAAAGAGGCGATGTCATCAGCCGCAACGGTCATCCCGGCCGCCGTCATTGCATTGACGACCGATGGCTGGGGCGGCAGGATGCCGCTGATCATCACGCCGATGGTGTTATCCATCGGCAGTTTGGAAGCCCCTGCATTATGTTTCCCCGGGCGGGCCGTCAGATCCTCCAACGCCCGAATATGGCCTTCCACCGGCATAAACGCACCTGCTTGCATTACCTCGGCGAAATCTAAAAAACCCAGCCGGCCGGCCGCCGCCTGATCCTGGACCGCAAGGACCAGTTCCCGCATCCGCTGGTACAGGGCGACCGAATTTTGAAATTTTTCGGAAGAAAATTTCACACCGAACCGGTCGGACAGGTTTGTGATCAAAGTCCGGATTTCATTTTTCAGATAACCGGATGCCTCGGTTTGATCCCTGGGCGTCATGGGCAGGTGCATATGAAAAAAGGGAACGTCCCGACCGGCGGCGGCCAGTTGACCCGTCAAAATCTCCGGCAGATTGCGCAGGGTATCGCAGGCATTATACATAAAAATGCCGTCAATAAAATCCCGGGCGTCGGAAAGGATAAATTCCGTCAGATGCCGGGCCACCGAGCAGGTATACGACGGCAGATGCCGGTCCGCGGTTTCCGTTCCGGAGACATGACCCCGCAGCCCCCACACCACCACCGGGGCCAGTCCCATGGAATGAAACAGGGCAAGGGGCGGATAAAGGGGAAAACAAGCGATGATCGGCCGGCCGTCATTTTTGAGTGCATCTAACTTTTTTAAAAGATTCATCATATACACATCTTTACTTTATTTCTTGATGTTGACGCCCTGTAAAAGTAGGCTTTTTCGCTTCAAGAGTCTTTCAGGGCGCAATTTTCTTGGATGCTAAATGGCAAAAACTCGTCGCAGGCTCCTCAAACAGTTTGCCATTCTTAACGCACCCACGAAAATCGCTTGTTCCCCCGAAATCCACGATCTCGCTCAAAACCCGACTTCCACGGGGGCATCGGGCCAGAATCATGAATGACGGCCGAACCCCTTGACCGGCCCGGCCGCCACCAGATACAGCAGGGCCGATTCCGGGTTCAATCCCAGCAGATCCCTTGCCTCATGGTCATAAAGCGCGCCGATGCCGCAGCACCCCAGCCCAAGGGCCGTGGCCCCGAGATAAGCCACCTGCCCCAGGCGGCCGGCGGTCATCATAGCGTACCGGTATCCACGCGCGCCCCATGGGGCATCCAGATCCGGCAGGCAGCTCATGAACAGGAAATGAACCGCGGCCCGGGCCAGCCATTCCTGATCCAGGCAAACCCTGCTCATGGGACCGGCCATTTGATTTTCCGCCACTTTTCCGAATCGCCTACGATTTGGATCCAGCAGATAAAACCCGCTGACCACGCCCTCGATATTTCCGGCCAGAAATCCCGCGACCACCGATGAAACATAGACCCGGTCCCTTCCTGTTTCAGATTCGATAGAAGCCCGGCAAAGCAGATCCAGCATATGGGTAAAATCGGATCGGACCATGGGCTGGTCCGTAAAATTCCGGCGGGACCGCCGCCGGATCACGGCTTCGGCAAAATCCAGCATGTTGGCCACGTCCCGGCTTTGTCCCGTGCTGATGCCCGTGTCGCTTTTTGCGGAGTCATTTTTAGAGAAATCATCCAGGGATTGCCAACGCTCCGGCACCACGCCGAGTTTATCCAGTATTCCCTCATGATTTTCCGTCCGGGTGGGCGCCGTTGATTCGAAAGCAACAACCTGACCGCTTCCGCCTCCCCGGATCATCCGGCTTGCCGCATGCATCCCCGCGATATCCGGATAAACGATTTCCGCCGCCGACACCCGGCCGGCGGCCCGGATGGATTCCGGCAGCGCGTCGATGGTTGCCGTTTTTTCTTCAACGGCTTCCGCCGCGCAGCCATAAACCCGCACGCCGCACAACACCCCCTCCCGGCCTGCATCCAGGTCCAGGAGATGATCCAGCGCGGCGTCATCCATGTCATAGGTCATCGACGAAGCGATTTCAGCGGCATTTAAGGCCAGCCGGAGGTTTTCCGCGAGATGCCCGGCATCCAGCAGCACGTAGCGGTAGGCCCGCTTGCGGTATTTCCAGGCGCTGCGGAAAAAAATGCCGGTGATTAAAAACACGGCCGCCAGATCCGGCGATCCGTCGCCGACCGCTGCGCCTGCCGGCGACCGGAAATCCCCCGGCCGCAGCAGGCTCAGCCGCCGGTTGTGAATCCCGACATGATAAATCCCGCTTTCCAGACCGCCCCCCGCCCACCAGGCGATATAGATTTCATTGGGATAAAGGGCCCCGGCCGACGGGGCGCTGCGGTAATAAAAGTCCTGTCCGGCCTGGCGTTGACGGCCGGTGAGGCCGCCGGCAAGAAGCAGGATTTTCGACAGGTCCGTCGGATTGAGGTTGTTTTTGAATGCATCCTGGTCACCCAGCCGGCATACAGCGCCCAAGGATTTGGCATACAGATTCTCGATATCCTCCAGATCAACGGTTTTTGCGCCGGAATAAACCTTGTAAACCGAAGGTTGATGCCGCCAGTCCAGGGCATGGGGTTCCATGGCCCGGCGATCGTAACTGGTAATGTTGTGGTAGATCGCGGATGTATAATTCAGCATCATACATTTCCTATAGCGCATTTGCCGATCAGATGTAAAACACTTACCTGCGCGTCATGATTTATCTGAGAAATAATTTGAATTATCCGCCAATTTTGATATTTATATGAAGATATCAATCCGTTCCCAATCAATCCCGCGCATGGAGGCAGATGTGAAAACCCAGGTACTGATTATCGGCGGCGGAGCCACCGGCACGGGCGTGGCCCGGGATCTGGCCTTAAGAGGGGTCCCGTGCATTCTGGTGGAAAAAAAAGACATCAATGCCGGGGCCTCCGGAGCCAATCACGGCCTGCTCCACAGCGGGGCCCGCTACGTGAGCAACGACCCGCATTCGGCCACGGAATGCCGGGATGAAAACCGGCTGTTAAAACAGCTCGCCCCGGACTGCATCGAAGATACCGGCGGATTTTTCGCGGCCGTGGAGGGCGATGATGAAAAATTCATCGCTGATTTTCCGCTGCTCTGCGAAAAACACAACCTGCCGTGCCGGCCCGTGGATGTGGCCGAAGCCCGGGAAAAAGAGCCCGCCCTGTCGGATAAAACCATTGCCGTATACGCGGTGGAAGACGCCTCCATCGACCCCTTCAAGCTGGTCCTGGAAAACATCACCGACGCTCAGAAGCTGGGCTGCAAATTCATCCGGCACACCAAAGTCATCGGGTTCCGGAAGGATGGAAGCCGGATCATCGCGGTGGACCTGGAAAACAGCATTACCGGTGAAAAAACCACCGTGGAAGCCGACATGGTGGTCAACGCCACCGGAGCCTGGGCCGCGGAAGTGGCCCGGCTGGCCGGGGCCCCCATCAGCGTCCTCTATTCCAAGGGCACCCTGGTCATCACCCACACGCGGATCAGCGAACGGGTCATCAACCGGCTCCGACCCCCGGCGGACGCGGATATCCTGGTGCCCGGCGGCACCGTCTCCATTATCGGCACCACCTCGATCCGGATGAAAACCTTAGATAATATTCGGCCCACCGTGGATGAAGTGGACCGTATCGTGGATGAAGGCGCGGCCCTGATGCCGATTCTGGAGCACGCCCGCTATATCCGGGCCTATTCCGGGGTCCGGCCCCTGCTGGGCGGCACCGGCGACGGCGACGACCGGGCCGTGACCCGGGGTTTTGACCTGATGGATCACGCCAGAGACGGCATCGACAATCTGGTCACCATCACCGGCGGCAAACTCACCACGTTCCGGCTCATGGCGGAAAAAACCGC
>QZJS01000009.1 GCA_003597945.1 Desulfobacteraceae bacterium | reverse complement strand
CCTGCTTCTTATCGGCGCCTCATGGTTCGGTCCTTCGGCTGAAACCGTGATCGCCGACATGTTTCTCCAGGATCCGGTTGATTTTATTTTTGGCGATATCCTCATGGGGTAAGTACATGCAGATGAACCGATTTAAAACCTTTCTCGGTATTTTTCTGATTTTCTCCTGCGGCATGGCCGCGGGCGCCGGGGGCATGCGTTATTATGTCAAGCAGCAGATTGACCGCTTTACGGCATCCGGCCCGCCGGTGGCAAGGCTGCTGATGAGGCCCGATATCGTTCGGGACCTTGGGCTGACGGACGCCCAGCATGAAAAAATCACAAGCATACAAACCCGGATCGAAGAGGACATCCAGGCATTTAAACAGGCCCATCACCCGGAACTCATCGGTATCATCGATCGCGGCTTTGTTGAAATCAACGAACTGCTCGATGCAAATCAGCAGGCCCGGTTCGCCGACATCCACAACAAAATGAAACACCGATGGGAACAGGGCCGGCGCTCGTGCGGAAAAAGGCCCTTCCAGATCCCGCGGGTGCTCAGTATCTTAGAAATCAGCCAGCGCTTGAATTTAAGCCCGGAACAGACTGACAACATTCAACCGATCCTTAACACCTTACTCGAAAAATACCATCAGGACACCGGCAGGACTTACGAACGGCCCCGGCAGTCCGGGCATCCACCGCGCGCCGATATCCGGGCCATTGAACAGGAAGCAATAAGGCGCATCCAACCCTTTTTGACCCCTGCCCAACAGGATGTTTTATCATCAATGATGTCAGATCAGGCCTATCGTAAGCAGTATGAAAAATATGACAATCCCTGAAACGGTCACGACGCGTAAACAACACCGGATAAACAAAGTTTAAAAAAATCACTTGAGTTTGAGGCGTTAAACGGGTATTATTATTTTTTAAGAGTAAATCTGGAATCTTTCACGCTGGAACAGATTACTGAGACATGCAAAAACAGATGCTGATACACTTGATACATTGCACGATTCAACGTTCCGGGGGGCTTGGGGAGGTTGAACGTTTTCGCTCCACGCAATAATAAATGCCATGAAACGAGGATACAAAATGAAGGTGGCTAAAGCCATTGACGACTCCGACGCCCTGCCAAGCAATGATTTGTTTTTATCCCGTCTGCGATGGCCAATAACAAAAGACACTCTGGCGCGGCTCCAGGCTCTTGGAAAAAACACCGCACGTTTTCTTACCAACGAACTCATCGCCCGCTGGATCAACGTCACCTATAATTCCTACAGCCGTTTCTACGAGGGCCAGCTCAGGCTCGGACTGCCGGTCTCCAGGGAATTGATCAAAACCCAGGAGGAAATCCGGGCCATTGCCGCCGGTAAACTCGCCCTGACCCTTTATCATATCATTCTGAGAGTTACGGGCATCCGCATTTCGCGGAACGAAATCAAATATATTCTCATCGCCGAGCTTGAGGCCGGCAACCTTCGCCTGACGGAAAACGTCATTGTTCTGACCCGCAAACAGTTAAAAACACTTATTATCAATCGCTTTAAAATCCCGGCTTATTTTTTTACCGGTATTTTCGAAGAAGCCGGCAGCCGACGCATATTAAAAGAAACCCTCAAAGATCAGCGGCTGCCCTCCTATTTTGACAGCGAAATCGAAGAAAATACCCATATCGGCCGCAGGGATTATGAGATCGTCTATTACCGGGACTATACGGAAGAAGGCAAGGAAATCAAGTTCCGCCGGCTGGTCAGCATTGAAGACGTGACCTCCGGGGACAACCGTCCGGCGGTCATCCTGGTTCCGGGTTTTGCCAATAACAGCAACTGCTATGACCTATCCGTGCGGCAATCCATGGCCAAAGACATGGCAGACAGCGGCTTCTGGGTATATTTGTTTGATCCGCGGGGCATGGGCATCAACAAAGGTAAATTCGACCCGCTTTATACCGTGGATACGCTGATCGATTTCGACCTGCCCACGGTGTTAAATTTTGTCCACTCCCGAAGCAGGGAAAAACCCGCCGTGCTCGTGGGACACAGCATGGGCGGCATCATTGCCGAGAATATGGTGCTCAATTGGAATATGCGCAAACACTTAAACAGTTTCCAGGATCTGACCAGCGAACAGAAAGCATATATGAACCAGATCCTGCCGCCCCCGGATCAAGCCGAAGAAAACCTCCGACAGGTCCGCGCCATTATCTCTCTGGGGTCACCCAAATTTTTCAACAAAATGACCCATGCCTTTTTCCCCAGCGTCCTCTGGATGAACCATCTGTCCCGAATTTTCCGACTTCAGCATCTGCCGGTCAAGGACGCCCTGCAATTTTTGATGCGGATTCCCGTGGTCAGTGATGTCACGCAACTGGTACTAAACAGTGATTTTGGCGATCTCAATTTTCTCATGAACCCGGAAAATCACAAAGGCCATAAAATATTTACGAAAATCTATGTGGACAGGGCACTGGAATCCGTTCCTCTCGGCCTGGGTTTTCAATTCCTTAAAGCCATTTACAACGGTGAAGGTTTTAAACGCATGGACCAGAGCCGCTTCAACTATTCATCTCATTTAAGCTACTTTCCAAAAGATATTCCCATCTTCCATTTCTGGGGTTCAAAGGACCCTCTGGCTCCGCCGGACAATCTCCAGTACAGCCGTCATTATCCCCACGGCATCAAGAAAATATATCACCTGGAATCGCCTAAAGACGCTGAAAAAATTGAAATCACCGACAGACGAAGCCAGGTTATTGATTTTATCGTTGAAGGCGCCAATCACCTGGACCTGCTCTACGGCAAGCAGGCCGAGGAAATCGTTTATCCCCTTGTGAAGCGGATCATCAATGAAACATGGGGTGACTGGTCATACGAGACCGCCTCCGCGACCGACGCAACCGAAATGGCGAACTGACGCCGTTTCCCACCGCCGGCCCCGCCATTGTTTTGTTAACCGCTATAATTCCATTTTACATTAGGAGATACCCTCACAACGGCAAGGCGGCTTCGACGCCGGCTTACGCGTTTTCCCCCTTGAATTTTACGGATTTGTTTTTATATTATTTTAAAATTATTAATGCTCAGCGACCGATCTGAACATCATCTCCTCGGGAAATCTTTGTGTTAACTACAAAAACTGTTTTGCGAACCAAACCCGTAAAACAATATTACCCGATGGGTGTGTCAATGATAAAAAAAAGAAGGAGTGACAGATAATGGCAAATCAAATCCGAACCACCATTCTTCTGGCGGTAATGACGGCGTTCATCCTCTGGGTGGGCAAAGTCATCGGCGGCAACGGCGGCATGGTGATCGCGCTGGCGATAGCCGGGGCCATGAACTTTTTCTCGTACTGGTACTCGGACAAGATCGTCCTGCGCATGTACAAGGCTCAGGAAGTCACGCCAAATGACGCGCCCCGGCTTTACGCCATGGTGGCCGAACTGGCCAGGCGGGCCGGGCTGCCCATGCCCCGGGTCTATATCATCCCCCAGGAAGCGCCCAATGCCTTTGCCACCGGACGGAACCCGGAAAACGCCGTGGTGGCCGTCACCGAAGGGCTGCTCAAATACATGAACCAGGATGAGCTGGCCGGGGTTCTGGCCCATGAGCTGGGACATATCAAAAACCGCGACATTCTCATCGGCTCCATCGCCGCCACCATGGCCGGGGGCATCATGCTGCTGGCCAACATGGCCAAATGGGGCGCGATTTTCGGCGGGTTCCGGGGGAATGACAACGACGGCGGCGGAATTTTCGGACTTCTGGCCATGGCCATTATCGCGCCCATTGCGGCTATGATCATCCAGATGGCCATTTCCCGGTCCCGGGAATATCTTGCCGATACCACGTCGGCTGATATCACGGGCGACAGCGAAGGCCTTGCCCGGGCACTTGAAAAGCTCGGGGCCTATAACCAGCGCATCCCCATGGAAGCCCAAGCCTCCACGGCCCATATGCTCATTGCCAGCCCCTTGAGCGGA
Organism: Desulfobacteraceae bacterium; assembly: GCA_003597945.1. Lineage (GTDB taxonomy): Bacteria > Desulfobacterota > Desulfobacteria > Desulfobacterales > Desulfosalsimonadaceae > SURF-33. Next base: position 19,958 of record QZJS01000009.1, on the reverse strand, counting down.
CGGAACCTGACCAATCTGTTTTCCACCCATCCGCCCATTGAAGAGCGGGTGGCCCGGCTGCGTAATCTGCGTCCGGAAAGAAGAACCGTTGATTCTCCAAATTCGTCGGCATCCGGCGGCAACATGACCGATCAGGCCCGCAATTTCTGGAACAATCTTTCATAATGAATCATTTTTCAATGGGAGCCGCTTTACGAAAGCAAAGGCGGCTGCCATGATGACCCGGGATGACATGACCCCTAATGACATGACCCAGGATGACAGTTGACGGAACCGACGGAAAGGGGTATTTTGCAGCCCATGGATGAAAAACTCAAACGGGCGATTATCACCGCCTCGGCCGATGAACCCTTTGCCCGGCACATGGGTCTGCACCTGACGGACCTGGGGCCGGGCTTTTCTGTTGTGGAAATGGATTACCGGCCCGAACGCCTGGACAATATCTACCAGCGGGCCCACGGCGGCGCCATCTACGGCCTCATCGACGAAGCCTTCCAAACCGCGTGCCAGACCCACGGGACCATTGCCGTGGCGTTAAACGTCAACGTCAGTTACGTCTCCTCTCCCGAATCCGGCGTCCGACTCAGGGCCGAAGCCAGAGAAACCAGTCGATCCAAAAAAATCGCCCACTACGACATCACGGTCACCGATGAAAACGCCAATCTCATCGCCACCTGCCGGGCCATTGCCTTTCGGACTGGAAAACCGATCCCCTTTTATCAGCCTTAACGGCGAGGGTGTGACAAATTTTGCTTGCATACTTACCCGAATTCTCTCCCGAATAAAAAACTCTTAATTTTAAACTGTTAATGCAGTTGTTTCTGTATGAAGGGACGATTTGATGTAAATTGTCCTCATAAACAGGGACAATTTTAAAATACGTTCTTCGTCAACCTGTTGAGCGGACCATGCCGGTTCTATTGCATCAACGGAAGCGAAGTGAATCTTTGCAATGGCGAGAGGGTCTTATTTTTCTATTTTGTTTTTTTTGATGATCCATTTGACCAAAAGGTCGGCGACCACCCTGCTGATCACGCCATTGGTGAGCCGATGAAAGAAATACATAAACCGCGTCTGAAATCCGGGGATGACAAAGTATTTCTTTTTTGCAATTGCCCTTATAATGACCCGGGCGACATAATCGGGCTCAAGTAAACCGGCCATGCTTTTCATGGCCCGTCCCTCCGGGGGCAGGGTTTTGGCCTCATCAAGATTCATGGGGGTATCCACTTCCGGAGGGAAGACCACCGTCACCGGCATTTTCAGGGGCGCCAGTTCATAGCGCAGGCTTTCCGCAAATCCCATCAGGGCCGCTTTGGACGTGCCGTAGGCGGTGTAGCCGAACATGCCGAACAGGGCAGCGGCGGAAGAAAGAATCACGATATGGCCCTTTTTCTCCTTCATCGCCGGAAGCAGCGCATGGGTGACGTTTCGCACGCCGTTGACATTGATATTGATGACCTCGCTGAACATGTCGCAGGTGATGTTTTCGAAATGATCCGCATATTTATTAATGCCGGCGCTGTTGATCAGGATGTCGGGCGCTCCGAAGGCCGCCACGGCGCTTTTCATCTTTTCACTGACTTCACCGGGGTTTGCCACATCCATGGAGATGACGTCAATGACCTGGTCAGGCACAAGTTTTACAGCATCAAGACTGTTTTTCGCCGCGTCAAGCTTCTCTGAATTTCGGGCGATCAATACAACATTCGCGCCGTACCGGACAAGCTCCCTGGCGGTTGCCAAGCCGATTCCACTGGACCCGCCGGTAATAAAGACGATCTTTCGGTAAAACCTCTTTATTTCCGGGTTCTTCTGTACGTTTGCAGGTATATAAACTTCCCTGATCCATGAAGAAATTTTCGCAAGGGCCTCGTCAAGGGGGACCCGGGTCGACCAACCCAATTCCGTTTTGGCCTTTGTCGTGTCCACATCGTTGTTGCGGCCGAAAACACCCGCGGCAAGACGGGTCATGGGCGGCCGGATATGTAACGGCGTCAAAATCATTTCAAAAAAATGGCCCAGATACCAGCCCACCTGAAACGGGATGCTGCCGACGGCTTTTTTGTTGATATGGGCGCCCAGAAAATTGATGTACGCGCCCCAGGTGAAGTCGTAATCATCTCTGAAATGATAGGTCTGGTTTTTGGCGGCGTCGGATTCCGCGGCCAAAAGGGTGCCGTCCACGAGATTGTCCACATAGACAAACGCGCCCGAAACCTTGCCGCCGGCGACTAAAGGAACCGGACCGCGCGCAAGCGCATCCAGAATATCCTTTACCCAGACGCTTCCGGGCCCGATCACATTGGCGGGACGGATGATGGTATAATCAATATGATGTTTGTGGCAAAACGCCCGAACCAGATCCTCGGCTTTTATTTTGGTATCGCAATAGGCGATTCCCGTGACCTCTCGAGCGGCTTCCTCGGCAAGTCCATCCAAATGACGATTGAGACCAAGGGCGGCAATGGATGAAAAATAGATAAACCGGGGAGCGCTTTTTTGGCAGGCCCGAAGGATATTTTCGGTCCCCTGGACCATAATCTTCTCAAAGATCGATGTTGCCCCCCAATCGCTGGTCCGGGTGGCCAGGTGAAACACGATGTCCACCTTGTCGAATAGTCCTTCCAGCGTTTCGGGCCGGGTGATATCTCCGCGGCAGATCATGATTCCCGCCTTTTCAGCCCGGCGGCTGTCTTCTTCCGGCATGAAAAGGCCGGTGACCTCGTGTCCTTTTTTTATCAGCTCTTCGGCAAGATGGGCGCCGATAAAACCGCCGGCGCCGGTGACAAACGCTCTCATCCTCGCATTCCTCCTGATGATCTGTTTTAGCGATAAAAGACAATATCCCTCATCTTACTGCTCCCGCCGGAACTTTTTTAATTGGAAGCTTCCAGAAACCGCCCGATGCGCTCGGCTACGGCATCAATATCCTCCGGGGAATGCCAGAGCATTTCCCGGTCTTTGCGGAACCAGGTCAACTGGCGTTTGGCGTAATGGCGGGTGTCGCGTTTTAAGGTATCGATCATTTCATCCATACCCGTCCGGCCGGCCAGGAAATCAAGCACATGGCGGTAGCCCAGGGCCTGCATGGGCCGGTGTTTTTCCGAATATCCCATCTCCAGCAGATGCTTTACCTCATCGATGAGCCCGTCTTCCATCATCTGGGCTACCCGCCGGTCGATGCGCACATAAAGGGTTTCCCTGTCACGGTTGAGGCATATTTTTAAAACGTCGAAGGGATCGTCCGCGAATGCATGGGTTTCCTGGTATCGGGACATGGGACGGCCGGTGCGCTCATAAATCTCAAGGGCCCGGATCACCCGGTAGGTGTCATTGGGATGAATCCGGGCCGCGCTTGCCGGATCAACGATGAGCAGCCGTCGATACATGACCTCCCCGCCCTCTTTTTCAGCGGCTTCTCTTAACTTATGGCGGATGTCGTCATCTGCCGGAGCCGAGTCAAAAAGGCCGTAAACAAGGGCTTTGATATAAAAGCCCGTCCCCCCGACAACAAAAGGGATTCTGCCCTGTTCATGCAGATGGACGACGGCCGCGCGGCCCTCCCGGGAAAATCGCGCCGCGTCATAATCCACATCCGGGGTCACGATATCAATCATGTAATGGGGGATCCGGGCCCGCTCCGCTTTGGTGGGTTTGGCCGTGCCGATATCCATGTATTTATAGATCTGCATGGAATCGGCGCCGATGATGCCGCCGGAAAACCGGTCGGCCATTTCTATGGAAAGCGCCGTCTTACCGACGCCCGTCGGTCCGCAGATGACGATGAGTTTTTTTTTATGCGCGGCCGCCATGCCTTGGATATTCGAAATTTTTACCTCTCCTGTTTTGTCGGATGCGTTATCATTTGGTGAGGAATTGCTCAGAATTTTATTGACATCACAACTGATTGAAGATATCAAGAAAATTTGATTCACGAAAAATTAAAACGATTACCCCTTGATTTTATATGGTTTTTTGCCGACATAAAAACAAAGACGACGACAACTGATTGAACATGCAATTAAATACAGGAGTCAACAGGCTATGACCAATGATGTTATCGGAACGGTAATGGTCGTCGGCGGCGGTATCGCCGGTATGCAATCCGCCCTGGATCTCGCGAATTCGGGCTATTATGTTTATCTGATTGAAAAAGAACCGTCCATCGGCGGGGTCATGTCCCAGTTGGATAAGACGTTTCCCACCAATGACTGCGCCATGTGAATTATCTCACCCAAACTGGTCGAGGTCGGCCGGAACTTGAACATCGAGCTTATCACCTACGCGGACATTGAATCCGTTGAAGGATCCCCGGGTAAATTCAAGGTAAAAGTCAGAAAACGGGCCCGCAGCATCATCGAAGATCTGTGCACGGGATGCGGCGCCTGCGTGGAGAACTGCCCGGTGACCCAGATGGTCGTGCCCCAGTAATGGATCTAAGGTGCCGATCAATCCCTCTGACACGAAATCATATTTTCCCATTGGAGAATTGCGCATGAAAGAGGTCGCCATGATGGAAACTGTTGAAACCATTGATGTGGACTACATGGAGTTGGATGATATCATTGAAAAGGAATTCGGCCTGAACAAAGAAAACCTGATCATGATTCTGCAGACCATCCAGAGACGTTACAACTACCTTCCCAAACCCGCGCTGGCTTATCTTGCCACCAAAATCGGCGTTCCCATGAGCCAGATTTACGGCGTGGCCACCTTTTACAGCACCTTCAGCCTGGAACCCCGGGGCCGGAACATTATATCCATCTGCCTTGGCACCGCCTGCCATGTGCGCGGTGGTGCTAGAGTTAATGAAAAGCTGGAAGAACTGCTCACTATTACCGACGGTCAGACAACTGAAGACAAACGCTTCACCCTTGAATCCGTTCGCTGTATCGGTTGTTGCAGCCTTGGTCCGGTCTTAAAAATCAATGAAGACATGCACGGCCGGATCAGTTCGGATGAGGTGAAAAAAGTATTGGATCAATATGAATAACACAGGCAAGGGGCAGTGATTATGAAAATTCAGTCTTTAGAAGACTTGAAAAAAATAAGTCAATCCTATGAAAAGCAGATATACGCCCCCGAAGGCATCAAGGTCAACATCGGCATGGCTTCCTGCGGCATCGCGGCCGGGGCACAAGCGGCATTGAATAAAGCCATAGAAAATTACAAGGAAAATCCGAAAATTGAAATCCGCCAGACCGGGTGCATCGGCTTCTGCGAGCAGGAACCTCTGGTGGAAATCCTGGCCGCCGGCAAACCCCGGATGGTTTACCAGCATATTACTGAAGACAAAATCATCGACATCATTGAAAGCTATCTGGCCGAGGACTTCAAGACGCATAAAAAACTGATTCTCGGCCAGATGCGGGACCCCAGAAGCCTGCTTGACGACGACCTTAAGAATCCCGTGGGCGGTATCGGTCCCATCGACGGCATCCCCTTCATGGAGGATGTCCCTTTTTACAGCAAGCAGGTGAAAATCGCCATGCGCAACTGCGGGTATATCGATCCCGAGCGCATTGAGGAATATTTCGCAAAAAAAGGCTACGCCGCTTTTTTACAGGCTCTGAAAAAAACCAAGCCTTCCGAAATCATCGACATCGTCAAGGCTTCCGGTCTCCGGGGACGCGGCGGCGGCGGTTTTCCAGCCGCCATCAAATGGGCCACATGCGCCAAACACCACGGAGATCGCTATATTATATGCAACGCGGACGAAGGCGACCCCGGCGCCTATATGGACCGGAGCATCCTGGAAGGAGATCCCCACAGTGTTCTGGAAGGCATGCTCATCGCGGCCTTAGCCATCGGCTCCCGCCAGGGCTATATCTATGTACGCAATGAATATCCCCTGGCCGTCAAACGCCTGGTAACCGCCATCAAACAGGCGGAAAACTACGGTCTTCTGGGAGAAAATATCGCCGGAACCGATTTTTCGTTCAACATCAAAATTTCCACCGGCGCAGGCGCCTTTGTCTGCGGCGAATCCACGGCCCTGATGAGCTCCCTGGAGGGCAAGGTCGGCCGGCCCCGGGCCAAATACGTCCATACCGTAGAAAAAGGATTCCGGGAAAGCCCCACCAATTTAAATAATGTGGAAACCTACGCCAATGTACCGGCCATCCTGCTCAAGGGCGCGGACTGGTATGCCGGCATGGGAACCGCCCACAGCAAGGGAACCAAGGTCTTCAGTCTTGTGGGAAAAATCAACAATACCGGCCTGGTTGAAGTTCCCATGGGCATTTCCCTGCGGGACATCATTTACAACATCGGCGGCGGCATCCCCAAAAAGAAAAAATTCAAGGCCGTTCAAACCGGCGGGCCGTCGGGCGGCTGCATTCCGGAGCAGTTTCTGGATTTACCCGTGGATTTTGATGAACTGACCAAAGTCGGCTCCATCATGGGTTCCGGCGGCATGATCGTCATGGACCAGGACACCTGCATGGTGGATGTGGCCCGGTATTTTGTCGATTTTCTCAAGGATGAGTCCTGCGGTCAGTGCAATCCCTGTCGGGAAGGTTTAAAACAGATGCTCGACATTCTCACCCGCATCTGTGAGGGCGACGGCAAGGAAGGGGATATTGAAACCCTTGAAGAACTCGGATCAATGATGCAGAAATTTTCATTGTGCGGCCTGGGGACATCGGCCCCCAACCCGGTATTGACCAGCATTCTCTATTTCCGGAATGAATACGAGGCCCATATCCGGGATAAGAAGTGTACGGCGGGGGTGTGCAAAGCCCTGTTTCATTATGAAATCGATGCGGATACATGCACCGGCTGCAGGGTATGCGCGAAAAAATGCCCCCAGGAAGCGATTTCCGGCGAAAAGAAAAAACCGCACGTTATTGATCAGGAAAAATGCATTAAATGCGGCATCTGTTATGAAGGCTGTAAGTTTGACGCTATAAAGATCTGCTGATAACACGATCTGCTAATAATAAGGAAAGACGATTCATGATTACTTTCAAGCTCAACGGGCAGACAGTGCAAGGCGAGAAAGGCCAGTTTATTATCCAGGTGGCCGAAAAATACGGGGTGGAAATACCGACCCTCTGCAACCACAAGGCGCTTGAACCGGCCGGTATGTGCCGGATATGCACGGTAGAACTTTTTGACGGACGACGGTCCCGCTTTGTAACGGCCTGCAATTATCCCATATGGGAAGGCATGGAAGTTAAAACCGACACGAAGCTGGTCCATGAAGGCCGAAAACTGATTGTGGAGTTGCTGCTGGCCCGCTGTCCGGAAGTCCCGGCTGTTCAACAACTGGCAGCCAAATACGACATCGCGGAAATCCGGTTCACCAAGGATACCGACACCTGTATCCTCTGCGGTCTGTGCACCCGGGTGTGCGAAAAAATGGGAGCCCGGGCCATCAGTATGACCGGCCGCGGTGTGGACATGAAAGTCGACACCCCTTATCATCTCAACACGGATGCCTGTTTCGGCTGCGGAGCCTGCGCTTTTCTTTGCCCCACCGGCCATATCACCATTGAAAAAATCAACCGGGAACATACCCGGCAGAAAATGCAGCTCATCCCATCGGAATACGATATGGGGCTCAAGGGCCGCAAACCCGTTTATGTACCTTACGCCCAGGCGGTCCCCAACACGCCGGCCATTGACCGGGATGTGTGCATGCATTTCAAAGCCGGCGGCTGCCAGATCTGTATGGAATTCTGCGGCGTGGACGCCATCAATCATAAGATGGAAGATGAAATCATCGAACTGGAGGTGGGCTCCATTATTCTGGCCCCGGGATTCAAACCGTTTGATCCCTCCCGGTTTGATGCCTACGGATATGCCAAGCATCCCAATGTGATCACCTCCATGGAAATGGAACGATTTCTGTCGGCATCCGGGCCCACCGGCGGGCACCTGGTCCGGCCGTCGGACCATCAGGAGCCGAAAAAAATCGCCTGGTTCCAGTGCGTGGGATCGCGGGACTTAAACCGCTGCGACAATTCCTACTGTTCCTCGGTATGCTGCATGTACGCCATCAAGGAAGCCACCATTGCCAAGGAACACGCGGGCAAAGACTTGGACTGCGCCATCTTTTTCATGGACATGCGCACACCGGGCAAGGAATTTGAACGGTTTTACGAAAGCGCCCGGGAAAAGCACGGGGTCCGTTTCCTGCGCAGCCGGGTGCATACCATTGATCCCCTTCCCGACGGCAATGAGCTCTCTGTCCGGTATGTGACCGAAGACGGCAAAACCATCGTGGAAAAATTTGATATCATCGTCTTATCCATCGGTCTTGAGACCCCGCCGGAACTGGTGGATCTTGCCCGGCGCCTTGATATCGAACTGACCCCCGGCAACTTCTGCAAAACCGAATCTTTCAATCCGGTGGCCACTTCCAGGGAAGGGATTTTCGTCTGCGGCGCCTTCCAGGGCCCCAAGGACATTCCCCAGTCGGTGATTGACGCCAGCGCGGCGGCCGCGGCGGCCGGCGAAATGCTGACCAGCGCCCGCAACACCATGACCCGGAAAAAAGAAAAGGTGCCGGAAACCAATGTTATCGGCGACCGTCCGAAGATCGGCGTGTTTGTATGCAAATGCGGCAGCAATATCGCCGGCGTGGTGGATGTGCCCGCTGTCCGCGATTACGCGGCGGCCCTCCCCTATGTGGAGTATGTCAGCGACAGCCTCTATTCCTGTTCCCAGGACAGCCAGCAGACCATGGCCCAGATCATTCAGCAAAAAGGCCTCAACCGGGTGGTGGTGGCGGCCTGCACGCCAAAGACCCATGAGCCGTTGTTTCAGGAAACCCTCATCAACGCGGGGCTGAACAAATACCTGTTTGAAATGACCAATATCCGCAACCATGATTCCTGGGTGCACAAAAACAACCCGAAACTGGCCACGGAAAAAGCCAAGGACCTGGTGCGCATGGCCGTGGCCAAGGTCGCCCTCATGGAGCCCCTCAAGGAAACCGAATTGTCCATCCATCAGACGGCCATGGTCATCGGCGGAGGCATTTCCGGCATGACCACGGCCAAAAGCCTGGCGGATCAGGGATATGAAACCCATCTGATCGAGCGCGGCGACCGACTGGGAGGCCAGGCGGTCAATCTTTTCCATACGGCCCAGGGAGATGATATTCAGCAGAAACTTTCCGCGTTGATCGGGTCCGTTGAAAGCAACGGAAACGTTAAAATCCATTTAAACACGGAAATCACCAAGGTTGAAGGTTTTGTCGGCAATTTTGTCTCCACCCTTTCCAATAACGGCGCCAGTGAAACAATAGAACACGGGATTGCCGTGCTGGCCACCGGCGCGGCCCCGCATGTCCCGACGGAATATGATTACGGCAAGGACCCCCGGGTGCTCACCACCCTGGAACTTGACCGGAAACTCATTGCCGATGATCCCGGCCTTAAAAAATTAAACGCGGCGGCGTTTATCCAGTGCGTGGGATCCAGGGAACCCCAGCGGCAATACTGCTCCCGGGTCTGCTGCACCCATTCCATTGAAAACGCATTGGAACTAAAAAAACGCAATCCGGATATGAGCATCTATATCCTGTATCGGGACATCCGGACCTATGGCGAAAAAGAGTACCTTTACCGCGAGGCGCGGGAAAAAGGAATTATTTTCATCCGTTATTCCATAGATAAAAAGCCCGTGGTTACGGCAAAAGACGGAGAACTTACCGTCACGGTCACCGATCACGTCCTAGGCCGCCCCATGGCGCTTTCCGTGGATATGATCGCCCTGGCCACGGCCATTATCCCCTATGGCGACGAAAAACTGGCCAATTTCTTCAAAGTCCCCATGAACGCAGACGGCTTTTTCATTGAAAAGCACGCCAAGCTCGGGCCCTCGGAATTTGCCACGGACGGAACGTTCCTCTGCGGCATGGCCCATTATCCCAAGCCCATCGACGAATCCATCGCCCAGGCAAAGGCGGCGTCCTCCCGGGCCGTCACCCTGCTGTCGCAAAAAACCATTTTCAGCAGCGGGACCATCGCCCAGGTGGAGACCGTCAAATGCGCCTCCTGCGGCGTCTGCGTATCCCTCTGCCCTTACAGCGCGCCCGCTTTTATCGCGGAAGGCCGGTTTGCCGGAACCGCGGAGATCAACCCGGTGCTCTGCAAGGGCTGCGGCCTGTGCGTGGCGTCCTGCAGATCCGGGGCGATTCACCTGAAAGGCTTTGATACGGATCAGATCTTTTCACAGATTTTCGAACTGGCGGATGCAATATAATTTTTAGCGATTGACAATTTATTGATGATCGATAAAAGCATTGATCACGGATATATGAATTTAAGGAGATAATTGATATGGCCGAAAACGAACCCAAAATACTGAGCTTCCTGTGTAACTGGTGCAGCTACGGCGCGGCCGACCTCGCGGGCGTCAGCCGGATGGAATACCCGCCCAACATCCGGGTGATCCGTATCCCCTGCACCGGGCGCATGAGCCCGAAATTCATTCTCGCCGGCCTGCGCAGGGGCGCTGATGCCGTCTGGGTATCCGGGTGACACCCCGGCGAATGCCATTACCTGGAAGGTAATTATTACGCACGTCGAAAATTCGCTTTAATGAAAAACCTGCTGGAGCACACGGGAATCGCCCCGGGTCGCCTTCATTTTTCATGGATCTCTTCCGCTGAATCCACAAAATTCGTGGATGTGGTCAAAAAAATCACCGAAGAGGTAAAGGCCCTGGAGCCTGCCCTGAACTATGCCAAAACCGAACCCAAGGTTAATTAACATGACTGGATATACTGAAAAAATAAGAGAAATCGCCGCGCGATTGCTGACCGAAGGAAAGGTCGACCGGGTGATTGGTTTCCGCAAGGGAACGGTCCCCATGATGAACCAGCCCCACTACGTCACGTCTCCGGCCATGGCCGGGGAACTGATATGGGACAGCCATTGCGGCCTGAATCTGGCCAACTACGTCACCGACCGCAAGGAACGCATCGGCATTGTCGCCAAAGGATGCGATTCACGCAACCTGGTGACCCATATCATTGAAAACAAGATCAAGCGGGATCAGTTGGTCATCATCGGCGTTCCCTGCACCGGGATGGTGGATCGCAGCAAAGTCTGCGCGCTGGTTGAAGGCGAAATCACATCAGTGGAAGAATCCGACGATGCGATAACGGTTTCGGGAAACGGCTTTTCCAAAACCATCGCCAAGACCGATGTGCTGCGTGAAAACTGCGCGGTCTGCACCCATCGCAACCCCGTGATCCATGATGAAATGGTCGGGGAACCCGTTGCCGAACAGACCGGTGTGGATGCATACGCTTCGGTTAAAAAGGTCGAAGCGCTCTCGCCCGAAGAGAAGTGGAACTATTTCGAGGACCTGATTTCCACCTGCATCCGGTGCTATGCGTGCAGAAATGCCTGCCCGCTCTGCTACTGCCCCACCTGCTTCGTGGACGAGTCCCGACCCCAGTGGGTGGGCAAAAGCCAGGATCCCATTGATGTCCGGACATTCCACCTGCTAAGGGCCTATCATTGCGCGGGCCGGTGCACCGACTGCGGGGCCTGTGAAACCGCCTGTCCCATGGGGATCAAGGTTCGGGAATTCACTAAAAAGCTTAACAAGGACTGCTTTGAGCTTTACGGGTGGGAAGCCGGTTTGACCTTAGATAAACGTCCGCCGCTGGATGTCTATAAAACGGATGATCCGGACGATTTCATCCGGTAATTTTTTTACGAAAAAATTCACGATACACGATTCATATAAGGGCAATGATATGAAGCTCATCAAAATCGATAAGAAAAGCTTGAAAGAAGGGATCGACAAGCTCAAACGCACCTATGGTGTTTTCGGTCCGGTCAGGGAAAAAGACGAATTTGAATTTAAAGCGTTAGGGGCTGCCGAGATGCCGGATTTCAGTTTCAGCAACACCCGGATGTCCCCCAAAGCCATCGTCTATCCCCAGACCCAGCTCATGTTCACCTACAGCTTGAACGACGCCGACGACGACTGCCGCATTTTAAAAGAAGTCCCCATGGATGAACGGCCCAGGGCGGTCATCGGAATCCGGCCGTGCGACGCGCTTGCTTTTCCGCTGGTCCGGCGCAATTTCGACACCCCGGAATACCAGGACACCTTCTGGGTAAAGGCTTATGAAGCCACGACATTTGTGGGCCTGGCCTGCAACGTTCCCTGCGGTACCTGCTTCTGCACCAGCGCCGGAACGAGCCCTTTCGGCAAGGAAGGACTGGATGTGCTGCTGGTCGAAGACGGCGATGATCTTTTCGCCGAAGCGCTCACGCCCAAAGGAGAGGCTCTGCTGGAGACCGCGGGATGGACCGCCGAAGCCGGAGGCGGCGCCGAAGAAAAAATCACCGCTCTGGCCGCCACGGCAAACGAGCAGATCTCATCAACGGTTGCTTTCGACAACATCAAAAATCGAGAAATCCTTGAACTCTACAACGCGCCGTTTTGGGAAGAAGAGGGATTTTCCTGCATCAACTGCGGGACATGCACCTATGTCTGCCCCACCTGCTGGTGTTTCGACATCCAGGACGAAACTTACGGGAAATCCGGTGTCCGCATGCGCAACTGGGACACCTGCATGTCTCCCCTGTTCACCCTTCATGCCTCGGGACATAATCCGCGGACGAAAAAAGTCGAACGGGTACGCCAGCGTTTCATGCACAAACTCAAATATTATGTGGACAAATATGATAACGGCATTCAATGCGTGGGATGCGGACGCTGCGTCCGGCTCTGCCCGGTCAACATCGACATCCGAAGCATATGCAATAAAATGAATAATTTCGATTCTGAAGCCTGCAAGTGCGAAACGGCATCGTCATAGCAAAGGGGGCATACCGTGCAAAATCCGTATTTACCATATCCGGTGCGGATCGACAAGATCATCACTGAGACTGAAGATAAAAGTTTAAAAACATTCAAATTCGTGTTTATCCGGCCCGAGGATGAGGAGAAATTCGCCTACCGCGCCGGACAGTTTGCCGAATTGTCGGTGCCCGGCATGGGGGAAATCCCCATCGGTATTGCGTCATCGCCCACGGAAAAGGGGTTTGTGCAATTCACCGTTTTTAAAACCGGCAAAGTCACCTCCCATCTGCATGCCATGCGGGAAGGTGAAATCATGGGTATCCGGGGCCCCCTGGGGCATCCATACCCCTGGGAGACCCTGGAGGGGAAAAACATCGTCATTATCGGCGGCGGTTTTGCGTTCACCACCCTTCGCAGCTCCATCGTCTTTATGACCGATCCGGCCAACCGTTCAAAGTTCAAGGATATTCATGTCATTTATGGTGCGCGGTCTCCAGGGATGCTGTTATACAAGGATGAGCTCAAGTCCTGGGCCGAACGCGACGACATGCACATGCACATCACCGTTGACGGAACCGATGACCCCGACTGGAAATATCATAAGGGTTTTGTCCCGACCATCACGGAAAAATTCGCGCCGCCGGCGGATGCCGACACCTATGCTATTATTTGCGGCCCGCCCATCATGATCAAATTCACCCAGCCGGTTTTAGACAACCTGGGCTACAGCCATGACAATATCATCATGTCCCTGGAAAACCGTATGAAATGCGGCATCGGCATCTGCGGCCGCTGCAATATCGGCAAAGATCTCGTCTGCAAGGACGGCCCGGTCTTCACCCTGGCCCAGCTCAATGCCATGCCCAAGGAATATTAAAAGCAGTATATTCGTGCCGCAATGCATTGGAAAAAGCAAACGGTGCAAATCGATGCTTTTCAGCGCCACAAAAATAATATTGACATTCAGCACGTTTTTTTATATTTATTAAATTTAATTTTTATTATGACTTTTAAAAAATAATCGTCAAGACAGACGCCGTTAAATCATTTCAATCTAATTAAAGGAGGGAGTTTTCCATGCCAACAGTTGAATTTGAAGGACACACTTTTAATATCGACGAGGACGGTTTCATCGACAGCTTTGAAAACTTTAATGAGAAGTGGATACAGCTGGTCAAGAAAGAAGAAGGTATTGATGAATTAAACGAAGAGCACAAAATGGTCATCAATGTCCTTCAGGACTATTACAAGAAAAACGGCATTGCGCCCATGGTGCGGATTTTGTCCAAGCTGACCGGTTTCAAACTGAAACACATCTATGAGCTTTTCCCGTCAGGGCCGGGCAAGGGAGCCTGCAAAATGGCCGGCCTGCCGAAACCGACCGGATGCGTGTAATCATTTTTCAAGCATTCGCGTTACCGTTTACCATCCGTCTTCGGTAATATATGAATGAATTTATAAAAAAAGCCCTGCTTTCATGAGCAGGGCTTTTTTTTCATCCATTTTCTATAATCCTGATCACTCATGACAAAACTCGATCGCATCGACAAGACCATTCTCAACCGGATCCAGTCAAACTTTCCCATCTCGCCGCGACCGTATCAGGATATCGCCTTTGAACTTCATCTTGATGAAGACGATGTCATTGAAAGGGTCGGCCGTCTCAAGGAAAACGGCATCATCCGCCGCATCGGCGGAAATTTTGTGCCGGGCAAACTCGGATTTGTCAGCACCCTTTGCGCCGGTCACGTTCCCGAAGACATCATCGATCATTTCACATCAGTGGTAAACACCTACCCTGGGGTCACCCACAATTATCTCCGGGATAACCATTACAATATCTGGTTTACCTTTATCGCCCCTTCCGAAGAAATCATTGATCATTATCTTACTGAAATTTCAAAAAAAACCGGTGTGACCGCCATCCTCAACCTGCCGGCGACAAAAGTATATAAAATCCGGGCGCATTTTGATCTTTAAGGGTTGATCACGCATCTGGTTTTTGTGGGGATGGGGATATGGGACAAAGAAATACGAAGTCACAACGACTGGAGGTCTGATGCAGGATATCAGGATCGCGGTTGTCACCATGAACTCCAGGACCAACGATACCGCGGGCAATCTTGAGAAAGTCGCCGGATGGGCCGCAAAAGCGTCGGCGCAACAGGCCAGGCTCATCTGTTTTCCCGAGCTCAACCTCACCGGCTACCACTCGGGCGAATCGATTCTTTCCTGCGCCCAGCCCGTCCCCGGCCCGGCTTCCGGTTTTATGGCCGAACTTTCCCGAAAATATAATATCACCATCCTCGCCGGACTGGCGGAAATCGATGACCGGCAACAACTATTTGCCACCCATCTGGCGGTGCGGCCCGACGGCGCCACCGGCATTTACCGCAAAACCCACCTCGGCCCACCCGAACGGAATCTTTTTACGCCGGGCCATGTCGCCCCCCTTTTTTCAGAATCCGGCCTCCGCTACGGAATCCAGCTCTGCTATGATGCCCATTTCCCGGAACTGTCCACCCGCATGGCCTTAGCCGGTGCAGACGCGATTTTTATCCCTCACGCCTCTCCCCGCAGCGCGCCGGAGCAGAAAATGAACTCCTGGATGCGTCACCTGCCGGCCCGTGCCTTTGACAACGGCCTTTTCATCATCGCCTGCAACCCCTGCGGCGATAACGGCTGCGGCCTGTCATTTCCGGGTGTTGCGGTTATCATCGGTCCTTCAGGGAACATCATCGCCTCATATGCAGGAACCGATGAGCAGATGCTGGTCACCGACCTGACCGCCGCGGATCTGGACGCGGTGCGCGGCCATCTCATGCGCTATTTTCTGCCCCACCGACGCTCTGATCTGATTCAAAAGGACTGAAAAATTACTGAATACCGAAAAAATCAATCAGAAAAAGACTCAGCCAGGGAATGTAAGTGATCAGCATCAGGCCCGCCAGCAGGATCAGCAGGAAGGGGATTGAGGCCCGGTAAAGGGTCATGATGGGCTTGTTGAAGCGGAAACAGGAGATAAAAAGATTCATGCCCACGGGCGGGGTGGTGTAGCCGATTTCCAGATTGGTTAAAAAAATGATCCCCAAATGTACCGGATCAATGCCATAGCTTAAGGCAATGGGCAGGATCAGCGGGACCACCACCAGCAGGGCGGAATAAATATCCATGATGCATCCCACGACCAGAAGGAAGATATTGAGCGCGATGAGAAACACCCATTTGGATGTGACCAGCTTCTGCATGGTTTCCAGCATGATCATGGGGATCTGGGCGTCGATCATGAAATTGGTCAGGGTCAGGGCGGAACCGAAAATGATAAGGATACCGCCCACCAGCACCATGGAATGATGCATGATCAGGGGGAGATGGCGGATCCTGATTTCCCGGTGAATCAGTGCCTCCACAATCAGTGCGTATAAAACAACCAGGGCCGCCATTTCCCCGAGGGTGACAAAACCGCCGTAAATCCCGATCACCACGATGACCGGGATACAGAGTTCCCACTTGGCCACATAGCCGGTCTTAATAATCCTGCCGAAAGAAAGCCGTTCACGGACCACTTTGGCCCGCACGCCGATAAAAGTGCTGTAAATGGAAAGCAGCACAATCAGGAGAATGCCCGGAATAATGCCCGCGGCAAACATTTTGGTGATGCTGGTTTCTGAGATCACTCCGAAAATAATAATCGGCAGGCTGGGGGGAAACAGGAGCCCGAGACTGCCCGAAGATGTCAGCAGACCCAGGCTGAACTTGTCCGGATACAATTCCTTGATCATGGCCGGATAAAGCAGACCGCCCAGGGCGATGATGGTGACGCCGGACGCGCCGGTAAACGCGGTGAAAAACGCGCACACCGCCAGAGCCACGATGGCGAAACCGCCCGGCAGCCATCCCAGAACGGCCCTTGAAAAATCCACCACCCGGACCGAAGCACGGCTTTCGGCCAATATAAAACCGGCAAAAGTAAATAGTGGGATGGTATACAAGACGGGACTGCTGGCGAACTTGTTGTAGGTATCCACCACCAGGGCCGCCATGGGAATGTCGGTGGCATAAAACCCCACCATGGCAAAAGCCGAAATCACCACAAACACCGGCGCGCCCAGGGCCGCCATGAGCAGGATCAGGCCGATCAGCGCAATGGTCACTGTTTATTTCCCTGGATCATGGAGGAAATGCCTGACAGGCTGTTTAAAGCGAAACGTATCGAGAGAATGACATATCCAAGGGGCAGGACAATAGCCATGACCCAAAGGGGCGTATTTAAAAACGACGAGTGGGTCTGGCCCTGGTATTCGAAATGGATAAACTGGATGGATGCCGCCACCAGGATCACGCAGACCAGGCAGGAAAAAAGATTGACGGCGATATCGGCATACCGGCGGAGACCGTCGGGCATAAATTTAGTCAGGACGTCGATCTTGACGTGAGAACTGCTGCGGGCGGCGATGCCGGCCCCGAAAAACGCGATCCACAGCACCAGGTGCCGCACCAGTTCATCCCCGCCTATGATGCCGGAATGGTAAAAATTCCGAAGAAAAATCTGAAGCAGGACCAAAAAAACCATGCTTCCCAGAAAAAATACCAGCAAAAGTTCTTCGGTCTTAGACAGCACCCGTCCGAATTTCCCTCCACGCCCTTTTTCGTCCTCGTGGCAGAGCGGACATTCCCGTTGCCCGGGCACAAAGTCATAACCACATTTAAGACATTGCATGACCGGTCCTATCGGATGATTTCAACATGACTGTCCGGATGTTTTGTTCGATATTCCTCCCGAAGCACAAGCATCCTATCCAGAAGTTCTCTTGAATAGAGTTTTCCGACAAGACTTTCCCTGGCTTTTACCGAAGTTTCGAATATGAAATTAAACCTTTCCTGGTTTTTCCCCGGATCAAACGGCACGATCTGAATCCCCGCTTTTTTTAAGACCTCAATGGACTTTCGATCCTGCTCCCTGGTATGCAGACTGAGACGAGCGAAATAAGGCCGGCAGATATCTATTATTTTCTGCCGATATTCAGGGCTGACCCTGTTCCATATCCGCTGCGACACGATGGTAGCACCCTGGACATTGGTGGTGGGGTGCTCGTTCATGTATTCAAACCGTTCATACCAGTGCATGGCCACAGCGCCATAGGGGGTGCTGCTGGCGGTGTCGATCAGGCGGGTGGACAACGATGTCATGACATCTTTAAAGTTAAGGGGAACCGGCGTGATGCCGAAGGCATCGAACATGGCCCGGGCAAGCTCATCTCCTTCCCACATCCACCATTTCTGCTGTCTGGCGATCTCAATGGAGGTGATGGGAACCTTTGAAAACGTGTATACAAAACCGATTTCGTTCCAACCCAGGACCACAAAACCCCGCTCTTCAAAAAGCTGCTCCATGGTGGGCCTTAAAACGCTGCGCACGTATTCGACTTCATCATAATTTCTGAAATGATAAGGCAGTTCCGTCACTTTGATTTCCGATACGACCTGGCCCAGGCCATGCCCCGTAAACGTACCGCCATGGAGCTGCCCCAGACGGATTTTTCTTAGCACGTCTTTCTCATCACCTTGGACGCCGCCGTAATAGATCTTGATGCCGACCTCATTGTTGGTGGCCTTGCGGATCTCCGCATCCATTTCATTAATCAGCGTCATCATATAAGAACCGCGGGGGGCGATGGTCGCCAACTTGAAAAGTATCTTGGGCTCCGCCTGGGCAAAGGATGTAGCCGATATCAACAGCACCAAAACCGACAGCATTGAAAATGTATGAAATCTTACGTTTATCACGTGAGCCCCTTTCTTTTTTTTAGAATATACATTCGATATCCTTTAACAGACGCTTGGCTTTCCGTTTAGCCGCCGCATTGATAAAGGCGGCTTCGGGCAGCAAGTCATCCGGCGCGTCAATAATGGTTTGCAGTGTCTGCTCGTAGAGCTGTCTGTCCTGAATCTGATAAGCATAATGCTGGGCATAGCTGAGGTAAAAGAGCAGAACCCGCCGATCGGAAATTTCAAAGGCCCGGTCAAAGGCGGCTTTTGCCTTTTCCGGCTCACCGCCGAAAGCCGGCGGTCGGGCCGCATGCAAAACGCCTAATATGGCATGAGCAGCCCCATATTTATAGGTTTCATCCAGTTCAACGCTCCTCTTAAGCATCAACCGGATTTTAGGAATAGCTAAAAAAATCTCCGGATCATCAACATTGGTTCCAACCCAGGATAGCCAGGAATTGGCGGCCCAGAAAAGGGCCGGCACATCCGCCTTGCCAAAAGTTTCCAATGCTGTTTCAAATTCGGGCACCGGCCCGTCAAAAGCGTCTGCAAAAGTTTTATTTTGTTTCAGGGCGCGCAGGGCATAGGTAAAGGCGCGGTGATACAAGAGTCGTGCGCGGCTGCGGTCGTGATCTTCCACAAAAACAAAACTATAACCATTGTAGGCCTCGGCCCCCCTGACCAGAAAAGCCGAATTATCCGGCGAAGCTTCGATCAGTCCGTCAAGTTGTATCAGCCCTGCGGGCATGGCATCCCGCACCAGGTCCATATCCGGGTTCTTGTTGATGGCGGCATTCATTTTATGCATCATCGGTTCCATGGAATTGGCCATGAACCGGGTGGTATTGCAGCCGGTGGCAAGAACTGCCGTGATAAAAACCATTGCGTAAAACGGAAAGAGAAAACGCCGCATAAACACTCTCCTTATCCTAATCTTTTCTTTTGGGAACGGCAGGTTAAAGGCTATAAACAGGAAGCCTTTAAAAAATGGCTGTTATAATTTTATTTTTCATAACGCATGCCGTAATCGATGTCAACTGATTTGCAGCACATACACGGGTTCGGGGAAAAAACCATGTTTTGCCGGATAAAAATAGAATTCCTTGATTGAAAGCTGGGCTTATTCGAAGAAAAAAATCCAGATTGCCGGGATACGGTTGGCGACTCTGGAAAGCCTATAAAAATATGATTAATCCGTTTGGTTCTGCTGATTGATGCTGAAATGGCTTCTATGGCACCCGGGTGAAATTTTCAATCCAGAAAGGGCCGGTGCTGCCATCGTCACGCAATTCATGGTTGTGTCCATTGACGATACGCTTGATGGGTACAGGCAGATAAAGGGCGCCGGAAAACCAGGGGGGGATGATGATTTCAATACACTCTGGAAGTTCGTCAACCGGTATGCC
>QZJS01000127.1 GCA_003597945.1 Desulfobacteraceae bacterium | reverse complement strand
ACCGCTTGGGCCAGCTCCGGGAAATCGAAGACGCCCGGGCCATGATCCTGAACTCCCTCGAAAAGCACGGCCATCTGACCGATGAACTGCGGGAAAAGGTGCTATCAGCCGATACCCTGGCGACGCTAAACGATATTTATCTTCCCTTTAAACCCAAACGCCGGACCCGGGCCACCATGGCAAAAGAAAAGGGTCTTGAACCCCTGGCCCTGCGGATCATGGAACAGATAGGAATTGATCCGGCTATGGCAGCCATTGACTTTATCAACCTCGAAAAGGGGGTTGAGGCGGTGGAAGAGGCCCTGGCCGGGGCCAGGGATATCATCGCGGAAATGGTCAATGAAAATGACCGGGCCCGGGCCATGATGCGGGAATTGTTTTTCACCAAAGCCGTGGTTTCCTGCCGGGTGGCCAAGGGCATGGAGGAAGCGGGCGCCAAATACCGGGATTATTTTGACTGGGCCGAGCCCCTTGCCGGTGTTCCGTCCCATCGCATGCTGGCCATGCGGCGGGGCGAAAAGGAAGATTTTCTCTATTTAAAAATTCAGCCGGATGAAGCCGAAGCCATTGCCCTGCTCGACGGCCTGTTTGTCAAGGGCCGGGGCGCGGATGCCATGCAGGTGCGCGAGGCTGTGGCAGATGCCTACAAACGTCTGCTTTCCCGGTCCATGGAAACCGAAGCGCGTCTTTTTGCCAAACAAAAGGCCGATGCCGAAGCCATCCGGGTGTTTGCGGAAAACCTGCGCCAGTTGCTCCTGTCCCCGCCCCTGGGGGCAAAACGGGTCCTGGCGATGGATCCGGGGTTTCGCACGGGGTGCAAGATCGTCTGTCTGGACCGGCAGGGCAAGCTGCTCCATCATGACACGATTTACCCCCTGATGTCTGAAAAAAAAGCCGTAGAAGAAGCCCAAAAGATCCGCCTGCTGTGCGAAAAATTCAGTATAGAGGCCATTGCCGTGGGCAACGGCACCGCGGGCCGGGAAACCGAAGCCTTTGTCCGGGCCATCCCTTTTGCCCCGCCGGTCTCGGTCATCATGGTCAATGAAAGCGGGGCTTCGGTTTATTCGGCATCCGATGCGGCCAGGCAGGAGTTTCCCGATTATGACATCACCGTGCGCGGCAGCGTGTCCATCGGCCGGCGGCTCATGGATCCCCTGGCCGAGCTGGTGAAAATCGATCCCAAATCCATCGGTGTGGGCCAGTATCAGCATGATGTGGATCAAACCGCCCTCCGGCAGGCTTTAGATGACGTGGTGATGAGCTGCGTGAACCGGGTGGGGGTGGATCTCAACCGGGCCAGTGTGCAGCTTTTGACCTATGTATCGGGATTGAGCGCGGGCGTGGCCGGAAATATCGTCGCATACCGGGAAAAGAACGGGCTGTTTACATCCAGGCGTGCGTTGCTGGACGTGCCGCGCCTGGGTCCGGCGACGTTTGTTCAGGCTGCCGGGTTTCTGCGGATTTCCGACGGCGACAATCCGTTGGACGCCAGCGCCGTGCATCCGGAAAGTTATCCGGTGGTGGAAGCCATGGCCAAAGACGCGGGCGTTGCCGTGGCGGATCTGATCAAACGGCCGGAAATCAGGGACCGTATCGATATTTCACGTTATGTGACCGACACGGTGGGTCTGCCCACGTTAACCGATATCATGGCGGAACTGGCCCGGCCTGGTCGTGATCCCAGGGAGCAATTCGAAACATTCGCGTTCGCCGATGGGATCGAAAAAATCGAAGATCTGCTCCCCGGCATGAAACTGCCCGGCATCGTGACCAATATCACGGCATTCGGCGCGTTTGTGGATGTGGGCGTTCATCAGGACGGCCTGGTGCATGTCAGCCAGATGGCGGACCGGTTTGTGAAAAATCCCGCCGACATCGTCAAGGTGGGGCAAAAAGTGGTGGTTACCGTCCTTGAGGTGGACATCGGCAGACGGCGCATCTCCCTTTCCCTTCGACCGGACGCCGGAATGAAAAGGATGGATTGAACACGAATATGGCATTGATTCGAATTCACGACATGAGCCTGGGTTATGGCGGGCAACTGCTGTTTGACCGGGTCTCCGTTAATATTGAACCCAACGAACGGGTCTGCCTGGTGGGCAGGAACGGGGAAGGCAAAACCACCCTTTTACATATTATCCAGGGCGGGGTTGCGCCGGATCAGGGAGAAATTTTTCGCGCCCCCTCCATCCGGATCGCCGCGCTCCCCCAGGAGATTCCGGCACGGCTGAACGGAACGATTTATGATATCGCGGTCAGCGGCCTTGAAAACGGCGCCATGCCCGCTTCGGGAAAAGCCCATGAAACCGGCGATGAAGACGCATGGCAGCGGCTGGCCCATGTGGATAAAATCCTGACCCAGCTTCAACTCGACCCGGCCGCCGCATTTGAAACCCTTTCAGCAGGCATGAAGCGCCGGGCCCTGCTGGCCAGATCCCTGGCCGGCGCGCCGGACGTGCTGCTCTTGGATGAGCCCACCAACCACATGGATATCCCCTCCATCGACCTGATGGAGTCGCTATTGACAAAGTTTGCCGGAACCCTTGTGTTTGTGACCCATGACCGGGCGTTTCTGGAAAGCGTGGCCACCCGGATCATTGAGATCGATACGGCCCGGGTCACGTCCTGGGATTGCGGTTATGCGACCTACCTGGAGCGCAAAGCCGATATGGTCAACGTGGAAGCCGAACATCATCGTCAGTTTGATAAAAAACTGGCCATTGAAGAAACCTGGATCCGGCAGGGAATCCGGGCACGGCGCACCCGCAATGAAGGCCGGGTGCGGGCATTAATTCAATTGCGCCGGGAGCGTCAGAACCGGCGCGTGCGCACGGGCAGCGCTAAAATGGAACTCCAGGAAGCCGAGCGCACCGGCAGACTTGTGATCGAAGCCACGGGCGTGTCTTTTGCCTGGGCCGAAACACCGGTGGCAAGAGATTTCAACGTCACCGTGATGCGGGGCGACCGGGTGGGCATCATCGGCCTGAATGGATCCGGCAAAACCACCCTGCTGAACCTGATGCTCAAACAGCTTGCACCGGATGCGGGAACCGTGCGGCATGGCGTTAACCTGCAAATCGCCTATTTCGACCAGACCCGCGAGCAGCTTGATGAAGAAAAATCCGTTCAGGACAATATCGCCAACGGCAATGAATTTTTAGAAATCAACGGCCGCCACCGGCATGTCATCGGCTATCTCAAGGATTTTCTGTTTACCCCGGACCGGGCCCGCAGCCCATTAAAAACCCTGTCCGGCGGCGAACGCAACCGGCTCCTGCTGGCACGGCTTTTTACCAAACCCTCCAATCTGCTGGTCATGGATGAGCCCACCAATGATCTGGATATCCATACCCTGGAACTGCTGGAAGAACTGCTGCTCGAGTACAACGGAACTCTTTTGCTGGTCAGCCATGACCGCGCGTTTCTCAACAACGTGGTCACCAGCACGCTGGTATTTGAAGGCCAGGGGCGGATCGGGGAATACATCGGCGGATATGACGACTGGCTTTGCCAGCGCAAACCTGCCGACATTCCGAAAAAGCAGCCGGAAAAGCCAAAGGCGAAACTAAAACCCGCACCGCCTTCGGCGGACGGCCCCAAACTCGGCTACATGGAAAAGCGCGAACTCGATGCTTTGCCCAAAACCATCGAAGCCATGGAACAGGAGCTGGCCGGGCTTTTCCAGCAGATGTCTTCCCCGGATTTCTACAAGAATGATGCCGGCGCCCTGTCCCGGATGACGGCCCGGCAAAAGGAGCTGGAAACCCGCCTTGACGCCGCCTATGCGCGATGGGAAGACCTGGAAGCGCGTAGATGAACGGTCAATGGCGTCATCCTATCAGAGGCAGCCATGATCCGGACAGAATTTGAGTTGTGAACTGTAAACGCTTGCTTTATAATAGACATGTTAATTTCAGTTGCATTCTTCAAGCCCCCAACCAAAACCAACCAAGGAGGCAGTCATGGGCAGCAAACCGATCATGGGATTTCCGGCAACATCACAAGATGATTATCAGCTCAATGTCACCCGAATTCTTCAGCATGCGGCACGGAGTTTTGGTCGCCAGGAGGTGGTCTCCATAAAACTGGATGGGTCCCGCAGCCGTTTCACTTATGCGCAGACTTATGGTCGCGTCAAGCGCCTCGCCAATGCCCTGACCACGATAGGCGCCGGACTCGGGGACCGCATTGGGGTTCTGGACTGGAACGACCACCGGCATCTGGAGGCCTATTACGGCATTCCAGGCATCGGCGCGGTCCTGCTGCTTCTCAATATCCGCCTGACCCCGGCGGATCTCGCCTATGTGGTCAATCACGCGGAAACCAAATTCATCCTCGTGGATGAAACCCTGATTCCCCTGGCGGAAGCCATCGCCGGCCAGTGCCCCACGGTGAAGGGATTTGTTATTCTGACCGACAAGAAACTTTCCGAAATCAACACCAAACTCTCCCCCATTTACCATTACGAAACCCTGCTGAACGAGGCCAAGGAAGAAATTGAATGGCCGAACTTGGACGAGCGCTCCGCCTACGGGGCGTGCTACACCACCGGCACCACGGGCCGGCCCAAGGGGGTTTATTATTCCCACCGCAACGTCTGCCTTCATGCCATGTCCATCGGCACCAACGCGGAGATGACAAGCAGGGACTGCTATTACCAGCTCGTGCCCATGTTCCACGCCCTGGGATGGGGTACGCCCCACGCGGCTTTCATTATCGGCGTGAAATACGTCCTGCCGGGGATGTACAATATCATGGACTTGGGAAGCCTGGCCGAACCCCTGGTGAGCGAAGGCGTGACGGTGAGCGCCGGGGCCCCGGCCCTGTTCATGCCTATGCTGGAGTACATCCGCAATCTGGACAAAAAGCCCGACCTGACCGGCGCCCGGTTCCTGTCCGGGGCATCCGAGCCGTCCCTGACCCTGATGAAGGATTATTTCAACCTCACCGGCGCTGAAATCGTTCATGCCTATGGCGCTACCGAAACCACGCCCCTGGTGACCATTAATAAAATAAAACCCTGGCTGGAAAAGGAATTGTCAGACGTCGAAAAATGGGACCTCAAACGCAAACAAGGATATCCGGTGGTGGGCCTGGACGTCAAAATCGTGGACCACACCGAAAAAGAAGTGCCCCATGACGGCAAATCACCCGGGGAGATTCTGATCCGGGGACCGTGGATCACCGGCTCCTATTACAATGCCCCGGGATCGGAAACCCAGTTTACGAAAGACGGCTACTGGCGCAGCGGGGACGCCGGCACCATGGACGCGGAAGGCTACATCAAGATCACGGACCGGGTCAAGGACCTTATCAAGAGCGGCGGGGAATGGATTTCCTCGGTGGACATGGAAAACGAAACCATGGCCCATCCGGCGGTCATGGAAGCGGCGGTGGCGGGCGTGGCCCATCCCAAATGGGAGGAGCGGCCCGTGGTGCTGGCCGTAATTCGGCCGGAGCACAAAGGGAAAGTCACCAAGGAGGATATCGTGGCCCATCTCGCCAAAAAATTCGCCAAATGGCAGCTTCCGGACGAGGTGGTGTTCGTGGACGCCATCCCTAAAACCAGTGTGGGCAAATTCGACAAAAAAGTGATCCGGGCCCAGTATAAAGATATCTATTTATAGACGATCATTGCTTTTCGAAAGGGGGGCTGCCCGGCAAGTCGAATACGGATCACTCCGTGAGTCAATCGGCGCTGTCGAAAAAATAAGGAGTTTTCCTCATGTTTCGTAACGCGGCTTTTAAAGATGCCCTGGTTTTTCATACGGCGTTTTTCGTTGTTGCCCTGCCGGCGGCTCTGTTGTTGAAAGATCAGGCGCTCGGGACAACGCTGGTGGTTCTGGCCCTGGGCTACAACATTGCTTTACCGCTGGCTGGACTTGCCCGGGGGCATGCCCGGTGGCCGCGGCTGTGGTTGTTTCTGTTGCCGCTGTCGCTGACCTTGCCGTGTGCCGACTGGATGCTGGTTGAGCGTATGGGCACACTGATGTTTCCGGACCACGGGGTCCCGCGTCTGGGCGGGGCCGTTCCGATCTATTTCATGGGCATGTGGATCATGCTGCTCTGGATGGTGCTCTGGTTTGCCCAGCTCACCCGTTGGCCTTATCTCGCTACAGCCTTATTTGCGTTTGCCGGTTTCGTGTTCTGGGAATGGGCGGCACGCCCCATGGCGCTCTGGCATGCCGTTGGCGTCGCGCAGATCGCCGGGTTTGCCCTCTATCCTGTGATTCCGGAAGTCCTGCTTTGCCTCGGCGCGGTTTATTTCTGGCGTCTGCTGCAAAATAAACCGCGTCATCATCAAGTGCTTGCCGCGCTCAGCTTAACCGTGTTTTACACCGGCGCCCTGGCCCTGGCTCTGCTCTGGATTGGCTGATATCGTCGAATCAGGCAGCGGGATAAGACGTTGAGGATATTATTAGTAACATAATCCATTGAACAATGGAGACAACGTGAAAGCACTGTCGTTTCATGTCAATACCGCGAAATTCATCGCGGCAAAAAGTCTTGGAGCCGTTTTGGGCGATCGTTCGTTTTACAAAGGATTTTTGTCCACCATCCGGCTGGTCGACATCCCGGAACCTGAAATCCGCGGGCCGGATTGGGTAAAGATAAAAACGCATGCCTGTGGCTTTTGCGGAAGCGATATTAACCTGATCCGCTTGCACGACTCTCCCACCGCCAGTCCGTTCACCTCCTTTCCCTGCATTATAGGCCATGAAATGGTGGGTGAAATCATAGAAACCGGACCGAATGCCGATGCATTCAAACCCGGCATCCGTGTGGCGGTCTGTCCAATGCTTTCATGCGAAGTCCGGGGTATTTACCCATTATGCTGCAGTTGCGCTGCCGGTAGGCCCGGCAATTGCGAAAATTTCGCCGAAGGAGATCTCCCACCCGGCATGTTCCTCGGCATTAACAGCGGACTTAACGGCGGCTTCGCAAATGTTGTCATCGCGCACAAAAGTCAATTGTTCGTCGTGCCGGATACGCTTTCCATGGAGTCGGCGGTGATGACCGAGCCGGTGGCCGTTGCCCTCCAGACCATTTTTGACAACATGCCGGCGTCCGGCGACAAAATTCTTGTCATCGGCGGCGGCGTTATCGGCAATCTGTTGATTCAGGCCATCCGGTTCTTTGTCCCGGATTGTCATATTTCGGTCATTGAGCCGGCTCCCCACGCCGCGGAACTGGCCGTCGAATGCGGCGCTGATGCCGTCTTTCCCTTTTCCCAGGCGTTTGCTTATACGGCGGATACAACGGGGGCAAAGGTTTACCAGCCCCTGCTCGGCATGAAGATTGTGATGGGCGGATTCAACCGTGTCTATGACACCGTGGCCTCTGAAAAAACCATTAAACTTGGAATGCGACTGCTTAAAGCTATGGGAAAACTAAGTTTGGTGGGCATCGGCGGGGATGTAAAGCTGGACCTGACGCCGCTTTGGCTCAAACTCCAGGCGATCCAAGGCGTCTACGGATACGGAATGGCGACATTTGGCGGGAAAGTACGACATGTGTTCGATATTGCCCTTGCGCTAATGGATGAGGGGAAAATATCGGCCGACAGGCTTGTCACCCACCGGTTCGCGCTGGAAGACTACCAGCTCATGATCGAGGTGAATTTAAGTAAAAAAAAGCATGGGGCCATGAAGACGATTGTGGTTTTTTGAGCAATGCTTTTGCTGAGTCCCGTCTGCAGCTTTTTGCATAAAAAATATTGTCAGCATGACTGCACTTCGGAGTCTCTACGCGCGCGCTATGGTCGCCGCGGATGCGTATTGGTGGGAAAGTGTGCTGTCCTGTTTTTATTGCAAAGTTACGCAACTGCAAGGCCGTTTAAAGGAAAATAGGCTTTGAGGCTTTCAATATAATCCGCGTTTTCTTTGATCCATTGTTTCAGCAGAAGATGGCCGCCCAGGCGATACTTGACCCGCCACCCCCTTTTTATTCTGTATGAAGTCAAAACCCGTTTCATGCTGTAAAACCGCTGCATCTGGTCAATGATGGCCGTCTGCATTTCATGGGCCGAGCATTTTTCCGGCTGCACCACCACATGCATGCCGTCGTAATTTGTCCATTGATTGTGGAGCAGGTTGTCTTTGTTATCAATATAAGCCCGTGTTCCGGGAAAGGGCGTGATGGAAAAAACCTGAATGGTGTCGATGTCTGTTTTAATGGCGTAATCCACAATGTTTTTCGGCGTCTGGGGGCCGTCTTTGCTGTCAACCACGAACATGCCGTGGATGCCGATATTGTGTTTATGCAGATTTTCAACGCATTTTTTAACAGCATCCACGGTATGGGCCTTGCCGTATTTTTTCAGGGTGGCCGGGTCAACGGACTCCACGCCCACATAAACGATTCGGCACCGCGTCTCTTCCATCAGAGCCAGAAGCTCGGGATCGGAGGCCGCACTTACGCATATCTGGCCAGACCAGCGCAGGGGAACGGCATTTTGTTTAATCATTTCCCGCAGCAGGGATTTGGTCCGCGCAGGTCTGGCGCAAAAATTGTCGTCGCCGAAGCAGACGCTTCTGTGCTGGACGGGACGCAGTTCGTCGATCACCTGTTCATAGGATTTGAAACGGTATTTCCGCCCGAAAAGGGGGGTGACGCTGCAGAAGGAACAGTCGTGGGGGCACCCCCGGGATGTGATAATGATCGGCGGAATCTCATGCGTGCCGATCTGGGGAGACCGGGTGAAATCAGGGGAAGGAATTTTTGAAAAATCGACGAGGTCCGGCGTCTCGTTGTGCTGAAACGCCTTATCGCTGATTTTATATGAAATTCCTTTCAGGGTATCCGGATTTCTGCCTTTTTCAAGCAACCGGACCAGGGCGAGCAAGGTTTCATCCCCTTCGCCCCTGACGACATAATCACAATGATTCAAGGCTTCTTCAGGCAGAAACGTCACATGGGGGCCGCCCATGACCACCCGCGTTCCTTTTTTCCTTAACGCATCCGCCAGCGCATAGGCCTCACGGATGGTGCTTGATAACGAACCGATGCCCACCAGATCATAACCGGCCAGGCTTGCTTTTTCAGCTTCGGTCATGGGTTTGACCCACAGATCGCATATATAACCGTTTTCATGTAAAACAGCAGCCATGGTGGCCAGGCCCACCCGGGGTAAATAGGTTCTGCTGTAAACATGAGTAAGATCAGAGACAGCCTCGACCAGTGCAATTTTAAATGGATTCATTTTTTCCCTTTGACAGTCGGTAAAACACGATGCGCCGGTGACCCGGATCGCCTGTATCGATCAGGAGAGAGAATTTTTCCCGAAGTGGCAAGCATTGAAGTGGTGAAGTGACAGGCCGGGATGAAAGTGTGCAAATTTTTTTAAAAATTACTTCATGTACAATGGGAATGCAACCTTATATTTCAACTGCTTCTCAGGCCTTTTCGGCACAACTTATTGGTATTTTATAATATAATTGTTTAATGATGGATTATTGACGTCTTGGCATTGCTTTTTTTTTGTTTTATCAGGTATTAGATGAGAAGATCGTTAAAATAATTCAAATGATGTCTTCTGGGTGATGGGCCCGTAGATGTCTTGCAGATCGAGAGGTGGAGAAACAGTCTTTTACACCAAAACTCCGGCTTTGGTCTTGTGCCGGATAGGTTGATACATCGGCTGATCAGTGTGTAGAAGCCATTTCAAACCCCCATTCGAGGCCCGATGGCTACGTTGCAGGCCTATTCAAAATGCTCACATATTATTGAATATGCTCCGCTTTTTCATTGGCCAGCGCCTTGCCCTCGAACCTGATCTGAGGTTTTGAAACGGCTTCTAAGCTTTCATTTTTAAGAGATATATTTAATAGATAAAGAGACTTTGAGCATGGCTATCCGTTTTTTGACAGAGGAGGGGATCAATGACTAACCTCACAGGTGAGGACCGAATCGACGCATCCCTGGATATTCCCAATCTTGCAGATATCCAACGGGTTCTGTTTGAGGAAGCCGCTGACGGCATGTTTATTACAGATCCTCAAGGGGAGCGTTTTATGGCCGTCAACCCCATGGTAGCGAAATTAACTGGTTATTCAAACCGGGAAATTCTGGGAATGCGCATCACCAGCCTGATCCCTCCCGAAGACCTTGCAATCGATCCGGTCCGCATGGATATCCTTCGGCAAGGGAAAACCGTGGTGAAAGAGCGGCGCATTCGTCGAAAGGACGCCAAATTGGTCCCGGTGGAAATCAGCGCCCGGATGCTGCCCGCCGGAAATCTGTTGGGGATTGTTCGCGATATAACCGAAAGGAGGCAGGTCGAGGAAGATCTGCTCATTTTTAAAGCTTCTCTTGAAAATGCGACGGATGCCATTGGTTTTTCGACACCTCAGGGCCGCCATTACTATCAGAACAAGGCTTTCTTTAATATGTTCGGTAATATAGAAGGCTTTTCACCTGCAAATCAGTATGTCGATAAAAATGACTGGCAAGAGATTTTCAGAACTATATCGTCAGGAGGACAGTGGATCGGTGAAGTCAAGATGTACTCGAAAGAAAACAACATCATAGATATCTATCTTCGCGCATATGCGATCAGGAACAGTGAGGGTCTTGTTACGGCGGTTGTCGGCGTCCACACGGATATTTCAGAGCGCAAGCGGGCCGAGGAACGTTATCGTTCCACTATTGAAAACTCGCCGGAGGGGATGCTTTTTTACCGATTGGAAAAAGACAATAAACTGATACTCATTGGCGCCAACCCTGCCGCCGATAAACTGCTTGGAATCAAATTAGCGCAGTTTATCGGCAAAACAATCGAAGTTGTTTTCCCCGCGCTCATTCATACCGAGATCCCTGAGCGATATCGGT
The DNA here is from genome assembly GCA_003597945.1 of Desulfobacteraceae bacterium. Taxonomy (GTDB): domain Bacteria; phylum Desulfobacterota; class Desulfobacteria; order Desulfobacterales; family Desulfosalsimonadaceae; genus SURF-33. The sequence continues at coordinate 13,383 of QZJS01000127.1, read as the reverse complement.
ATGTCGCTGCCACCGGGCAGAAGTGGGAAACAGATAACATCGCCTATGATTATAATGGAATCAAAGGAATCTACAGCGTTATTGCCTTTCAGACCGAACCGAACCAAATGGTGGCCATGTTTTCCGATATCTCCGAACGCAAGCATGCCGAAGAAACAATTACCAGGGAAATGATTTTTTCTGAAAATATTATCAATTCCTTGCCCGGCGTTTTCTACATGTATAACGATGACGGCAAGTTGGTTCGATGGAACAAGCGGCACGAAGAAGTGACCGGTTACTCTTCGGAAGAGTTATTCGGCATGGATGTTCTCGATTTTTTTTCAGAAGCACACAAAGAATATATTTGGTCACGCATTCAAATCGTCTTTTCAGAAGGAGAATCGTTTGCGGAAGCCCCTCTATTGGTCCGGGACGGAAGGGAAGTCCCTTATTTTTTTACCGGTCGCCTGGTCACATTGGATCACAATCAATACATGATCGGGTTGGGTCTTGACATTGCCGCGCATAAAAGGGCGCAGGAGGAAAAAGAGGCGCTCCATGAACAACTGCTGCAAGCACAGAAAATGGAATCCATAGGAAGATTGGCCGGCGGTGTGGCCCATGATTTCAACAATATGCTTTCAGGTATCCTTGGTCAGGCGGAGCTGGCGATGATGCGGTGCGCCCCCTCGGAACGCATCCACTCCAGTCTCCGGGTGATCAAAGAGTCCGTTCTTCGTTCCGCCGACCTTGTCCGGCAGTTGCTGGCATTTGCACGCAAACAGACTGTGGCACCTAACGCCATGGATTTAAATGACAGTGTGACCGGCATGCTTAAGATGTTGCGCCGCTTGATTGGCGAAAATATTGATCTTGTCTGGATGCCGGGAGCCGGTCTGTGGGCGGTAAAAATGGATCCTTCCCAGGTTGACCAGATTCTGGTGAATCTTTGCGTTAATGCCCGGGATGCCATAAACGGTGTCGGCAGGGTTACCATTGAGACCGGTAATATCGTTTTGGATAGCAACTGGTGTGCTGTTAATCCGGGTTATCGTTGCGGAGAATATGTAATGCTTGCCGTGACCGACAATGGGTGCGGCATAAGTGAAGATATAATTGAACATGTCTTTGAGCCATTTTTTACCACTAAAAAAGTTGGACAGGGAACCGGATTGGGATTGGCCACGGTATATGGGATTGTTAAACAAAATGAAGGGTTCGTCGACGTTCGCAGCCACCCCGGCAGCGGGACAGTTTTAAAAATATACTTGCCCCGTTTTTTAGGGGGAATCGATGCGCCCGAAATTGATAAAACCGGGGAGGCGCCCAAAGGAAGCGGTGAGGCAGTTCTTTTGGTGGAAGATGAATCTATGATTTTAAATGTTGGCAGGGAGATGCTTGAAGAACTGGGTTATCGGGTGCTGACGGCGGGAACGCCGGGCGAGGCGATCCGGCAGGCGAAAGCCCATAGTTCTGAAATTCAGCTTTTAATTACTGACGTAGTCATGCCTGAAATGAACGGTCGGGAGCTTGCAAAACTGGTTCATGGAATTATTCCGGGGCTGAAATGCCTTTTCATTTCCGGTTATACGGCTGATGTTATTTCCCGCGGCGGAGTTTTGGATAAAAGCGTTCAGTTTCTTCAGAAACCGTTCACCATCAATGAATTGGCGCTAAAGGTTAGCCAGGAATTGATGCGAAAATAAGAGTTCAAGATGGAAGAGGCAACTACGGAATGGAGTGATATGAAAGCGCTATATTTTAATATCAATACCGCAAGATTCATCGCGGCAAAAAGCCTTGAAATCGTGCCTGGCGACCGTGCATTTTAAAGGGGCATGTCTACCATCAGACAGGCGAAGATTCCGGAGCCGGAAATCAAGGACCCGGATTGGATAAAAATCAAAGATAAAATGACTGTCTAAATATGGGCAGGCTGGCGTCCTCACATCGGTCGCCGGCCTGCCAGTAGTGCTTTGTCGGTGCAACTAAGCGGCGGGCTTACGCCAGCTTTTTGCCGGCGCCCGGCCCTGGCGCCAGGCCGAAGATGTCATCAATTTTAATGATCACGGCGCCTTTGGATTTCAGGGGCATTCCCGCCTTGTTTCCCATGTCCTCAATCCAGGCCGCGGTCTCCTCATAGCGTTTGCCGGAGGTTTCAATGGTGGCGGTCCCCTTGATCTGATAGCCCTCGTATCCTTCCCAGAAGGAGATCGCTACTTTGGGGTTGGCTTTCAAATTGGCCAGGGTTTTGTTGAAGAATTGGTCCGAGATGAGAATGGTTTCATCGTCGATGATTTTTTTCGCGCCAACAGGTACGGCGTTGGGAGCGCCGTCTCCAGTGGCGGTGGCCAGGATGGCGGTGGGCACTTTCTTAAAGAGTTCCTGCATGCGTTGAGTCATTTTGGCCATGTTCCTGTCCTCCTTTTTTACTATGGGTTATTGGGAAGCGTTCGGTTTTTAAGCAATAGCTGATATTTTTGTCACCATAAGGATTTGATGCTTCGGCGCATCAGGATTTCAGACTTCATTTCCTCGTCTTTGATGCTTTGATAAAACGTTATCCGGTCGACTTTCCGGCGTCAAGGATCAGGGAAACCGAGCGGATAAGGCCGTCCTTATTCCGGTGGTCCATGAGCAGGGACCGATAAATCGGCCCTTCATTGACAGACCATTGATGATAATGAAATCGTCCGTTTTCATCGCAGTATTCGAGCAGGTCCACGTCAAAACCCGCACTGATGAAAATATCAGAAAACAATTTATAATCATAGCATACGCGATGGCCCGCCGCCGGATGATCGTCCGGACCAGGCCCGCCGACTCTTGCCAGTTTTTGATAATCCGGATCCGGAAAATTGCCGTCCGGAACCGCGCACCGGAGATACCCGCCGGGTTTGAGCCATTTAAAGCACAAATCCGCAGCGGTCCTGCCCTCGGCTTCCGTAAGATGTTCCCACACATGCTCGCACAAAAAGGCATCCGCCGGTCGCGTGTGAAAGCTGGCCTGCCAGTCTTCAGGTCTGCATAAATCCAGTTGTTCTTTTTGCGTGGCGATCCAGCCCGGCCATTGCTGATTGCCGGCGCCGATGATGACCCGCAGGAGATGGTGTGCCGGAATGTTTTTGATATCGATCATTTTAGCGATAGCACTTTATCTTTTTGGCGTTGCAACTCTTGCGTCTTATTCGGGTACCATATATGGGTTAAGGGTTTTTATGCCTTTTCTTACTCTCTGTGGGATAAAATTTCAATAAAAGATTTGAGATTATACCCAAAAAAATTAAATAATTGATCACCTGATATTCTTGCGGCATTCCTTTCTGCAGACTTGGGTTGGTTTAAATAAAACTAAAATTTATTTTAATAAAGTTAAAAAAATTTTCTTGATTTTAATAAAATTAAATTTTATTTTAATATTATTCAAATCAACAGGAAAAGCAGGAAAGCACTTCAGGGAATATAAGGAAAAATAATGGAAACATGGCTTCGGGAATTATCCGACGAGGACAGGGCATTTATCAAAAGGTTCATCATTGCCTCGGGATCATTAAAAGCCCTGGCAAAACAATACAATGTCTCGTATCCGACCCTTAGAACCCGGCTTGATAGATTGATCAATAAAATTAAATTATTGGATGATCCTGAAAGCAAAGGCCCGTTACGGATGAAGATCAGGTCTCTGGCGGCCGAAGGTGTGATTTCAACAACGGTTGCCAAAGAAATACTCAACGCTTATGAAAAAGAAAAAGGGGGGAGGGAAAATGATTGAAGCATGGATTGATCCTGTTGTGGCATGGATTCCCGGTATGCTGCTGGGCGTAGTCGGCGGCGCCGTGGGTGGTCCCCTGGCCGGCTATTTCGCGCCCAGGGGAAAATTCAAGAAACAGGTTCTGGGGTTTTATTACATGATACTGGCCATCAGCACGATCCTGTTTGTCGCCGGGATCGCGGCCTTGGTGTCGGGCCAGCCGTATGCGGTCTGGTATGGGCTCGGTTTTCCGGGGTTGTTGTGCCTGATTATTTTCGGCGTTCTGATCGGCGTTGTTTCAAAACGGTACCGGGAAGCCGAGATGCGACGAAGCATTGCCGAGGATATTTGATATCTTCGGCAATGACAACCGAAAATTGCCGACCTGTGATCGCCGTTATAAACGACGAAGTCATTAATTTTAAATATTTGCAATCTTCGAATTTATAAACTCTTTTTGGGCAGCATCCTGAACCATGAATTCAATACCAAGTCCTTGGGAAGTGGTTCGTGCAATACTCCCATTAATTTTTATATTTTTCTGGCTGCTGGGAAGTGAAAATGTCATTGCGATTTTTTGTCCCACGGATAACAAATGACGGGTTTCAATAAATGCTCCTGATGTACTGACGTCTTGAATAAATTCCTGGTAAGCCCTGTCTGCCGTGGCATAGTTAACCGGAAGAAAACAGGACTTTCTTGGATAGGATCTTTTTTCTTGAGACGTATTCATATCCATCTCCTTATCCCAACCGGAGTTTTTCTTGTCGGGAAAGATAAAAAGAAAAAGATAAGGAATCGCTTTTCCCTCTTTGATGATACACTCAAAAAATTTGATGTCAAGTTTTAAGAAAGTTCAGTCTTAGGAAAGCATAGAAAGCGTTTTAAATTGTCCGGCTATGTGTTTACTGGAGTTCTCTGGTTTTTAAAAACCTGACCTCCGGCCATTGTTCCATTACGTATTTGAGTTGCCATTCACTTTCGGCCAGATAGGTCAGGTTTGCTCCCGCATCCATTGCCAGATTGCTTTGGCGGGCTTTTTGAAAGGCGGCCAATCTTTTTTTATCCTCGCAGCTCACCCATCGGGCGGTGGCGTAATCAACCGGCTCATAGGCCGCGTCAACGCCGTATTCGGCTTTGAGCCGCGCCATGGTCACCTCGAATTGTAGCACGCCCACGGCTCCTAAAATCAGGTCGTTTCCCATCAATGGCCGAAACAACTGCACGGCCCCTTCTTCAACCAGTTGGATTACCCCTTTTTGGAGCTGTTTTGCTTTGATCGGGGTTCTCAGTCTTACCCGCCGGAAATGTTCCGGGGCAAAACTGGGTATGCCGGTGAAATTGAGCGGTTCTTTTTCCGAGAATGTATCGCTGATGCGGATGGTGCCGTGGTTATGGATGCCGATGATGTCCCCGGCATAGGCTTCTTCAACAAAAGCGCGGTCCTGGGCCATAAAAATGATTGGATTGGCGATGGTAAGATCCTTTTCGAGGCGGTGATGACGCACCCGCATCCCGCGCTGGAAGCGGCCGGAGCAGATGCGAACAAAAGCGATCCGGTCGCGGTGGGCCGGGTCCATGTTGGCCTGGATTTTAAACACAAAGCCTGAAAAAGATTCTTCTTCCGGGAAGACCATGCGTGTTGTGGTCGGTCTGGGCAAGGGGGGAGGGGCGATCTCAACAAAGGTGTCGAGCAGTTCGCGGACGCCGAAGTTGTTGATGGCGCTGCCGAAGAAAACCGGCGTCTGGCTTCCCTTGAGAAAATATTTTAGATCAAAGGGGTTGGCGGCGCCTTCCAGCAGAGCGACATCCGTCCGCAATTCATTGGCCTGGCTGCCCAGGATCTCATCCAGAACGGGGTCGTTTAGATCGCGAATCGTGATTCCGTCGTCGGAAAGAGATTCCTGGCCGGGAGTAAAGAGGGTGATTTCTTTTCGATAAAGATTGTAGGTGCCGCGAAAACGCTTGCCCATGCCGATCGGCCAGGAAAGGGGCGCGCACTCGATCTGGAGCTTTTCCTCGATATCACCTAAAATATCAAGTGGCGACATGCCTTCGCGATCGAGCTTGTTTATAAAGGTCAGGATGGGGGTGTTGCGCATCCGGCAGACTTCCATGAGGTTTCGGGTCTGGGACTCAACCCCCTTGACGCTGTCGATGACCATGACCGCGCTGTCCACGGCGGTAAGAACCCGGTAGGTGTCTTCGGAAAAGTCCTGATGGCCCGGCGTGTCCAACAAGTTGATTTCGTGATCGTGGTAGTTGAATTTCATGACCGAACTGGTCACGGAAATGCCGCGTTCCTGTTCAATGGCCATCCAGTCGCTGGTGGCGTGGCGCCCCGCCTTTCGGGCCTTGACTGAGCCGGCCATCTGGATGGCGCCCCAGAACAGCAGCATTTTCTCGGTAAGGGTGGTCTTGCCGGCATCGGGATGGCTGATGATCGCAAAAGTGCGGCGGCGGTTGATTTCTTTGTTAAGTTGCAACAATTAACCTCAGGGCGGTGTCAGACGGGAAGGCGCATTGCCGGGCACAAACTTTTGCGTGGGGCATAAAAGCGGATGAATCCGGAGGCTCAAACCGTAAAGTATTAATAATTTTTTCATAACTTTATTATATAGGCTTTTACATAAAATATGTCAAGTAAAAATCGAAACAGGCGGTTTTTGCATCAGTGCCACGTCCTTGACCGGGATTTCGCAGGTCCATCCGAATCGGCCGGCGATATGGCGCAGGGTGGCCTCCCGGTAAAAAACCACGTGGGTCGGATCCCGGCGGTAATGCCAGGATGCAAATCGTTGATCATCGGTTAAAAAACAGGTCATAAGGGCCAGCCATCCGCCGGGCCGCAACATGCGGTCAAATCGCGCGAATTCTTCGGCCGGCCGGTAAAAATGTTCGATGGTTTCCGTGCAGGTAATAAAGTCGTAAAGGCCGTTTAACGGCTCCGGGTCCGGGAAAAAATAGGGGTCATAAGGAGTCGTTTTGTGTCCGGCCTCGCGCAGCATGGCGGCAAGGGCCGGCCCCGGCCCGCAGCCATAGTCCAGCCCGCTTGCCTGGGGCGGCAGTCGTTGCAACAAAGGTTCGGCGAGTTTTGATAAAAAACGTCGATACGCCGTATCCGCCGTATCGTTTTGGTGTTGGCAATAGCGCTGGTATTCTTCGCCGGGCGACAACCGCTGGTCCGGATGCATAAAAATTGCCCGGCAGATTGTGCAGCGCCGGTAGCTCAGTCCTTCTATGTCCGCAAAAAAAACCGCCGATCGTCTGCCGCAGACAATGCAAACCAATACATCATTTCTCAGGCGCGCAAGGTCGGTTTCATATGGAATGGTTCGGTTTAGCATGAATTCTTTGTTACCATGGAATAGCCCGGGGAACAAGAGGGGGTCGCCCATTGCGGCTGTTTCAGATATAAATAAGATAATTGATAAAATTTCAATGATTTAAAAAAATAAAATCCTCACCCTGTTTTTTTTCTTGACAGATTTTATTGTGCTAAAATATTATACTGAGTACTCACTATAAAAAAGGTTGTATTCACGCATGTAACGCCGGTTTTCCGGCAAGGAGAAGGACCAATGAACAGCCTGCATATTCTGCTGGTGGATGATGAGCCCGATTTTGTGGAAAATCTTGCGGAACGGCTCCGCTTGCGGGGCTTTGCCATTCATACGGCATCCAATGGCGCCGATGCCCTGGAACTCATGCGCGGTCATCAGTTCCAGGGTGTGGTTTTAGATGTGATAATGCCCGGTATGGACGGGCTGGAAACATTAAGGGAAATCAAAAAAATTGACGATACCGTGGAGGTGGTGCTTCTGACCGGACACGCCCGGGTGGATGCGGCTCTGGAAGGGGTTCGCGCCGGTGCCTTCGACTACCTGATCAAGCCGGTGGATATCGATGAACTATCGTTTAGGTTACAGGATGCATGCGAAAAACGGGCACTGGTCCTTCGGTCCCGTTCGACATAAGAAGTTTTCGGCTTGGAGTTTTTTTGATTAACACGCATCGAAAAGGAGCAGACAATGAGTTTTTTCAAGGAACTGGGGAGATTCATGATGGCCGGCGCCGTGGCCCACGCCAAGTGGGAACTGGAGATTTCCCGCACGATTTTGGGGGATAAGAGGCGCCTTTTTCTGTTGGGGTTGCTTCTGATCCCGATTATTTTCGGCGGATTCGCGTTCGCCGATTCCCTGGGCGAGGTGCTGCCCGACGTGCTGGGCGGCAAAAAAGCATACAGCCCGGCTTTTTATTCCACGCATATCTTTATCATTTCAATTCTGATCGGACTGGGCGCCGGTCTGATCACCGGCTGCATCGGCGCCGGCGGCGGTTTTGTCATCGCGCCGGCCCTGATGAGCGCCGGCATCAAGGGCATCCTGGCGGTGGGCACCGATTTGTTTCATATTTTCGCCAAGGCCATCATGGGGAGCGTCATTCACCGCAAGCTGGGCAACGTCTCGGTCATGCTCGCCGTGGTGTTTTTAATCGGCGCCATTATCGGCGCCACACTCGGCGGCATGATCAACCGATTTTTTTATGAGATCAATCCGGTAATGAGCGACGCGTTTATTACCACCATCTATTCCCTCATGCTCGGATTTTTAGGCACGTATGCCATGAACGATTATCTGAAGGCGCGCAAGACGCTTCAGAAACCGGATCAAGATCCAAAGGACTGCTCCCAGGTTCACGGCCAGCGTGATGAGGGTTGTGAGTTGGGCAGCCTGCCCAATCGCATCCAGTCTATCAGCATTCCGCCTATGGTCAGCTTCGATTACGACTTTACGCCGGGCGGACGAAAAATTTCATGGGTCTTTCTGGTGGCCTCCGGCGCACTGGTGGGTCTTGCCGCCGGTATCATGGGGGTTGGCGGCGGGTTTCTGACTTTTCCGATTTTTGTCTATGTTCTCGGGGTTTCTTCCATGACCACCGTGGGCACGGATATTTTCCAGATCATCTTTACCGCCGGTTATGCCTCCATCAGTCAGTACGCCATCTACGGGTTTATTTTCTACACCCTGGCCATGGGCATGCTCATCGGTTCCCTGATCGGGATTCAGATCGGGGCCATGGTAACCCAGGTGGTCAAAGGGATCACCATCCGGGGATTTTACGCCATGGCCGTGCTGGCCGGGTTCGTCAACCGGGTTTTCGCCCTGCCGGCCAAGCTGTCGGAAATGGAAATCCTGCCCATCTCAAAGGAAGTTGGGCACGCCCTGGAAGTTTTCGGCATCTGGGCCTTTTTCGTGGTGATCGGCGGATTCGGAGTCTGGGTCATCGGCACCTTTATCGTTAATATCGGCCAACTCAAATCAAGGGGGCATTAATATCATGAGAACGCAGAAAAAATCCTTATATATGGGAATGGGTATGATGGTCAGTTTTACCGTGGTCCTCGTATTGCTTTTCGCGCCATTGGTAAACGGACACAATGCTTTGGAATATCTTGATAATCTATATAATTCTATTTCCAAGGGCTCGGCGTATTACATTCCAAAAATCAAGGAAGACGTGCGCGCGGCCGGGTCCCGGGAGATTGCGCTCAATATTAAGGTCGACTCCGAGGTTCAGGCCGCTCAAATCGGGCAGCTCCTTGGCAAAAGCGGGGTCATGGCCAGGCCCGACGGCGCCGAACTCGCGGTTGAAGGCGATTTGGCGAAAATTCTGATGAGCGCCCTGGCTGATGCGGACACCATGTACGAAAACGCGGGGGATCAAATCACCGCTGCTTACGGATATGAAGAGCGGCGGGTGATGTATAACTGGTGGCGGACGTTAAAAGCACTGGAATACAGTTTAAATAAACAGGAGCGGTTTTCCGACGCCAAGCTGATTACCCTGGTCCAGGCCAAGGCCGTTGAGACGTCTTACAATTATTACGGCATCAAGTCGGAAAACATCGGCGACAAGTATGGAATTGTATTTATTTCACTGGTGTTTTACGTTTTTTATACCCTCTGGTACGGTTTTGGGATTCTTTATCTGTTTGAAGGGATGGGCCTGCAACTGGGGCACTGATGAAATGATCGGAAAAATACGCGACATATGGCAGCGGGTGAAAACCCTTAGAAATGCGGACCCGCCGGAAAAGTCCGACGACGAGGCGCTGCGCCGTGAATTTAAGTTGCGGTACATGCAGTTCCGGCGGCTCCTCAATGCCAATGACAAGGCCTTAAAAACCATATCCGAAATGGATGCGGTCCTGGTGGGCACCAAGCCTTTCGGCATGAGTTTCATTCGATCCAGGGCGGCCCTGTTGTTTGTCAACGTTTTTCAGATTATTCAGCATCTAAACACCCTGGCCGACGGCCGGCATCAAGCACTGTTTGATGCGTTCACCCGCCTGAAGCAGGAGATCAGTCCTTTGCTGGAATACGCGCCGGGTCCGGATACGGGCCCGGCGATTCTGGAACTGTCTGAAATCGATAAAACCCATGTGGAAGCCGCCGGCGTCAAGATGGCAAGTCTGGGCGATATTACAAAAAAGCTTAATGTCGAAATTCCGCCCGGGTTTGTCGTCACGGCGTCGGCATATCATCGTTTCATGCGGCACAACCGACTTCACGAGGAAATCAACCAGCGGATCCAGAGTCATGACGGCGAAAGCCTGGACCAGATGTATCGTCTGAGTTCGATTCTTCAGCAGCTTGTGATGCAGGCGCCCGTACCCGAAGATGTGGCTTCGGAAATACAGGAGGCGGTAAAGCGCCTTGCTTCGGTCGGCCCGGGGCCGCCGGCCCTGGCCGTGCGCAGCAGCGGCGTCAATGAGGACCTGCCGGGCGCGTCATTTGCCGGCCAGTACCGATCCCTGCTGAACGTGAACCCCGAGCATATCATTTCCGCATATAAGGAAGTGGTGGCCGGCAAATACAACGTCACGGCAATGTCTTATCGCTTCAACCGCGGTCTGCGGGACGAGGACATTGTCATGTGCGTCGGGTGCCTGAAGATGGTGGATGCTGTTTGCGGCGGCGTCCTTTATACCCGCAATCCCATCGATATCCGGGATGACACGGTCATCATCAATTCCGTCTGGGGACTTCCGAAACTCGTGGTGGACGGTCGATCCGCAACGGACCGGATTGTTGTGTCGCGAAAACCTCTTGCAATCGTTGCAAAGAATATTGCGTTAAAAAAAGTGGTGTATCAGTGCCATGCAGCCGAGGGCATCTGCCGGGAGACGCTGGATGATGCGCAGGCGGGAACAGCTTCTCTTACCGATGACCAGGCTTTAAATCTTGCCCGGCTGGCGGTGGCCATCGAACAGTATTACGGCGATCCCCAGGATATTGAGTGGGCCATTGATGCCGGCAATAAAATCGTAATTCTGCAATGCCGGCCCCTTGCGATGACTCCGGCTGAGGAAAAAGACGAACAATCAAAGGATGAAACAACGAGGGAGTCGTCTGCTGATTCATTGGAAGAAGTTACACAAGACCGGGCCGGGGAGGCGGATTCAGCTTCTTTGCGCATACTGCTCCGGGGCGGCATTACCGCGAGCCGTGGCGTGGGGGCGGGACCCGTTCATATTCTGAAAAAAGAGGTGGACAACCTGAGTTTTGCCGCCGGAGAGGTTATGGTGATCAGCCAGTCTCTTCCCGGATACGCCGTGCTGCTGGATCGTGCCGCCGCCGTCATTGCCGAATACGGCAGTATCAGCAGCCACCTGGCCAATGTGGCACGGGAATATGAGGTCCCGGTGATTTTCGGGGTCAAGGGCGCCATGGATGCCCTTGAAAACGGCCATACCGTCACCGTTGATGCCGACGGCCTTAAAGTCTATGAAGGCAAGGCAGTCCATCTGTTAAAGAAAAAAGTGAAAAACCGTCATATGATGGCCGATACGCCGGTGTATAATATTTTAAAGCAGGTGGTGCCCCACGTTTCGCCCTTGAATCTCTTAAACCCGGATTCCCCCGGGTTTTCTCCCGAGAATTGCCGCAGCCTCCACGATATTATCCGGTACTGCCATGAAAAGGCGGTACATGAAATGTTTCGTTTCGGCCGCAAGCATGAGTTCCCCGAGCGTTCCAGCAAGCAGCTCGTGGCGGAAGTGCCCATGCAGTGGTGGATATTAAATCTTGACGACGGGTTTGCCGAAGAGGTGGATGGCCCAAAAGTCAGGCTGGACAATATTACATCCATTCCCATGCTGGCCTTGTGGGAGGGAATCAACCGGGTGCCGTGGGGCGGTCCGCCGCCCATCGACGCAAAGGGGTTCATGTCGGTGATGTTTGAAGCCACACGAAATACCGCTCTGCTGCCGGACATGCGTTCCCGGTACAACCTGCGAAATTATTTCATGATTGCCCGGAATTATTGCAGCCTGACTTCCCGGTTCGGATTTCATTTTGCCACCGTGGAAAGTTACGTGGGGGACCGGGTGATGGAAAATTACGTCATTTTCAGGTTCAAGGGCGGGGCCGCCGATGATTTCCGCAAAATGCGGCGGATTCAGCTCATCACTGAAATTTTGGAAGATGTTTCCTTCAGGGTCACCGTGACCGAAGATGCCTTAAGCGCCCGTTTTGAGGACTATCCCATGGATATCATGAAAAACCGTTTGAATATCCTTGGATATTTGATTATGCATACACGCCAGCTCGACATGGTGATGTCCAACAGCAACATGGTCGGGCATTACCGGAGCAAGATCAGAACCGATATCGAACGTCTGTTTTCACCGCAACGGTTATGACGGGTTCGCAAGTTAAGGAGTTAAACAGTTCAGGTGTTTGGGAGTTAAGGAGAGCATATGTCTATTGTCGCCGCATTCAGCGGAACCTTCTGCCGGGCCGAAGAAATTTTGGAACGATTCCTGGCCGAATCCGGCTACGCGCTGCTGACGGACGCGCAAATCGTTGACCGGGCCGCGCAATTGTCTTCGATTCCCGCTGATACCCTGAAGCGCTGTTTTTTGGCGAAAACATCGGTGTTTAATCCGTTTACCCGGGAGCGGGAACGGTCCATGGCCTGGCTGAAGCTGGCGGTGGCCCATTATTGTCAACAGGACGCATTGGTGCTGCATGGATTTTCAAGTCACCTGGTCCCGGAATCGATTTCGCATGTGCTGCGGATCTGCCTGGTCGCGGATCTGTCGGCCAGGGCCAAGGCCGCATTAAAAATCTGCAGCATCAGCAAAGCAAAAGCCCCTCAGTGGCTTGGCGGGCAGGATCAGGAACGGGCCGTCTGGGTCCAGGCGGTTAAAGGCGCATCCGACCCCTGGGATCCGGCCCTTTATGATATGGTTCTGCCCACCAGTGACGGCAATGTCGATAAGAACGTCGCGCTGATTTTAAAGGGGCTCGCCGCGGAAGCGGTGCGACCGACAGATACATCCCGTGCGGCGGCTGCGGCCTTTTTGCGGGCGGCCAGGATTGAAGCTGAGCTGGCAGCCCAGGGTCATGTGGTGGATGTTTTTATGGACGGGGATGATGTTTTGTTGCGCATTGATCGACCCGTGCTCATGCGGGAGCGCCTGGAGGCGGAACTCGTTACCGCGGTTCGCGCCGTTCACTCCAGGGGCGATATTGAGGTGCGCACGGCGTCGGCCGAGGAAGGAAAAGACGTATACAGATCATACAGTGATGATGTTTTATCCAAGGTCCTGCTGGTGGATGATGAGCGGGAGTTCATTCAGA
>QZJS01000074.1 GCA_003597945.1 Desulfobacteraceae bacterium | reverse complement strand
TTCCCGTGGTGTGCTGGGTGATCCCCATGCAGTAAAGAATGCTGCCGGCCCCGGCCCCGGCGAACAGCCGGGCCGCTTCGATAATCTGCCCGGCGGGAATGCCGGTAATGGTGGAGACGTAATCCGGACTGAATTTGGCGACTCTTTCCTTCAAGGCTTCAAAATCCGTGGTCCGCTCATCGATAAACGCCTGGTCTTGAAGGTTTTCAGCGATGATCACATGAATCAGCCCGTTGATCCACGCCACGTCGGTGCCCAGGTTGGGCCGCAGCCAGAGATCGGCGAATTCCACCAGCTTGATCCGGCGGGGATCCACCACGATCAGTTTTGCCCCCCGGAAGGTAACGGCGCGCTTGACAAAGGCGGACAGCACCGGATGGTTCTCCGTGGTGTTGGAGCCGGTCACCAGGATTACATCGGCTTGTTCAATATCGCCGATGGTGTTCGTCATTGCCCCGCTTCCGAATGCCGCGGCCAGACCGGCCACAGTGGAGCTGTGTCAGAGACGGGCGCAATGATCGATGTTATTGGTCTTTAAGACCGCCCGGGTAAACTTCATGGCGATATAATTGTCCTCGTTGCTGACCCGCGCGGATGTCAGCACACCCATGCTGTCCCCGCCATGAGCCTTTTTGATCTCGCTGAATCGGCGGGCGGTAAGTTCTAATGCCTCATCCCAGGTGGCTTCCCGGAATTTTCCGTTTTCCTTGATCAATGGTACGGTGATCCGTTCCGGGGAATTGACGAAATTGAATCCGAAACGGCCCTTGACGCAGAGGCTGCCGTAATTGGGAGGGGTATCCTCGGCCCCGGTGACCCGGACGATGCGGTCATCCTTGACGTGAAGATCCATCTGGCATCCCACGCCGCAATAGCTGCATGTGGTGCGTACTTTTTTCGTCTCCCACGGCCGGCCGAACCGGTCGTCTTTGGGCACAAGCGCGCCCACGGGGCATGCCTGCACACACTCGCCGCAGAACACGCAATCCGAGTCCTTCAAGGGTTTATCGTCAGCGGCCACAATTTTCGGCACATCATCCAACCGTCCAAAATTAATGGCGTTGTTCACCTGAATTTCGTTGCAGGCCTTGACGCAGCGACCGCAAAGAATGCACCGGGAAAAATCCCGGATAATAAACGGGTTGGCCATTTCCGTGGGATAGAGGTATTCCACGTTGGTATAACCGCCGCCGGTAACCTGGTAACGATACGCCAGATCCTGAAGGCGACAGTCCCCCCACGCGGGGCAGAGCTCGGCGCTGCCGTCTTCCTGCTGCACCTTGAGTTGATAGGAAGTCCAGCTTTTCTCCCGGGTGGAGCGTACGGCGCAGTTGTGATTACCCATGGACAAAAGTCTTTCAATGCTTTGTCGCCGGGACGCAATTACTTTCGGCGATTCCGTCAAAATATTCATCCCTTGAGAGGCCGGGGTTTCACATGAAGCCTTTAATTCAGCGCTGCCCCGGATTTCCACCACGCACATCCGGCATCTGCCGTTAGGGGTGGCGCCCTTGAGGTAACAAAGGGTCGGGATCTCGATGTTGCTTCGGCGGGCTACGGTCAGGATCGTCTCCCCAGCCTTAAATTCGAGTTCCCTGCCGTTGACAACGAGGGTTTGCCTTTCTTTCATGGGTCTTTTTCTCCCGCAGACAAGGTTATTTTTAAACTGGTTGCATTTTTGCATTTTTGCATTTTAAAAAAAAATCAAAAAGATTATTTTATATATCCCGGCTGTTCTCATGTCAACGGGAATCCCACAAGAATGGTTCAGTAATTTTAAGGCAGCGTCCTGGCTGGGAGTCCAAGCATGATCAAGCTGTTGCGCTTGATTTATCTTTTCCTATAGATCCGTTGCAACCGGGAATGCACCAAGGCCGTTTCGCATGCCGTATTGATGAAACCATAAAAAATCCGTAAATCGCTTTTTTGGGGCATTATCCCTAAAACCTATCCCAAAAAACAAAAAAAGGAAATATATTATGAATAGAATATATATTCAAATAGTTATGCTATCATACGCTATTCTTATACCCCTGAATGCATGGACCCAGCCACCGAAAGTCTCCGACTCGGCAAACCGACCCGCAATGGAAAAACCGGAAACCACTCTTAAAAAAGCCGAATCCGGTGATGCGAAAGCTCAATATTTCATGGGCCAAATGCATTATGATGGCCAAAACGCGCCTCAGGATTATCAAGCAGCGGCAAAATGGTATACGATGGCGGCCGATCAGGGGCATGCGGCCGCACAGCGAGCGCTTGGCGCCATGAATTATTATGGCCGCGGGATATTACAGGATGATAAGGCCGCGCTGAAATGGTTTACGATGGCGGCCGAAAAAGGGGACGCCGAGGCGCAGCTCTGGCTTGGCATCATGTATGATGATGGTCGGGGTACGGCCCAGAATTATCCGGAGGCAATCAAGTGGTATAAAATGGCCGCCGAAAAGGGAAATGCTTATGCACAGCACAGTCTGGGCGTTATGTATGCGGAAGGCTATGGCGTTCGGCAGAATTACAGGGAAGCGTTAAAATGGTTTACAATGGCGGCCGCCCAGGGAGATGCCGAGGCGCAATACTTTCTCGGGATGATGCATGCAAGCGGTCAAGGCGTCCCGCAAGATGATAAAACGGCATTTGACTGGTTTTTAAAGGCTGCCGCGGGAGGATACGTGGACGCCCAGTTCAGACTTGGCTGGATTTATGCCGAGGGAAAAGGTATTGATAGAGATTATAACGAGTCAATCAAATGGTATAAAATGGCCGCTGAAAAGGGAAATGTCTATGCGCAAAATGTTTTGGGATTGATGTTTGCAGATGGCGATGGCGTTCCCCAGGATGTCAAGGAAGCTGCCAAATGGTTTGCAATGGCCGCCGAACAGGATGACGCGGACGCTCAACTTTGGCTCGGGACAATGTATGACGACGGCCGCGGAGTACCCCGGGACTATAACCAAGCGGTCAAGTGGTATAAAATGGCCGCCGAACGGGGAAATTTTTATGCGCAATATAATTTAGGCGCAATGTATGCGGAGGGCAACGGGGTTGCCCAGGATTATAACGAAGCGGCCAAGTGGTTTACAATGGCGGCCGAGCAGGGAGACCCGGATGCCCAGTACTGTCTGGGAATGATGTACGCGGAAGGCCACGGTGTCCCGAAAGACCATGCGCAAGCATATAAATGGCTAAATCTCGCAGCCGAACAGGGGAATAAAGGGGCTGAAAAATTTAGAGATGACTTGAAAAATTTAATGGAGCCCACTCATGAGGGTGGTTTACAGCGGCTGGAAAAGGATTAACCCCTGGAGCTCGCATGCACATTATAATCGCCAGGAAACGCCGTTTTGATAGGTCCGATTTCTAGTTTTCGGGCAGCAGCGGCCAGTATACTGTTATGAAAAGAAAAATAATGATTGAATAAAAAAACTCATTGAGTTTTTATAATCGTTGAAATAAAGAGTACTAGAATCGTCTTCACAATAATAAGAGCTTTTAATTAACCTCTTCGATCAGATTTGGTGCTTTGGCGTTGCCTGGGACCAAGGAGTAATGTCATGATTTCTCCTTCCATATTGATCGCTGATGATGATGTCCTGTTCCTCATTTCTTTAAGCGAGTACCTGCGAAGAAAAGGCTATTTAATCGACAGCGCCGAAAACGCCGAGCAGGCTTTGGCTGTCCTGAAGTCCAAAAAAATAGATGTGGTGATTACCGACATCAAAATGGATGGAATGGACGGACTCGAGATGACCCGCCATATCAAGGATATCTACGAAGCCGCCGTCATTGTCATTACGGGCTATACCGAAGAATATTCCTACGAAGAGGCCATCGGCCACGGCGCGGACGATATCGTCTTCAAACCCTTCAGATATGAGGAGTTGCTGCTGCGCCTGCAACGCGTTTTCAAGGAACGAAAACTGGCTCAGGAGCGAGACCGCATACTAAAGGAACTAAAGGCCCTCTCCATTACCGACGGCCTGACCGGCGTTTTCAACAGTCGCCATTTCTATCACCAAATGGAAATCGAAATAGACAGATTCAAACGTCACAGTCATCCGCTCTCCCTGATATTCATCGATATCGACCATTTCAAAAAATACAACGATTCCCACGGACATCTCGAGGGGGATAGGGTTTTGCGGGAAACGGCCGGCCTCATCGTCTCTTGCATACGCAAAATGGATTCGGCCTATCGTTACGGCGGGGAAGAATTTACGGTGATCCTGCCGCAGACCGACTGTTCATCGGCAATGAACCTGGCGCAACGAATACGAAAAACGATTGAAGCTCATTTCATGTCCTTTCCGGATTATGAAAAAATCACTGTGAGCATCGGCGTGACCGAGTATATCCCCGGCGATACCCTGACCGAATTCATTCACCGGGCCGACAAAGCGCTTTACATGGCAAAGGAATCCGGCCGGAACCGCATCTCCTGGTTGCCGGGCGGCCAAAGCCCGAAGACCGCCATACCTGCGATTCGCCGCTGACCTTAAAAAATAGAATTTGGAAATTATATCATCTCAATTGCCGTTGGAAAGAGGCCATGGCCATAAAAAACCATAGGATTTCCGGCAGAGGCGCCCGGCGCGAACCCATTGAGAAAGGCAACAACATCCCGATTTCAGACGGAGATGGTTTGTGGTTCACCGGTGCGGGCGGCGTGCGCCCCAGGGCGTGGTTTCTCGGACTGGCCATGGTTCTGGTTGGCATTGCATTTGTTATCGGCGCGAATATGCTGATGCGATCGCCGGCGGAAGCGCCGCTGATCGCCGGATCAGAAGTCGCCGACCGCCGAAATGACCTCCTGCCCGCGGAAGAGGCACAGCGACCGGTTCCATCGTCACCTCCCCACGAAATTGCTGCTGCATCGGATCAATGGCAAGAGAATTCGCCGCCTGCGTTTGATATTGAAGAAGAATTGAACCAGCCGCCGGGAACAGGCCCCGCCCCGATGGAAACCGCTGCCGGCTCAAAAGATGATGCCCCCGAAGTTGAAGAACTCACGGGCATTCATGTGTTTCCACCGCTGGGAACCAATCCGCTCCTGACGGGCATTATCGTCCCGGACGATTTCGATCTTCCGCAAGGGTATGTCCGCCATTACCAGAATACCGACGACGGCCGTCAGCTTGAGCCTATTCTGATGTACCATCCGGTTCAACCGCCTTTAGACTGGCGGGGCGAACCCCTTCTTGTGCCTCCCGACCGCGTTGTTACACCGGATCTGGCCCCAAAAGGACTGCCCATCAATATGCTTGAGGTGCCCGAACCCGAAGAACCATCCAACGATCTGCAGGGATTCTTAAACGAGGATCAATCAGGGCACAGATAAGGATCGTTTGATGTCAGCGTTACGTCGCACCGGCCCTGATGGACGTTTTGCTTCACCAGTAATGCTCCTCGTATCTGCCGCCGGGCTGAGCGCATGCGCGCTGGCCCTGTATGCGCACGCCGAGTGGCCGTGGCTCCTGTTGGGGTGGTTTGCCCTGGTCCCTTGGCTTGCATCGCTGGACCACACGGCATCCACACGAGGCGCATTGGTAGGCGGGCTGTTTATGAGCCAGGCTCTTATTATCACCTGTTACTACTGGCTCCCCAGCGCAATTCGTGACTATAGCGGCATCTCCTGGGGCCTTTGTCTATTTGTGATAATGCTCGCCGCCCCCCTTCTGGAGCCGCAGTTCATCGCGCTGGCATTGACGCGGCGTTTTACGCGAACCGGGATATTCTGCCGTATGCCTTTGGCGCCCCTTGCCGGCGCCTGCGCATACGTAGGGGCCGAATGGGCGATTCCGAAACTGTTTCCCGCCACCCTGGGCCACCCGCTTTTCGGATCAACCTTGCTCCGACAAGGAGCGGACGTGGCCGGCGCCCATGGACTGACGTTCATGCTGCTGCTGGCCAACGATTGCGTATTAGCGATTATTCGAGGCGCCCGCTCACGCACAGGAAAAACAGAAAAGAGATGGCGCGCACCGGCCGCCTGCCTTGCCGTTCTGATTCTTGTTCCATTGGGGTACGGCGCATTGCGCTTCAAGCAGTTTAACACTCCCGGGGCCGGAACGGATACGCTTACAGCGGGACTGGTGCAAGCCGGCCTCAGCGACTACGATCGTCTTGCTGCTGAGTTCGGCGCTTACGATACCGTTCGCACAATCCTGGATACACATGAAGAACTCTCACTGGCCCTTCTCGCCCGCAGGGACATCGATCTGATCGTCTGGCCGGAAACGGTGTATCCGCTGACCTTCAATTCACCGGAAAGCGAAGACGGGCAAGCCCTTGACCTGAGCATCGAAGAGTTCGTGACGGGCATCGGTGTGCCGCTTGCATTCGGCGCGTATGATATTGAAGAAGGCCAACGGTTTAACGCCGCTTTCTTTCTATCGCCTTTGCCGGATAATGGCATGATCTTTACGAGTTACCGGAAATCAAGGCTCTTCCCTTTCACCGAATGGGCCCCGCCCCTATTCGACAATCCCGATGTGCGCGCGCGCATGCCATGGCTTGGGGACTGGACGCCCGGATCAGGGGCCAGGGCCGTTTTTCTGAGGCTCGCTGACGGCAGAACAGTGGGCATCGCTCCGCTGATCTGCTACGATGCCCTTGACCCGGCGCATGTCATCGCCGCCGTGCGGGCCGGCGGGGACGTGATCCTCACGCTGTCAAACGACTCCTGGTTTGCCTATGGCAATATCCCCCGATTTATCCTTATGCTTTCGGCTTTTCGAAGCATTGAGACGCGCAGGCCCCAGCTTCGGGCGACAAATACCGGAATAACAGCCGTCATTGCGCCCACCGGCGAAATCGTCGATATGCTTGATGTCAATACCCGCGGCGTTCTCGTGGGCTCCGTCAATCCGGGGAGCGGTAAGACACTGATGCTGCTTTTAGGGGACTGGTTCGGCCCTGCCGCGCTGGCGGCGGCACTATTGATGCTCGGCGCGGCACTGACCGCCAGAAGCAGGAAGATGAATCCTTCCACCGGCAGCCTGAAGCGCTTATAACACATTTTCATGGCCTGAACGAGGGATAGACCGGCTATACCAGAAAACGCAACCCGACCAGGACGGGGATGCCGCCGTAATAAAAAATCATGACAACGCGTTCGGTCCACCGCCTTAGGGTGAAGGCGTGGACCGGGACGATTTTCGCCACAGCCAGCGAAAACCCTTCGGCCAGGACCCGCCAGATACTCGCATACAAAAGCATATAAACGGCCATCATGATCCAATAGAAGCCGAAAGTGGAGAGATAAGCTGTCAGGCCCTCAAAATGGTACTGTCCAAAGGCTTCGCCATAGACGATGTACTGGTGAAGGCGGGAAAAAATGACGGCGGGGATAAGTGAAAAAATGCCGAATTTTCCGAGGATGTGATACCAGCGGGCAATCCCCGCGGCATAACGCGCCTGCGCATACACCATGGATGGATGAGCGGCGACGGCCGGCAAAGTTTCGCCGATCTGCCCCATGGCGTTCAGGAGTCCTTGCGGGTGGTCGGTCTGCAGCAGGTATTTGCGCGGCCGACCACCTTCGACCGTATTCATCGACAGCCCGGGACCAGGCAGAGGTATACGCCAAGGAATGATGGCCGTAATAACGGAAAGATCCAGTGTGATTTGCCACCCAGGCCGGAAGAAGATGAGATTGCCGCCATGAGATTTTACATGGAATGCAAAGGCGTGCCGGATAAGCGCTGCAGCCAGGCCGGGAAGAACCGCAAAGACGAGGATAAGCCGGACAAGAATTGGTTCCGTAACCGGCGTCTCGGTTTCGATAGCCAGCAGCCC
This sequence comes from Desulfobacteraceae bacterium, assembly GCA_003597945.1. Classification (GTDB taxonomy): domain Bacteria; phylum Desulfobacterota; class Desulfobacteria; order Desulfobacterales; family Desulfosalsimonadaceae; genus SURF-33. The sequence continues at coordinate 16,476 of QZJS01000074.1, read as the reverse complement.
CGCAATGACGGGAAGGCTGCCGCGGCTGACAACGACAAGTATCGCGGCGAGAACGCGCCACGCAGCCGGATACACGGAAGCTTGAATAACGGATTTCAGATAAACGGTATTGGGCATTTAGGGATTAAACCAGCATCGGCGCACGCCGATTTCAAGCAGAAACGCTCTCCCGCCCGCTAAGTGACGGGAAAGCGTCGATTTGCAGAGCCGCCATCGGGAGCCTGTTTGGTTGTCAGGCTATGGGTTGTTCGGCACGGGAATGCTCACTCTCCAGCCCATGCGATCGTGCCCGTTGAGATTCCAGGAGGGGTTTTTGCCGCCAGGATAGGCACCTGATGTGGAATGGTAAACCGTGACATTTCCGCCGGGTGTGGTAAAAAGCGTGCCGGCGGTTGCGCCGAGATACGTCGGATGCGTATCGTCGGAAAGGAGATAGTTGACGGAAGCGCTGGGTGATATCATCTTGGTTGTTCGACTGTCCTTGAGGAGGCCGGCGGCATGGGCGTTCATGATGCGATTGGTATACGACGATTTGGATTCGCCCGGAACGTAGCGGATAGTCTCCGTGTCGACGACGCCGTCGCCGTTGCTGTCATAATCGGCGGCCATGTATTCGGCGAAGTTGTCCGCGCACACCCAGCCATACTGATGCGCAAGGTTGCAGGTTTCCCAGTTGCTCTCCACCAGAAGCGGCAGGAACTTCTCGCGGCAGTTGATGGGTTGTCCGGTGTTCGGATCCTTGCAGTTTGTCAGGACGTTGTCGGCATTATAACCCGGATAGTAAAGGTTTCCGACAATTTTGGCCTGCGTGTTGGAATGGGCGTTGGCATTAATATACTTGATGGCCTGCTCGGTATAATACCGGCAATTGCTCAGGGCGTTTGTCAGGACGCTGTAGTTGCAAGTCCCGGTCTGACCTTTGAAGCTGGAGCGGGCCTGGAGATAATCATTGCCGCACATTTCAAAGGTGACGAGCCGGGTGTTGGAGGTCTGCATATAGGACTTATCCTTGACGATCCGGTCATAGACGCCTTTGGCCACCGCGCCGGACTGGCAGCGGCGTCTGACTTCGACGTTTTGACCCCATTTTGCGGCGGCGTATTCAGCGGCGTTATGCGGACCGGCCCGACGGCAGATTTTAGTGGCGCTGATGTAACCGGCATAAATGGAATCCCCGTAGGCCACGAAACGCAGGGTCTGCGTCGCGCCGGTGCGTGTGACGTTCCATGCTGAATTCTGCGCAATGGTGCTCGCCTCGGTCTCAACGGCCATCAGGCAGAATACGGCGATGAACGCGCATAAAATCGCTAAACAGGTAATTCGTTTCATCTGATAGATTCTCCCTTCGCGGTTAAAAAAGATTATTGATTTCAATGTTTTTACAGCCTGCTCATGAGCGGTCAGGACAGCGGCCGCTCGGGTCGTCGATATCTTTTGGACCGGCATTCCCGACTTAACGGGCGTGGCCTGGTATTGAACAATTAGGCCCCCGGCACAAGCGTTGCGCTCCCGCCGGGAGCCTTAAACCCATTCCTTGGGAGGCCGCGCCATACCGGGGTTGAAAATTATTTTTCCACGCTCGTCAAATCCCATGGCTGTCGCCCGAATTATTTAATGCGTAACCGTTATGGAAGCCCGACTTATTGACCTTGCGTTAACATTTATTAATACGGCGATAAAAAAAGCCGGATTGCGATTATCTCCCGCAACCCGGCTGTCTTGACAAGACCCGTGGCTTTCCGTCCCCACCTCACGATGGTTTTGGCCTGGAATATCAATATCCCAAAAGCAACTTTTTACATTATATCATTGCAATAGCTATACCTCTCAAGCAGTTACCGCCACGCATGCCCGCTTTCAATAATCAGCAATCAGTTTTATAAACACCGTTTGCGGGCATAAACACTTTTACCAGAAAGCCAAATTCATTTGGCATCCCGGCAAAAATAGCCATGAACTGTTTTTATCTAAAGAATACCCGGCGCCAGGAGTTGGCGCGGCATTATTAAGGATAAATTTATAATATGGAATATTTTCAAGGCCCTGCGTCATCAAAATATCAGGGGAATCGGGCATTGGGAGGTAATCGATATTTTTTTATAAAGCATGCAGACCGACAAAGCAAGTACAATTTTTCTGACTCTCATGTAGGAATTGCCCTACAACTTAAAAGATGGTCTTATTTTCATTTCAACAGCAGCGGCGGCCGCAGGCAAGGTTTTCCAGACGGACTGCCAGAATTCGCCCGATCTGATAAGTCCAGCCGGAAAACAAAATCGCCAGAAAAAAACCGCTCAATACGATGGCGACGACCTGAAAGAAACCCGAAAAACCGGGCAATCCATAGAGATTCGGCTCTGCCGATATCTCGGATATCAGCCGGAAAATATCATCGGAACGAAGATTCCAGTAAGCTTCGATGACTTGAGCCGGATAGCCCTGCAAGGCGCTATTCCAGATCTTTGTGGTGATAATGGTCCCGATTTCGAAATAATCTCCCGTCAAACTTATAAATGGCGCAAGACCCACGATCATACCCACTCCGGATACCCACATTTTTTTTGCTCTCGCGGAATATACCAGCAACCAGACTCCCGGGAAAATGGTCAGAATATAAGGGAAGAAAACCGTTATCAGATAGCCCGTATCCGAACCGGGATCAAAACCGCTCACCCGGCCGGCATAACCGGAAGACTGCGGCACGATAAACGGAAATAGTTTACTTAAAAAAACGGCGCCGTATTTCTGGTCAAGAATCAACTCATGGACCACCCCTCCGCTGATGACGCATCCCGCCACATGAAGCAATTCATGTATCGGCACGTAAATAAACCAGGCGACCAGAAACGAGAGCATCAGCGCAAGAAGCAGCCGCAACGGCTTCGGATCGCTCTGGAATCTCTCAAATATGGAATTAATGTCCCGAAACGCGTTAATCCATCCCTGAAACAGGAAATTAAGAGCTTTTTTTGATCTTTGAGCTTGATAATGCCTGTTATTCAATAGTTCCACCTATAGTAATATTGATTTGAAAGTGCGAAAAAATCTGTGAAGAAATGGAATTATATTGATCAGGATAGACCGACAATGTCAAGGAATACGAGAAGATCGCCGGATAGCCTACGCATGAGAGAAAAGGAATAAAGGGACCGCTTGACGGGTCAGGCAAATATTTATTGCGGGGAGCTTGAGAACGAAAAAATACAGAGAGCGTGGCCTGATGAGCCCATCGGCCATCTCCACTCTTCCCGTGGTCGAAAAGAGTGGGTGAGGGGCGGAAGAGGGTTTTCCCTTCCGCCCGCACGCGATTGATTGAACCCAGATTTACTGCGCGGTGCGCCGCATCCGGTAATAAGCAAACGCCAGCAACGCGAGGCAGAGGACACCCACACCGACGGTGTTCAATGCGGGTATCGGCTGCCGCTGCCTTGTCGGTGACAACTCGTCAGATGAGAACGAGAAGCCGCAAGAACCTGCACTTCCACCCCAGTTTTCATGAGCCATAATCACAACAGTTTCGCCCAAAGGAACGACAAAACTGAAGGGCTGCGACACAGATGACCCGACATCTCCAAGATAATTTTCCGAGAGATCCGCTGGGTTAAACGACCCCCGGTAGGCGGCAAGATGTACATTGACGTCGCAATCTCCGACATCAAATTGAACCGTGACGCAGGTGCCGGGGCCGGTGTTGTAAAAGGTATAGGTTTTGTATCGGTAGGGCGCAGACTCATCTGACCAAGTTCCCGGGAACGCCTTGGCCGGATCGCACTGGCTGGGGTTTCCATCCCTTAAAAGCCTTAGGGGCATCGTCGGGTCCCCAAGATCAAAATTGTGTGGTCCGGATACAATTGCCCGTGTTGCCGGCGGCGAGTACGCCGGGGCATCGGGCGCGCCCGGCAGATCGTTGATGGCCGCCCCCAGATCTGATCCCGCGAATAAAATGAGCAGTACAAGAAGACAACGCAACATTTTTTCTCTCCTTTTTTTAAAATTGTTTACCTGCCGCCACGTTGCACTGAAAATCCGCACAACATCTGCAACTTCATTAATTAAAATGGAAAACTATTCCATCTTGACCGGTTCCGGCGAAACCGCCCCGCCTGTTTTCGACGAGTCATGGTTAAAATCAGGAGTACTATGTTTGCAAACCCAAAAAGTATATTGCCGCCAACTGATTTTTAAATTTTTAAAATTTTATGCCTTGCAACCTGTAAATGCAAGAAAAATCTTAAAAAAATGTTAGCTGATAGATATTACCATGCCGAAAATGGGCGGCATGGAAGCAACGCGGATTATTAGAAAAGAAATGCCCGAAATCTGTGTCATCGGGCTTTCCCTACATGATCAGGAAAAATGAGACGAGCTTGCATGAGGCTGGGGGAAAAAATCCTATGCGTGCAAGCGAACAGATGGAAGATCTCTCCGGCGTGTCCCGATAAGCCTGAAATTTGATGCTTTCGGTTCAAAGGAAAGACTCAAAGCAACAAAAGTCGCGCTCCGGCCAATCCGGCGGCGCAATGCCAAACCATGCGCCGCCGGCCTGACGCGTCGACCACACACCCGTGAGTCTGATCCCTTCGCTCCCTTCTCAGGGAAGACAGTTTTCACACTCCAGGTTATCCCATCCTTTTGGATTTTTAACCACTCCCGGAGTTTTAATCATCTTATTGACCCAGTCGGAAAAAAATTGTCCTCCCGCCGACTTCTCGGTATAAAATTTGGGAGACATTAAAATCGTATGATCCGTGCCCGCGGCAATATAATAGCGGTAATTCGGCGATGCCGCCGCCGTTTGGTAAGTATATGTTTTCATTGTCAAATGCCAGGTACCGATCAACGCTTCCGTTATTTCTCCCCAGATATAGGGATTGTGTATATTCAACATGACATTATAGAAAAAAACCTGAGTCATATCAAAAGCCGTCGTGTATTGGGCAAGACGGCTCCATGGGTATTCAGCCGCAATATCGACATACACATCCGCCATGGTCATGGTTGATTGATAGCCGTCCGGAAATATCCAGGAGGGCATCTGAACATTCCAGTTGTTAATGCCCGTGGTTGAAAAGGTCCCTCCCATGACGCCATTGCCGGCATCACCCAGAATTTGCACATTTGACCAGGGGAACGCCTGCTTGATATACGGGAAGGCCAGGGTCGCCCCGTAGCTCCCGGCGCTGGAGCCCGTTATAAAGATATTTCTTTGATATCTTGTATTATTTTTCAGGTATTCCAATACTGCCTGAAAATTAACAAAGCCGCGATGTTTTATGGTAACGCCGTAATAGCTCGCGTCATTGGCTCCCCAGAACAGGTCGCCGGTACAATAGGGAATATATACAAATCCCCAGTCTTTAAACGGGTTGTCCTTTCTGGTCTGGTCAAATATGCCGTAGCCTTCCATGTCATTGGAAAACATGGCCAATACTTCTTTCTGATACTGAGTATACGTGGGGGCGGCCACGCAGTTCATATAGTCCCAGCATGCGCCGCCGCCCTGAAAAAAGACCACCAGATTATTTTTCCGCCCGCCTTTCACAAAAAAAGTAAATTCATCGTCAGGGGTTCCCGGAGCGCATGAGCACGCCGGCGAAAGACCGTTGTATTCAAATCCTGCCGGATTGATCTCGGTCCACTCCCTGGGCAGGCCGCCGGCAAATACGATGGCAGGGATCAGCAAACAACATAATGATAATACGACGATTTTTGATAAATTCCTGTGTTTCATTTTCCCCCTCCCTTTGAAATTTTTTAAGCGTTAACGAACAAAAAAAGCCGGGTTGCGATTATCTCCCGCAACCCGGCTGTCTCTGCAAGACCCGTGGCTTTCCGTCCCCACCTCACGATGGCTTTGGCCTGGAATATCAATATACCCGAGGCAAATTTTTTCTAAAGACCTCTATAAAATTTGATTATAAAGCCCTCCTGCGCCGCATATACCACAGTGCCGAACCGGATATCAGTAAGGCAACAATAATCATGCCCCATTCATTTAATGTGGGTATCGGAGCCGCAGGCCTTACTTCATCAAGCGAAATTACGTCATGATATGCGGCAATAGCGTCCCAATCACCCACTTTCCCTGTCTTGAGAGCAAGTGTAACCTGGCTGCTTTGCGCCGTAAACATGTTATTAAAAGGCTCCCACCCGAAACTATACGGGTTGGTTGCATTCTCAAAAGTCTTCTTTGCAATAATGACGTCATTTGCGCCGGGAGCCGCATCGATATCAGCTACTGTCGCTATTCCATCATAAATGGTCACCTCAAACCAGGATAAACTGGTATACGAGCCGGTGGCAAGCCCGCCTATTCCTCCGGACCACATGCCTGAAACCGTATAAGTCTTGCCCGGTTCGACGTTTATTACCTGATATAGCCCGCCATGAACATTGTTTGTTCCCACACTTTGGCAGTGGGTATTCGCGCCTTCATAAGGGTAAGGAGTTGGCGCCCAGATATCACAACCGCTGCCATAATCATGACTGAATGCACCGGTGACCCAGCCTGGAGGACTGGTCCACTCAGTCCAGCCGGTGGAGCCATTTTCAAAGTTTCCATTTACAACCAGATTTGCGCCGGAGGCAATGCCTGCATTAACCAAAAAACATAGAGCCAATGCGTTATACAGCAACTTCTTAAACATACCATCCTCCTTTCATATCAATTATTAATATTAAAACAGGGATAAGGAATAAGAACTTGCTTTTCATGACTTTGGATTTGCCTTGCCATTCTATTGAAGTGAAATCGTCCATGGTATTTCCGTGACGCCGGATGGCGGATTTGTTGCGGCCGGAGTCGAACCGAATATTCTGGCCGCGTTTGACGGCAACCCGCGAATTGCGAAAAAGGTTAAAAAATGGACAACCAGTGCAGATGTTAACCTCAGGCAACTCCGAGCAGCATCAAACAGCCGAAATGGAACTCTGGCTATCTGAGTCGCGCAATGAGCAGGCAATTTGGTTGCGGCCCGACCCTTTGGCCTCATACATGGCTTTGTCGGCCCGATGAACGAATTCGCTCAGGGAATCTTGGGGATTAAATTCCGTTACGCCAATACTGACGGTAATCTTCCTGCGGTCCGGAACAGCAAGAAAATGAGTTGCAATGATCCGCCGTATCCGTTGCGCCAGTTTTACGGCCGATGAACAGTCGGTTTCCGGCAGGATCACCGTGAATTCCTCTCCGCCGTAACGATAGGCCGAATCCATTTTCCGCATGCATGAGGCAATGAGGTCGGCGGTTTTCCGCAAAACCTTGTCGCCGTCGATGTGCCCATGGCGATCGTTGTATTTTTTGAAATCATCGATGTCGATGAGCAGAAGGGAAAGCCGATGACCGTGTCGGATGACACGGCTGATTTCAATTTCCAGCTCGTGGTAGAAATGCCGCCTGTTATAAAGGCCGGTCAGGCTGTCGGTGATGGCGAGTGTTTTAAGCTCCATCAGCACGCGGTCCCGCTCCTGGGTCAGGTTGCGTTTTCTTAATACCCGTTTTAACCTCAGCAGCAATTCCTCGGGATTGAATGGTTTAAAAACGATATCATCAGCGCCCCTGTCAATGGCCTCTTCGTAGGAATAATCCTTGGAATGGCCCGTGATGACGATCACGTCGGAATCATATGACTTCTTGATCTGCCCGGTCAGCTCGAGTCCATCCATGCCGCCGTTCATTTTGATGTCGGTGATCACCACATCTATTTTTTTGGATTGCAGGATAGAAAGGGCCTGTTCGGCATTTTCGGCTGCGTCAATGGCATAGCCGAAAATTCTCAGATACTCGCCGATGGTCATACGGATCACCGCGCTATCATCAACGATCAATATGGATGGAGAAATCATAAGATTACTCTCGGCCGGAGACGAATCGTAACTACCTGTATTCAAAAATTCCTGCGATCAACAACACGAGCGAACTCTAAACCACCGCATGAAAGACAAAACAGGTGCGAACAGAATATCGAATTTAAAGCATTCTTATGCACCTTTTTATACCCCGGCGCAAGCCTCTATTAACTGATTTTTATGTCAGATTTATCCTACATCTGAGCGTGAATGTGAATCAAAGGCTATAGTTTAGGCATGATTAATGCGGCAAAACGACAACATATAACCACCGAAAATCTTGGCGACCACCGTGCACCAGTTGAAAAGCCATTTTCCCACCCTCATCGTGAACGGCTTTAACCAGTTTTGTCAGCTTTCCTGTAATCCTCTATTTCCCCTTGTTCCTTTTATTCTTTAGTTTCGGCGGCTGAAGGTCAAGGCTATGGTCAGGTGTTACATAACCCCGGCTGGAAAACCACCGGCGACCCAATCCGGGAAGCTCCGCAGTGCGGCTGTCATGACACTGGAATCAGGTTTTAACGATGGCCTTTCTTTTTATTATTGCGCTGCCGGTACTTCCGGTTCGGTTGAAATTTATTCGGGTCTCGCCGGCACGGGCGACCTGCTGGCTACTGCAACCTTACCGATAACCCCGCTTACCGGTCAGACCCCGTATACTTTTGATAACTGGCAGTTTGTGGAGGTGACTTTTGGAGGTATTGCCAGATCCGTCGCATTCGCTGGCGCCGAGAATCAGATTGGATCATACAGACAATGGCAGATTGTAGTTGATTTCAATGCCGCAAAAAAAGCAGTCCATTTTTTAACATTGAGTCATTGGCCATAAACAAGCATGGATGCTCAATCCCTGCTGAAGTAATGAATACCGAGGTTTCCCCTGCCCTGCAGGGAAGCTGGATTTTATGCGGATTCCGGGCATATTCAACAATTCCATAATAATAGCGCCACCCGGGAAACTTTAATGGATTTACAATTAAATTATGAAATCCCATTTTTTTCTTCATAATCAGCATTTACGATGAGCAAAAAGGCCGGTTGCACATCCAGTGACTGTGTATTACATTCACGACCAGAAAACAATGTATCACCCGGTTCCATCCCAAGCAGGCCACCCGGCATCATTTCAACGGCAGCCTCGTATCCGCGCTGAACGTGCCCACCCTTTACCAGGTAAATTAACAGTCTCCACGCCGGGCAAGAGCATGTCTCAAGATAAGCCTTCTGCGGCAGCCAATTGGATCCAAGGCTTGTTTTTCTAAGGCCGATATCTGAAATCAAGATATAGGCGCCATGTTGCCTCCCTCTGGCGCAGTAAGCGCCCTCGGCCATCTGTTCGAATCCCGGACCAGAATCGCACCCCCCACGGGAATCAACCGATTTTTTAATTTTTTCGCAGATTTTGTCTTTCTTTAACTCATATGCTTGCAATTATGCTGAAACTTGAGTATTTTTCTCCGACCAAAATAAACGGCCCGACCTGTTTTACATAACGATCCTCAAATTTTTCTAAAAACGAAAAGGAGCATGAGATGACCAAATCAACGGAAGCCTGGTATGAGTATCCCACCAATCTGGTGGACCTGTTTGAAGACAGCGTCAAAAAATTTGCCGACCGGCCCCTGGTGGGTATGAAAAACAGCCAGGGTGAATATGAATTCAAGACCTACGGGCAGATGGCCGAGCGGGTGGACAACCTCCGGGGCGGCCTTGCCAAGCTGGGTGTTGAGAAAGGGGACGCCGTCGGGCTGATCATCAATAATTCCGAAGCCTGGACCGTGATCGCCTTTGCCACGTTCGGCAGAGGGGCGCGCCTGGTGCCCATGTACGAAAAGGAATTGGAGCACGTCTGGCGGTATATTATTGAAGACAGCGGGATAAAGGTCCTGTTTGTGGTCAACAGGGAAGTGTATGACAAAGTCAAAGGCTGGGTGAAGGAAATCAAGACCCTGGAAAAAGTCTTCATCATTAACGGGGACGGGGACAACAGCATGGCCGCCGTGGAAGCCATGGGCAAGAAAAAACCGGCGGCGTCCGTCAAACCCCATTACAGCGAGATCGCCTCCCTGATCTATACGTCCGGAACCACGGGAGATCCCAAGGGCGTGCTTCTCAGCCACGGCAACTTCACCACCAATGTCCAGGCGGCCCGCAAAATGTTCCCCCATGTGGATGAAAATGTGGTCACGCTGTCCATTCTGCCCTGGGCCCACAGTTTCGGACAGACCGCCGAGGTTTACTTGGGGATTTATCTGGGCGGCTCCACCGGCATCATGGGATCGGTGGAAACCATCGTGGACGATCTGGGAAAGGTCCGGCCCACACTCCTTATCGCCGTGCCCCGAATCTTTAACAAGGTGTATGCGGGCATCCATAACATGATGCGGGAGACCGGAGGGCTTAAGGAAAAACTGTTTAATGCCGCTAAAAAAGAGGCGGAAAAGAAACGCAAAACCGGAAAAGCGTCCCTTAAACTCAAGATTTTGGACAAAGTCGTGTTCGGGAAAATCCGGGCCCGGTTCGGCGGACGCCTGAAAGAGGCCATCACCGGAAGCGCGGCCATGAACCCCGAGATAGCGCAATTCTTTATCGATATCGGCATTCCCACCTATGACTGCTATGGGCTCACCGAAACCACTCCGGCCATGACCATCAACTGTCCGGCAGCCCATCGGCTGGGCAGCGTGGGCCGGGCCATTGACAAGGTCACCGTGAAGATCGACAAAGGATTTGTCGGCGAAGACAGCGAAGACGGCGAGATCGTCTGCTTCGGCCCCAACGTCATGCAGGGATATCACAACAAGCCGGAAAAAACCGCGGAAGTCACGGTGAACGACCCGGTGCTGGGAAAGGGCTTTCGCACCGGCGACCGGGGGCGGCTGGACAAGGACGGATTTTTGTATATCACCGGCCGCTTTAAGGAGGAATACAAGCTGGAAAACGGCAAATACGTGCATCCCGCTTCCATTGAGGAAGACATCAAATTAAACGATTATGTCATCAACGCCATGCTCTATGGAGACGGAAAGCCGTATAACGTTTGCCTGGCGGTGCCGGATTTCGATGCCCTCAAACCGGTTGCCGAAGAAATGGGTCTCGGCGGTAAGACTCCCGCGGAACTCGTCAAGGAAAAGAAGATTTGCGATTTTATTTCCGCCGAAGTCGCCAAACACCTCCGGAAAACCTATGGCGGGTATGAAATTCCGAAGAAATTCATCTTCCTGCCCGAGGATTTTTCCCTGGACAACGGCATGATGACCCAGACCATGAAATTAAAACGCGGCAACGTGTTTAATAAATATCTGGATCAACTGGAAGCCCTTTATAAATAATGCACCGCAACCCTGATATATCCCCTCCCCGTGCGGGGAGGGGATATCCTCCATCGCCATGGCCGATACCATGATCTTGATTATGAATTCCGGCTGGCCGAGAGTCCGGCCAAGCTGTTTAAGACCTCCCTGGACCCGCTGACCTTAAACATCCTCTCGGACAGCATAGCATCGATGGCATACCCTATTTGCATGGGGGTTTTATGTTGAAAATTCCTCATAGTTTTGAGGTGTTGGGTATGATATCAATCCAGTTGCTCCTCCTCAATCATGGTCCTGAATAAGATATATTAGGTATTTTTATCGATAAAATTCAAAACGCCTATGATACCTGGCGGCGTCTCATCATCCAGATGGCCGAGCCTGCCAGCAATAATGAGAAAATGATTATTCCCCATTCCGAGAGGGTGGGGATGGGGGTTGACGGCGGTGACAACACACCGACATAAAGGGTGATATTTCCGGCTCCAAGCTCAGGATAAACATTGAGGACAATAGCACTGGTATCCCCTTCAAGGTAGAGATTCCCACCAGTACCGGATTCTGAACTGATGATCCCGTCAGCAGTGATGCCGGTGGCTGACCGGAGAGCAATATGGCCGCCATCAATTTGAGATTCTCCGGAAAGGACTGTGGGGCCTGCATTGACATATATCAATCCATTGCTCTGGACTAGAATATTTCCGCCACTGGTCCTGATTCCATTGAGGGAAAAGCTGGCAGAGGCACTGCTGTTGATATTGCAGTTCCCCCCTGATGTAAAGATTCCACCGGAGACATCAACATCTCCGGTATGATTGAGAACGGCATTTCCACCACCGGTCCGGACACCATTGCCTGTCGCTGTAAAATCGGTCCCGGAGGAGGTAAACGAACCGCCGGCTGTATCTACGCCGTTGCTGATGAGGGAGACGGTTCCGGTGTGATTGAGAACCGCATTTCCGCCGCCGGTCCGGACTCCTCCATCAGTTGCTGTAAAACCGATTCCCGATGAGGTGAACGCGCCGCCGCCGGTTTGTACGCCGCTGCCACCGATGTAAACGGTTCCGGTATGATTGAGGACGGCATCTCCGCTTGATGTATCGACCCCGGTATCACTGGTAGTGAAATCGGTTCCGGAGGAGGTAAACGTTCCACCGCCGGTTTGTAAGCCGCCATTGTTGATAATCACAGCGCCGCTGTGATTGAGTACGACATTCCCGCCGACGGTCCGAAGACCAGAGGATGTCACTGTAAAACCGGTTCCCGAAGAGGCAAATGCTCCCCCGCCGGTGGTGGCACCCCCTGCAGTGATGAGAACGGTTCCGCTGTGATTGAGCGTAAAACTTCCGCCGCCGGTGTTCATTTGACTCGAAATGGTCGAAAAATCAGTTCCGGAGGAGGTAAATGATCCGCTATTGGTTATGACACTAGCCCCGCCAACATTCACGATACCGGCAGCGTTTGCAATGACTGACAATGCTGCGTTAGTCGAATGGATTCCATTAAGTGTGATATCGCCCTGGGCGGATAAGGTCAGCTGACGGTTGGTGACCCCCGTATAAGTAAGTGTCGGATTGACCGTTATATGGCCGCTGCCGTTGGTAATAATTTCAACATTGCTGCCGGCCATTTCAGCCAGCAGGTCTTCAAAATCCAGATTTGAGTCCCCTGAAGGTGTCCAGACGTGATTGACAAAAGAGCCATTTGTGCTGTTTCCTGCTCCGCCGAATCCACCGATAGTTACATTATGGGCCATGGCAGGGATGGAAAACAGTAATCCTGCTGCTAAAACAATGAGGAACAACCGCATTCGCCTAAAGGGCACTTGCATATAATATCTCCTTTTTATTTACGTTAAACAGAAAAAACGACGTTTAATCGCATAGCATACCGTTTTAAATAAAAAAAGGAAAAATATCCAATCAGATATTGGAGGTCTTAAACAATTGCTGGTGCTGTTCATCGATGCTTTCATTCCCGCATCGGTCTGATTCCCGCCAGACTATCTGGATGAAAGAATCTGCACCCGCTATTCCGCTCCTCTCTGAACGTGCCCACCCTTTACCAGGTCAATTACAACACCACCCTGGGCAAGGACATGATTGTTTTTTCTCCCACCGGCACCCATGAGCACAATATCCGGATTCATGGCGGGGATATTAGATATAGGTCATGGCTGGGGTTTAAGAAAAATCTGGCGGTGAATTACAATGGACTGGTCAATGCGGGGATGTATCCGGAAGATTGATGCTGCTGGAGTTAAACCGGGGCTGGGTTCTGGTTCAGAAATGAGAAAGGAGGGTTACTTGCGGTTCCCTCCTTAATGGTGTTCCCGAATTAAGCTAATCCGGATTTTATTGATATGAAGTAAGCGACTACGATACTCGGCGGCGTCTCATCATCCAGATGGCCGAGCCTGCCAGCAATAATGAGAAAATAATCATACCCCATTCTGAAAGTGTGGGAATTGGGGCCGGAGCCATAACATTTATTACCAGCTGACACGAGCTGGTGTTAACGGTCGGTCAGTCTTGATCTGTTGCGATAATGTCAATCACATATGAACCTGCGGGGACAGAGCTGTCGACAGTAATTGTTGCGGAAACTGAAGCTGTGGGCAGTGGAGGGTTAAGATTGCCAAAACTTATGCCAGTGGGCAGCGGGCTTGTTGTAAAATCTGTGATATTTGGAATTCCGGCGACAGCACTGACTGTATGCTGACCACCGGTCCCTGCGATTACATTAAAAGGACTGTCGCATGTAACCGTTGGCATTGCATATGCAATTTGAGTCATAATGACGATTGTGATGAAAAAAACCAATTTCGTTAACACGAAATGTATTAAAATTTTTCTTTTGCAATAGCCAAGCTGTTCTCCCATTTGATTCTCCTTTTTTGGGTTATTAAAAAATAGAACCCAGAACTTGCCTGTCTGAAATATATCTCATAATTAAATATATATGTCAAGCATTAACAGCAGTAACAGGCACTTCTCTTTACCGGGTACGAGATAATTTAGGTGTTCATCCCGGTGATTTCTACTGTGTCGATCATCCTGAAGATTTGGAATCCCTCGTGAAGGATAATGTATCCGGAAGATTAAGCGTCACAGGGGCCGAGACCTGCGGATTCCTTTTGTTTTTATCCGTTACTCCCTATTAACTCTTTAATTTTTCTGTTCATTAGAATATATTGCGGAAATTTTAACCTTTGGAACAAGGGGAACAATACAAACAATATACCAAGGACGGCGTGCAATGACTTCAATTAAATTTTCAAAATCTCAGGCTCTGGCAAAGACGGGAGTTATAAGGAAATTGTTTGATTCGCAGCATAATAGTTCCTTATTGCCGGTTTGGGGATATGATTGAACCTGTCAGATCTGCTTCGTGATTTTATTTTTTAAGTATTATAAAAAACACATGATTTCGCCTCAAGTCTTCATTTCTCATCATCCAAATGTAAATTTTTTTCCTTTTGATTTGAAGGGATGGATTACCTATTATTCCCGAAATCAGAAATTACGCTCCAATACATTCCGAGGTGAAAATGAACCACAGACAAGCTCCGGAGGCCCATCATCATCACAAAGGAAAATTCTCAGAAGGCCTCATCAATCAAGAACGGGTAATCCATGCGCTCAACATACAGCCCGGCCAGATCATTCTTGATGCTGGATGCGGGAATGGATATATGGCCAAAACATTTGCCAGTCGCGTTACCCCTTCCGGAAAAGTGTATGCGTTTGATAATGACGCGCATTTTATCAATATCCTCAAAACGGAGACCCAAGATACAAACCTGGAGGCCATGGAATGTGATATAACGCAGTTGCTCCCCATTGATCAGGCCACCGTGGATCTCGTTTATATATCGACTGTCATTCATGGATTCTCCACTCAGCAATTGCAGGATTTCTTGCATGAAGCCAAGCGTATTCTCAAGCCAGACGGGATAATGGCCATTGTTGAAATCGAAAAAAAGGAAACATCCTTCGGCCCGCCAATGAATATAAGGTTTTCCCCGGAAGAATTACAGCAGATTGTCCCCATGACGCCTGTCAGCACCGTGCAGGTGGGAAAGCATTTTTAAATGCAGGTGTTTAAAAAACCGTAATTGAGCTTTCTGATCAGAAATACCAGGCGAAAATCAATTGAATCTTAATATGTTAATCTGGCAACCAAATGTTATTTAAGGATTAATCATGGCGATATATGCATTTGAAGGAAAAATTCCACAAATTGGCGAAGGTTCTTTTGTTCACCCTGATGCCACGCTGATCGGGGAGGTTATCATCGGCAAAAACTGCTTTATTGGCCCAGGAGCCCGGCTAAGAGCGGATTGGTGCCGTATTGAAATAGATGACAACTCCAATATTCAGGATAATTGCATCATTCATGCGCCACCCGGTTTTATGGTTTCGCTTGGGAAACGAAGTCACATTGCCCATGGTGCCATCCTGCATGGCGTCAAGTTGCATGAACATGTCTTGGTGGGCATGGGAGCAGTCGTTCTTGATTCAGCCGAAATTGGAGATGATTGTGTGGTCAACAGCGGGTGCGTTGTGCCTGCCGGGATGAATGTGCCTCCGAGAAAGGTCGTCAAAGGGATACCGGGACAAATTACCGGGGATGTTTCGCCGGAAATGGTTGAATTGTGGACGGTTGCCACAGAATTTTACATGGAACTGCCCAAACGCTATCATGATAGTCTCAGGGCAATATGACTCATTAACGGCTAAAAACAATTAAGGTCAGGAAAATCAATGCCGCATATCAATCCCACGCATCAGCAGATTGAAGCCCTGGGCCAGATACCCGATAATGGACCGTTTGTTATGGTTAATCTTTTAAAATTTACGTCCGAAGGCGGATCAGAGGCATATGATCAATATTCCCGCCAGGTCATCCCTATTCTTGAAAGAATCGGCGCACGGGTGATCTATTATGGAAAAGGGGTTATGACATTTATTGGCGATGATGCCTGGGATAAGATTCTGCTGGTGGAATATCCGTCAAAGGCGTCTTTTGTCATGATGATTACTGACATGGAATATCAGCAGGCTGTGCATTTCCGAACCAAAGCGCTTTCGGATTCCCGCCTGTATATCACAGCATCCCTATTTTGAATTGGGGAGCTGGTATTAAGATCGCGATTAGCAAGGTAATATGGTGAGACAAATCTTTTTCAAAACCTTGACGTTAATATTGATGATGTTTCTGGTGGGACTAATGGCACTTGCCTGTTCCGCCGATAAAGATTACCGTACCGCCAGCCGGGAACCTGCCGGAATAGCCCCGGAGATCGGAAGAG
>QZJS01000093.1 GCA_003597945.1 Desulfobacteraceae bacterium | reverse complement strand
TAACGATCGGGCCGAAATTCATCGGCGGCCTTCCCCGGGCGTCCTTTGTGTTTATGCCATGTTTTCACTGCGAAACCCCCTGGTGCGTGGCGGCCTGCCCCACCGGCGCCATGCAGAAACGTGCCGGCGACGGCATCGTATTTGTGGATGCGTCCCTTTGCGTGGGCTGTAAATCCTGCGTTTCGGCCTGTCCGTGGGGGGCGCCCCAGTGGAATCCGGAAACGGGTAAAGTGGTCAAATGCGATTACTGCATGGACCGGGTGGATCAGGGACTCAAACCGGCCTGCGTCACGGTCTGCACCTCCCACTGCCTGCATTTCGGCAACGTCGAGGAGATGACCCAGATCCGGCGGCGGCGTCATGCCGTCAGCGTAGCCGCATTGGAACACAGTCATTTTGGTTGATGGCTTCGCAAATAAAAGGAGAGAAAATGCGCGGTTGCCCGGTAAACGACACCATCACCGGACTTGAAAACGCCCTTGGGTCCGGGGCTCTTAAAAACCCGCGTCTGCGCCGAATCGGCGAAGAGATTCTCGATCTGGTCAAAGACGTGGCCTGGGGTCGGGCCGGCAACGATCATATTTTCGCCATCAGCCATCTGGCAAACGACATCGTGGAAAGCGCCGATGATAAAAACGCCCGACAGGTGGGTCAAACCATCGCGTCTGCCGTCAATGTCCATAAGGAAGTCTTTGAAAGTCACGTTCAAACCCATAATTGCGCTACCGGGGACTGCGTGCGCCTGGCCCCGGCGCCGTGCCAGATGGCCTGTCCCGCCGGAATTGACGTGCCCACCTATGTCTCCCTCATCGCCCTGGGAAAAGACGCCGAAGCCATCGAGGTGATCCGGAAAGACAATCCCTTCCCATGGGTCTGCGGGCTGGTCTGCACCCGTCCCTGCGAGTTCATGTGCGTCCGCGGCCGGATCGACACGCCGGTTTCCATCAAATATTTAAAAGCGTTTGCCGCGGAAAAGGCCCTTTCGGACCGCCAGTATAAAAATCCGGAAAAAGCGCCGGATAAACACCAGAAAGTCTGCGTCATCGGCGCGGGACCTGGCGGAATGAGCGCCGCGTATTTTCTGGCCCTTAAAGGATACGGGGTCACTGTTTTGGAAGCCCAGCCCGTGGCCGGGGGCATGATGATGCTGGGAATTCCCCGGTACCGCCTTCCCAGGGAAGTCATCGACCGGGAAGTGGCCATGATCGAGGAACTGGGCGTTGAATTTAAATACAACACCCGTTTCGGCGTCGATGTCGCCTATGATCAGCTCAAAGCCGACGGATATGAGGCCATTTTGCTCGCCATCGGCGCGCACAGCGCCTACACCTTGAATATCACCGGTGAAAAGGATTTCCCCCAGGTGTTTGACGCCATTGATTTGCTGCGCAACGTCGCCCTCGGGCACCGGAAATCTCCGGGAAAGCGCGTGGTGGTGATCGGCGGCGGCAATGTCGCCATTGACGCGGCTCGCACCAGCCTGCGGCTGGGCAGCGAGGAAGTCATCGTCGCCTATCGCCGCACCCGCCATGAAATGCCCGCTGACATCGAAGAGGTTGAGCAGGCCGAAGAAGAAGGCATCCGGTTTTCTTTTCTGACCATTCCCGTTGAAATCGTGGGGCAAAACGGCAAGCTGGAGGGATTGAAATGCATTCGCGCGGATCTGGTATCCCGAGAGGGAAGCAGCCGTAAAGTACCCGTGCCCATGCTCGGCAGCGAATTTATCATGGAAGTCGATGCCGTCATCAGCGCCATCGGCCAGTGCGTGGACCAGACCTGCACCGCATGCATCTGCGACCTGACATGGTCCCGCCGGACCACCATCGACGTGGAGATGGCCAGCATGGAAACCTCGATTCCCGGTGTTTTTGCCGCGGGAGACGCGGTCACGGGTCCGGCCACGGTGGTGGAGGCCATCGGCGGCGGCAAAAGAGCCGCTGAAGCCATTGACCGCTATCTTTCAGGAATTCCGCAACCGAAAATGCCGCCGGTGCCGGTCCGCCGCCAGCGGGTGGAATGGCTCGACGTGCCCGCGGCCACCAAAATGGCGCTGAAACGCCCGGAAATGCCCCTGCTCAACATCGAACGCCGCCGAACCACTTTCCAGCAGGCGGAACTGGGCTATTCCGAAAACCAGGCCCGGGAAGAGGCCCGGCGATGCCTCAGGTGCGACATCTGCCGGCGATGCGGCCGGTGCGTTGAGGTCTGCCGGGATGAAATGGAGATCGACGCGCTAAATTTCGGCTATCTTGACTTCGATCATCCGTTTAAAACCGATTTCCGCGTTACCGAGGAAAAATGCATCCTCTGCGGGGCCTGCGCCGCCAACTGCCCCAATAACGCCATTGTCATCGAAGACCGGAAAGGCGAGCGAATCCTTAATTTCTGCGGCACGATCCTCAACCGCCAGAAACTGCTCTACTGCGATTCCTGCGGCGCCGTCATCGGACCCGCCCGATATCATGATTACGTGACCCGCCGGCTGGGTACACTTACCCCGAAAACCGGAAAACAGAAATTGTGCGAAGTCTGCGCCCGAAAAACATCAGCCGAAATTTTAAACTTTTAAATCAACAGATGAAAAAAAGGATGGCTATCCATGGTGATATTTCGAAGAGGCCAGCGCGTGGCCGTCTATAAAAAATCCGAAGATGAGGGTTGGGAAGACTACATGGACGCCTATATCGGCGCCCACGGCATCATCACCGACCCCGACACCTCCAAAAACGACCCCGATGACCTGGTGGAAGTCTCCTTAGACGGCAAAGGCACCCATCGTTTCCCCCAGGATTGCCTGAAATTGCTGGAGGATTAGACGGGAAAGCACGGCGCGCCATGCTTCTTCTTAATTCATTCGGAGAAATCATGACGCGCCATTGATTCAAATCATCGATTATTTCTCGGCCATCTGTGTCCCGCAATACGGGCAGAACCCGGCATCTTCGATCACCACCGGCTTTCGGCATGATTCGCAGGTTTTGGACGGCGAAGCCAGTTCCACCAGGAGTTCGCCTTCGATCACCGGGAGCATTTTGCGGTCTTCCTTGTAATTGGCGGTTTTTAAAACCCGTTTGACCATGCCGTCTGCGGCCGCATGAACGGATTTTTCCTGCTTCATGATGGTGATGTTAAACAGCTCTTCCCCTGCTTTTACCTGATCTCCCTCTTTGACGTAC
The DNA here is from genome assembly GCA_003597945.1 of Desulfobacteraceae bacterium. Taxonomy (GTDB): domain Bacteria; phylum Desulfobacterota; class Desulfobacteria; order Desulfobacterales; family Desulfosalsimonadaceae; genus SURF-33. The sequence goes on along the minus strand of QZJS01000093.1, from coordinate 21,975 downwards.
ATGACCCAGAGATCGCCGTTGGACGGCGAGGCCACATGCCACGGGTTGCCCGGCGTAGCCATTTCCACGGCCCCTTCGGCGGCGGCTTCGGCCTCGGCCACCTTGACCTGGCAGGTCACGATCTCGGAATCCAGCAGATAGCGGATGGTGCTCATGCCCTGTTTTCCGGGCTCGGAAATGTCAAGGATGATCATTTTGTGCGGTTTGCCGAGGCTGTCGGTAAATTCAAGCTCCTGTTTGCGTTCCAGTCCTTCAAACCAGACATCAAGGGGAATATTGTTGGGGTCGCCGTATTGTTTCTGAAAGTCGATGGTTTTCAAGGCATCTCCCGGATGGTTGAGATAGAGCACCAGTTCTTCCTCGGTGGGCTGCCGGTTGATCAGCTCCACCATGGCCTCGCGTTCTTTTTCAACGGAAATCTCGGATAAAACCTCCAGCGGGGACACCTGGGTCCGTTTTTCCAGGGCCGCCTTATAATCAGCCCCGAACGCGCTTTCATAGACCCAGTCCGGCGGAAAACCCAGGGGCAGTCTTCCGAATTTGCCCAGCAGAAGGTTTCTGAACGCATCATTGCTGTCCTGGTAGAGTTTCAGACGGTCCCGAAGCATGTCTTCACTTAATTGGCTTTCCGGTGCGGCGGCCACGGTTTCCAACACATTGAGCATATGCCGGACATGGCGTTCGCCGCCCCGCTTGAAGGCGCCGGTGACGGACAGAAACGCCGTGTTCCAGGTGATCTGAGATCCGGGGGTAACATCATGATACCGGATGATTTTACGGGTTCCCGCCAGAAAACGCAGCATATAAGGCAGCAGGCGGATATACCCCTGCTTCATGGCGCCTTCCTGGGAAGATGATGTAGCCCCGCCGGGCATGCCGTGTTCGACGACATCATAGTCGATGCCCCGGAAATACGGAGCGCAGTAGCGGTCATAATAAGGCATGATCTGCTTTAATACAAAATTGCAGTCACGGATCATATCGCGGTTGAGGCGGGTTTTGAGGCCCAATTCATCTTCAATGTAGGCGGCCGTTGAAAGCACTTCTCCCTGGCCGTACCAGCGGACCGACGCGCCGATGGCCGTGTCCACGATATGGGCGCCGGCTTCGGCCGCCGCGCCCACGGAGGGCACGAACAGACCATCGGTATAATGCCGGTGATAATGGATCACCAGTTCCGGCCAGTTTTTCCGGACGGCAGCCACCAGTTGCCGCATGAAGCGCGGCGGACAGACGCCGGCCATATCCTTTAATCCCAGGATGATCATGCGGGCCGCCTTTTTCACGCTGACGCCGGCCGATGTGGCGGTCATTTCCAGAATTTCCCGGGTTACATCCAGATAGTGCGCCACATCAAATCCTGCGGCATACGACAGGGAAATGGCGGGTTCGAAAATATGTTGCTTGGAGCTTAAGACGATATCGGCAAAGGGACGCATATTTTCAATGTGATTTAAAAAATCAAAACACCGGATCACGTCGTAATGTTCGCAGATCATTTCACCAGTGCGACGCATGACGGAACGGGGCTGGGGTTTATAACCTAAAACATTGGTGGATCGGATAAGAATCTGCTTGAGGCTGTGGGGCGCGAATTCGTTCCACCGGGCCGCCTCCGTAAACGGATAAGTCATGTTAGCCAGCATGGCCACATGAAAATGCGCGCCCCCGCCGTTTTCAAGGGAAAAAAACCCGCATCCGTCCAGATAGGGGCCGATGAGCCGGTCCTCGGCCAGGCGGAACCGGTTGCCGCTGTTGGACTGGGTGATATCCCGGGTGGTGGTGTCGGTAAAATGAACAATACCGGAATCCCGTAAATGAGCCAGCAAAGCCTGACGGTCTCCCCGGGGATAGCGGTAGATATCGTCAACGGGTTGCAGCGGCGGCAGCACCGGTTCCAGTCGTCCGATCCGAAAGTCGGAAACGCCCCGGTACTGTCCCAGGTCCACAAAGGAATTATAGCCCTTGGCCGAAATTTCCGCCACCAGCCGGGACAGACGGAGGGATTCGGGTTCCTGGTCCGTGTATTCCATGAGTTCCGGGGTTTCTTCGATAAAGCGCGTATTGTAATCCCCGGAGACGAATTTCGGATGCCGTATGATCTGCTTGTGAAACGGGATGGTGGTCTTGACCCCGCCCACCATGTATTCCCGCAAGGCCCGCTGCATGAGCTTGACGATTTTGTTCCAACTGGAACCGTAGGTGATCAGCAGGGCAGCGGCGGAATCATACTGGGACGGAAAAACGTAACCCTCGGTCACGCAGGAATCAAGCCGCACGCCCTGCCCGCCCGGCGAGGTATAGCGGGTGATCATCCCGGAATTGGGTGAGAAATTGTTCTGGGGATTCTCGCAGTTGATTCTTACCTGCATGGCGTGCTGGAACGGACGGGTGTTTTCCTCGGTAAAACGCAATTTCGCGCCGAAAGCAACGGCGATCTGCTCTTCCACCAGATCGATGCCGTAGCGGCATTCGGTGATCCCGTGTTCCACCTGGAGCCGCGTGTTGACCTCGATCATGTAGGCGCGGCCGTCGGCATCCACCAGAAATTCCACCGTGGCCAGTGAATGATAGTTGACGGCCTTTACCAGCCGGGCCGCATATTCCTTGAGTTGCGCTCTGAGCTCTTCGGTGAACTTCAGCCAGGGCGACGGCGTGATTTCCACCAGTTTCTGATGATTGCGCTGGACCGTGCAGTCCCGTTCGTCAAAGGCGAACACATTGCCGTACTGATCGGCGATCACCTGGATTTCGATGTGCCTGACGGAGGTCAGCAGTTTTTCCACAAACAGCCGGGGGTTGTTAAAGGAGGCTTCGGCCAGGACGGAAGCCCGGGCAAAGGCTTTTTCCAGGGCGTCTTCGGAATAGACTTCGGAGATTCCCCGGCCCCCGCCTCCGCCTTCGGCCTTGAGCATGATGGGAAACCCCATCTCATGGGCCATTTTCCGGGCTTCTTCAATATCAACGGCCCCTTCGGAACCCGGGACAATGGGAACGCCTAATTCTTTTGCGAGATTGCGAACCGCCACTTTGTTGCCCAGCATGCGCATGGGTTCCGCCGGAGGACCGATAAACACGATGCCGGCCTCGGCGCACTTTTCCGGAAACGCTTCGTTTTCCGCGATAAAACCCCAGCCGGGATGAATCCCGATGACCCCGCGTTTTTTGGCTTTTCGGACGATCAAATCAAGATCGAGATACGCGTTGGGATCATCGCCTAACAGCATCAGCTCATGGGCGCCGAGAGTTGACGGAGACGTCTTGTCCACGTCTGATGCGGTCATGATGGAAACAGCTTCGAGCTGCTCGGAAATGGAACGGCTGATACGGCGAGCCGGAATACCCCGATTGGCAATCAGGATGGGTTTACCTAATATGGCTTTTTGAATCTGTTCAAATGTTTTGGATCTTTTCTTCATTTTGCGATTTTCCTTTATGTCGATTAAAAACTTATTTTCAAATTCTAAAATGTCATTTTTTGAAATTGATGGCATTGCAAAACGCCTCACCTATGGCGATGGTGCTTTACGCCACCGGCAGAATACTTCCTGAATAGATCACGATGTCCCGGTCTTTGCAATTGAGGCAAAGACCGCCGTCGGGGCTGATGCCGGTAATCACGCCGGCAATATCATCAAATCCGGAGATGATCCGAACCGGCTTTCCCACCCATGCCAGCATGGGCCGGATAACGGAAATAAATTCCGTCGATGAAAGCGCGGTGGTCAACTCCATGAAAAGCGTTTTCGCCGTTTGCGTAAAAGCAGTCCAGATCGACAGCGGACCGGTGTTGAATCCTTCCGCCGCCAGATGCGTAGCCGGAGCCGCGAAATCATGCCGCAGGTCCGCATCCGGTGGACACGCATTCACATTGATACCGATGCCCACCACAATATCATCCGAACGCAGTTCCGTCAGGATGCCGCCGACCTTTCGATTATTGATTAACAGGTCATTGGGCCATTTCAACCGGATATCCAATCCCGATATGTCATATAACGCCTTGGCCGAAACATAGCCTGCAAGGAGAGATATCATGTTTTTCCAACCGGATTCCGGAGAATGTCCTTCGCACGGCAAAGGCCATCGCCATGCCGCATGGAGATTGCCCGGCGGAGATATCCAACTCCGGCCGTGTCTCCCCCGTCCGGCGGTCTGGGTAACCGCCAGGACCGAATCCCAGGGTGAAAAAAGATCATCTTGGATAAATCGCCATGCCGCATCCATGGCCGAACCGCATTTTCCGCAAATAGTAATGCGCGTTCCGGCTCCCGGATCACCCGACATCCAGACCCGTCCCGAGCCTTCGTTCGACAACGGATGATTATCGACGTGCCGCCAGGGTCCGAACTTTTCGATATCTTCCCGCCACAGCGGGTTGGTTGCGGCGATGGTTTCGGGATCACCGAAAGTACGGATTCCCGGTTCATTAATCTCGATTATGCTCATGCAATATGACAAATACGGCATGCTTACAATTTCCCCAACATCAAATTCAAATCATCGGAACCCATAAATCTCTTTATTCTGCTTATGTAAAACGCAAAATTTTTATTAAATCAAATCGGAATATAAAAAATCAAGAAAAATAAGCAGGAAAAAAGCTAAGGTAAAGCGGGAATGATTCGGTTTTTTACAGGTGTTTATTTGTCTGAAATGCGCTGCATCCGGTCATTCGGGCGTGTTTGCGGGTTCCGGGATACTCCCGGCATATTTCGGGTTTGATATCATGGATATCGCAACGCCAGGGTCCATCAATGTCTGTCTTCCGGAGCCAGGGACATTCAGTGGCAAAGGAAAGAGTACCCGGCACGACCCAGATGGAAAAGGAGATGATATTTTCGCCCCGACGATGCACCGCCACCCATTCCAGGATATCGTTCCGGCCGGATTGAATCCATCGTTGATAATCGGTTTCCGGCAACTGATGGCGAAAATTCAGCTCACGGCAACAGCGGCCGCACTGGCGGCATTGGAAATTCGCCATCCGTGTATCCATCCAGACCCCTTCCTTCCGACCGCTATCTTCCGAACCCGGCCATGCCGGGGCCTCAAATATTGTTGAACAAAGATCAGCCAGAAGCGCGAGCGGCGGGGGCCGGGCTTCCAGTTGATGCAACAGACGATCGGCCAGTTTTCGGGGATCTGTTTTTTTCATTTTCCGGGTATGCCGGCCCCCCGATTCGACGATCCATAACCCGTTTCCATGCAAATCTTCGCTAACGGTAACATCCGGGTCCAAAATGAGCGGACAAATTTCGATCAGGATGCGGTTTTGGGCCGGATAACGATTGAAGTCACTCCGGATGGCGGAAATGGCTTCGGCGGGAGTTAAAAAAATCCGGTCGTTTCAAGTCATCATGATGCTCCTTTCCATTGCCGGTGGTGAGCAAGAGACGGCGCGTTACGATTCTGAGCCCAGTATTGCTCCCGGGCGGACATAGACGACATGAATTCATCGAAATAAACGGGCCGGTACCGGTCCCAGATGCCGCCTTTGCTTCTGTAATCTGAAATCCCGCTTTCCGTGGAAATGCCGGCGCCGGTAAAAACGATATTTTTCCTGCCCTGACGGAGTTTTTCCGCAATCCGCTCCAACGGGTCCATTGTTCCCCTTCGCCTTTTAGATCAATGGTCGAGATGGACTGTTTCCGCTGTAATGGTTTCAGCCGGTGATATCCCGGCTTTTCTCGCCTGCGCTTCCCATATGTCCTGATATTTAAGGATAAGATCGTCGACCAAGCCGTCTGCAACAAATCCGGCAATTTTTTTACCCAGAAACTCCTTGTGGATGGTGCACTTGGATTTTTTCGAAAATGCGACATAAAGGCTCTCCATCACGACCGGATGCTCCAAGCTCTCTATATTTTGATTGATCCCCAGTTTCCCGGCAAGAGCCAATCCGGAATAATAGCCATAAAGAAAATATGTGATACGGTCGGCCGAGGCCATTTTATAAAGCTGTTCGAATCCACTCACGGATTCAAGGGTCAGATGCTGCCGGGCGAAATCGTCAAAGTCAGTGCCGAAACTGTCTCCTGCCCTTACGCCGCCGACCTTTCCGATAAGATCCGACCATTGTTGAAACGCAAAACCATTGCCGGTTATAACAAACACGGAAACCGGTTCGTCCATAAACGCCGGATAGACATAATCCATGTCGGCTTTGCGTTCTTGATTTTCATATAACCCGAGAATCAGATCGATTTCTCCGCCGGAAACGCTGAGAAGTGCCCTTTTCCAAGGTCCCGCGTATTTCACCTCAATATCGATGTCGGTTTCAGCAAAGGCCTGTTCAATGATCTCAACGGCCACACCGATGATTTTTTCAGGATTTTTCTTGTCGCGCCAAGATATCGGCGGATAATCCGGGTCGCTGGTAACGATAATATGCCGGCAGTCCGCTGCATCTATCGTAATGGGAAAAAACGCGCCGCTGAAAAGAACGGCACCAACTAATAAAAAAGTCATTTTTTGAAACATTTTCAGGCCATCCCCAATAAGCAGAATTGAGACACTGTCTTTTCTTTTGACTGGTTCGGGTCTGGATCTAAGGCCTCTGCAGCATTTCCGACTTTTTACCCTTATCCGAAATCATCAAATGCGATCATTTCCGGCTCCACACCGAGACTGTCGAGCAACTCCTTAATGGCGGCAAGCATGGCGGGCGGGCCGCACAGGTAATATTCGATTTCCGTGGGGTCCGGGTGATCTTTGAGGTAATGTTCATAAAGACATTGATGGATAAAGCCGGTCATGCCTTCCCATTTATCTTCGGGCTGGGGATCGGACAGGGCCATGAAAAAGGAAAAATTGTCGTTTTTTTCGTCCAGATCGCGAAAATCCTTTTCGTAAAACATTTCCTGCAAAGACCGGGCCCCATACCAGAAGGTGATTTTGCGCGCGGTGCCGACGGTGTTGAGCTGATGAAAAATATGGCCCCGCATGGGCGCCATGCCCGCCCCGCCGCCGACAAAACACATCTCCCGATCCGTGTCTTTTACGAAAAAATCGCCATAGGGCCCGCTCAACGTAACCTTGTCCCCAGGTTTTAAGGAAAACAGATAGGATGATCCGATGCCGGGCGGTGCGGCCGGCGCGTTCGGCGGCGGCGTGGCAATGCGGATGGTAAACATCAGCTCTGTTTTGTCCGAAGGAGGATTGGCCAGTGAATACGCACGGAATACAGGTTCGTCGGCTGCCGCAGTGAGCCCCAGCAAATCAAACCGTTCCCAGGCGGATTTGAAACGCTCGGAGATATCAAATTTACCAAACGATAAATCCCGATATTCGGGCACGTCGATCTGGACATAGGCGCCGGCCTCAAAATCGAGTTTCTCGCCGTCATCCAGTCGGATCACCAGTTCCTTGATAAATGTCGCCACGTTCCGGTTGGAAACCACCGTGGCGTGATACTGACGGATGGAAAAAATCTCCGGCGGGATTTCTATGCGAAGGTCTTCCCGGATCTTGAGCTGGCAGGAAAGCCGCACATGATCCTTTTTTTCCTTGCGGGAAAGGTGGGGGAGCTCCGTTGGCAGAATATCGCCCCCGCCCTCCAGGACGCGGCATTTGCACTGGCCGCAGGAACCGCCGCCGCCGCAGGCCGACGGCAGAAAAATATCCTTGCTCACAAGCGCCGATAACAGCGTGGCGCCGGTGCGCGAATCAATGCTTTTTTCATCGTCATCATTGATCGTGATACGGCGCAGACCTTTCTTGACCACCCTGGACTCAACCAGCAGCAACAGCGAGACCAGCGCCAGAATGATCGATGAAAATACCGTTATGCTGATCAGATAAATCAAGCCTGCCTCACCCTGCCATCCCTGAAAACATCATAAAGGCCATGGCCATTAGCCCGGTGACAATCATGGTCAGGCCGTATCCCTCTAAACCACGGGGAGAATCGGCGTAACGCAGCTTGATGCGGATGGCCGCCATGGCCACAATGGCCATAAACCACCCCACGCCCGCGCCGAATCCGTAAACAACGGTTTCCATAAAATCATAATTTCGCTCTACCATGAACAGCGACACCCCGAGAATGGCGCAGTTTACGGCAATCAGGGGAAGAAACACCCCGAGACCCGCGTAAAGGGACGCGGAAAAGCGATCGATAATCATCTCAATGGCCTGGACCATGGCCGCAATCACGGCAATAAACGTAATAAACTTTAAAAAACTCAGATCCACGTTCGGCAGGCCGGCCCAGGCCAGCGCGCCGGGGGCCAGCAGAAACTGAAAGATCAGCCAGTTGACCGGCGCGGTGACGGTCAGCACGAAAATAACGGCAAAACCAAGCCCTGCGGCGGTTTCGATGTTTTTGGAAATGGCCACAAAGGAACACATCCCCAGAAAATAGGCCAGCAGGATGTTGCCCGCAAAAACCGAATTGATGAATATGCCCGCGAGATTTTCCATTACGGCGCCATCCTATGATTTTCCCGATAAATATTTCTGGAGCCAGACAAAAAGCCCGATGAGGATAAAGGCCGCCGGCGCCAGCAGCATGAATCCCGCGTCCTTATATCCGGCCGCATAAAACCCGTCGGGAATGATCTGAAAACCAAAAAGGGTGCCGAATCCCAGCAGTTCCCTGAAAAACGCCACGGCCACCAATACGGCGCCGTAACCCATGCCGTTGCCGACCCCGTCCATAAGAGCCAGATGCGGGGGATTGGACAAAGCAAAGGATTCAGCCCGGCCCAAGACAATGCAGTTGGTGATGATCAGGCCCACGAACACGGATAGCTGCTTGCTGATATCGTAATAATAGGCTTTTAAAAATTCATCCGTGAGTATCACCAGGCTTGAAATAATGGAGAGCTCCACGATGATCCGGATATTTCGCGGAATAATTTTTCGAAGAAGCGAAACAATCAGGTTGGAAAAGGAGATAACAAAAGTCATGGAAAGGGCCATGACCACGGCGGTGTTGAGCTGAACCGTCACCGCCAGGGCGGAGCAGATCCCCAGCATCTGGATATTGATGGGATTGTCTCCCCAGATGGGCCTGGCCAGGGTTTGAAAAGCCTTAGTTCGTTGCAGTTTCATCGTCGCACCAGGAAGGAATGGTTTCCATGCGGCAGCGGATATTGTTCTGCCGGAAGTTTACAGACATGGGTTCATAGGCGGACAGAATTTCAGCCATGCCGGCGGCCAGGTACCGGCCGGTCAGCGTGGCGCCGGAGATGCCGTCCACATAATTGGGCCGCCGGTCTTCGGAAACAACATCTTCGACCCTGCCCTTGGCAACGCCGACGGAAACAAAATTGCCGTGATGATCAACGAGTTTTTTGCCGACAAAATTGTCCTGAAACCATTTTTTTTCGATTTCACCGCCAAGCCCCGGCGTTTCGGCATGCTGGTAAACGGTAAAACCGGTAATGGTCACGCCGTCGGTATCCACGGCCAGATAACCATGGATGCGGCCCCAGAGCCCCCGGGTGTTGATGGGAATGATATAGGAAAGGATTTCGCGCTCCTCGCCGATAACAAGATATACCGGAAGGACATCCCGGACCGAATCATCAGCGGGGGTTTCCGTGTCCATGATTCTTCCGGCCCCGTCCACTCTCATCCGGACAATACGGGCGGCGAACAGCTCGTCAATGCGCGCGGCGGCATAGGATTCTTGCTCATCGATGAGTCCGGCGGCCTTGAGGATGTTTTTGTTCCGGTCGATGCGCATGTTTTCATTCTGTAGCGGTTTCAGCCGGGTGGCCGCCGCCGTGAGCATCACGCCGCAGACCAGGCAGAGGGCCAGCGCAAAACCGAGAGATTTTAAGGCATCAGACATTGGGCACCCGTTTGGCAAAACGCATTCGTATGCCGATGTAATCGAGCAGAGACGCGAAAATATTCATAAACAGAATCGACAGCATCACCCCTTCGGGAAACGCGGGATTTAATACCCGGATCATTACGGTCAGCGCGCCGATTAAAAAGCCGTAAATCCAGCGGGAACCATCAAGACCCGGCGCGGTGACGGGATCGGTGGCCATGTAGGTGATGCCGAAAGCAAATCCGCCGGCCACCAGATGATAGATTGGGTTTACGGCAAGCCACGGCATGGAATCCGGCCCCGCCAGAAGATTCATGAGCAGGCCGGTAAGCAGTACGCCCATGATGCCGCCGAGCATGATGCGATAGGATGCCACGCCCATGGCCACAAGCATAACGGCGCCCAGCAGGCAGCAGAGCGCCGACGTGCTGCCGACGCTGCCGGGGTAAAGGCCGGTGAACATGACCGACAGGGTGTAACCTGATGCATGAAGCATGGATTCGATGGTATCAAAGGTGGGCGCCAGGGCCGTGATGGCCAGGGGCGTGGCCCCGGTGACCGCGTCGATCACCGTTCCGGAAGTGTCCCGCACCGCCACCCAGACAGCATCACCCGACATCTGGGCCGGATAGGCGAAAAAGATAAACGCGCGGGCGGTTAAGGCGGGATTGAAAATATTTCGGCCCGTTCCGCCGAAAATCTCCTTGCCGATGACCACGCCGAAAGAAATCCCCACTGCCACCTGCCAGAGGGGAATGGTGGGCGGCAGCGTCAGGGGAAACAGCAGACCGGTCACCAGAAACCCTTCGCTGATGGGATGCCTGCGAATGCTTGCAAATAAAATTTCCCAGAAAAGTCCAACCGCATAGGAAACCATTACAATGGGCATTACGATCCAGAGTCCGAGCGTCACGGCAGGGATGAATCCGGCGGGTTCGCCGCCGGACGCGGCCAGGGACTGAAGCCCCACATTATAGATGCCGAATAAAAAGGGAGGCATCAGGGCCAGGATAACGATGCTCATGAACCGTTTCAAATCCAGGCTGTCGCGGATAAAGGGCTGTTTTTGCGACCGGATAGCCGGAATAAATAAAAAGGATTCCGTGGCCTCAAATAGTGGATGCAGCCGCGCCAGTTTTCCATTTTCGGAAAAATGTTTTCTTTGCCGGTCGATCATGGCAAGCAGAAATGTTTCGATGCGTCTGATCAAGATTAATCCCGTTCCATGAAATAGCGTTGTTTGGCGGCAATCAAGGTTTGGCTCAATTCAATTTTTGACGGACAGACATAGGCGCAAAGACCGCATTCAACACAATCCAGCAGGCCGTGTTTCAGTGCTTCCTCAATCTCATCGGCATAAATGGCTTTATAGGCGAACTGGGGCAGAATGTCCACCGGGCAGACCCGGGTGCATGATCCGCAGTTGATGCATGCCCGCTCTTCGCCGTGCATGTCGGTGTCCACCGAAAAAGGTGAACGTTTGAGAACCGACAGAAAAGCCCGGGAGTGGCTCGGACGGTCAAAACCCGGCCGCAGAAAGGAAAACAACTCCCGTACCCTCAGGGCCGGCGCAACGAAAAGGGAGGCGTCATTGATCCCTAAAAATCCATCGCGACGGTGCGCGCTGCCAGAAAAAATACCGCCGGTGATCCATTGATAAACCGTTGGATCATAGGTTCCGGTCACCAGGTCGGCCAAAGGAGCCCCGATCCGGGTTTTGACATGGCGGCAGTCATTTGCTTCAGGAGCCGACACGGCAATCATTTGTTCCGTCGGATAATTGCCGGATACCAGAAACCGGCCGATCCGGATAACATCCTGTCCGCCGATAAACCACGCCCGGTTATCCTCGGAACTTTTCCGGGTATGATACACCGCCACGCCGGGATCATTGGCCGGATATCCGCCGGATATCCGATGGGTGACCAATTTTGCCAAGCCGTTGGACAAAGAAGAAGTTTCGGCGGCGGCGCAGACATAAACCGCTTTGGTGAGCTTCCCCAAGGCCATGAGTCCTGTTTCAAAAAACGATAAATTGTCTTTAAGATAGATATCGGAGCGCGGTTGAAAGGGATCATCGCCGTCGATGTTGATCCAGATTGCCGGCGGAAGACGGCCGGGATCGACGATATTGCGGAAAGGAAGCGCACGAATGCAGGGCCACATGCCGCCGTTTATCAGATGCCGGATCAGGTCGTGTGCGGAAATGGACGCCAGATCCGATGCGCTCAGTTTCCCGAAATCCTCACGGGACTCGTCATCGTCGATGGCGATGACCACGGATTCCAATACGCGCCTGGGCCCGAAATTAACGGCGGAGACAATACCCCCTCCGGGAGACGCGAATTTTAGTTCCGGTCGCGTCTTGTCTTCAAACAGCGGGGTCCCGATTTTTACCCGGTCATCAGGCTTTACCAGCATCTTGGGCCGTATAAAGGGGATGCGATCGCAAACCAGCCCAACCCGGCCAACCCGGGAACAATCTTCTACCCGGTCCGAAGGCCGGCCCGCCAGATCAAACCGAAAGCTTTTTTTGATGCGAAGCGTTTTCATTTCCCTTTTTCACGTTAATAGCTTCAAACAAAAAAGAGATTTCCTGAAATATAAACCAATTTTCAATACAGCGCAATACCTGCTGTTTGACAACAACCCGTCATCTGTAAAAGCCGCTGCCGGCTTTTCATCAGTGCATCATTGAGTGAAGCCGCTGGGCCCGCTGGCAGAAGGCTTCCAGTTGCGCGTGAATCAACTGGGGAAACGGTGAGCCGTCGCTTTCAATTGCCATAAAAGGCAGATCCTCGGTATCAGACAGGACTTTGGCCAGCCGATGGTTCCCGTTTTCGCCCATCAGTTTATCCCGGCGCGTCATGATCTGGGTCAGTATGGATTCGGACAGTCGGTTGGGCATGCATCCGAATGGACCGATGGCGATAACGCCGCACACCTCCGTGGCGATTTCCGCCAGGGAACTGCCGATGGTCAGCACGGCTTCGCCGCCGAGATTAACGGACATATAGGGTGAGGCCGTTTGGATGATCCTCTCCAGATTCACGGTCCGGTTTTCTACCAGCCTTGATTTCGACAGGGTATGGGCAAGCTTGTGTTCATATGTTTTCATCAGCCATTGGCGGATATGGAGCCGGATTTTTTCGCCCATGGTCATGTTTTTCCAGTTGCCGTCGATATCAAGCATGTAATCCGTATAATGCATCCATTCGGCCACGGGGGAACAGATCACGGCAAAACCGTTTTCCGCAAGCCATTCCGTGAGATAACGGCGTGAAAAGGAATCCCGTCGTACAAAAATTTCTCCGGTCAGCAATACTTTCGGCACATCATGAAAAGCTTTACGGGCGGGAATGCCGGAAAGTTTGTCCATCTCGCCTTTGAGCACATAAACCAGGGCTGAAAATTTTTTTGTCTCAATGGCATCGACGATCGCTTTCCATGCCTCCTCGAAGGTATTCATTGCATGCCCGGTATCCACGGCATTGGCCAAAAGCATGGAACGGATATCTTCCATAACATCGGCAATGACAATGGCCCACCATGCTTTGTAATAACTAAAACCTTTACCCATGCCGAAATAGGAATTGTCGGACGTCAGGGAAAAAACAGCCACATCCGGAATTTCGTACTGTTTGATAAGGTCGTTTAAAAAGACTGCGTACTGGCCGAACCGGCATGGTCCTGATGCAGTGGGCATCAGATAGACCACGGTCTCATCCGGCCGTTTATATTCCTGCACATAGTTGAGCATGGTGCCGGTGGTTAAAATCAGGGGCAGACATTCCTTGCAGGATGAATGCGCCCGTCCGAGTTTAAGGATCGCTTCATCGGAGGGTGGATGGGGGGCAACGTGGTATCCCGCATGGCGGAACACGGCCGCCATGGCTTCCGTGGACAATCTTCCCATGGACGGCACCAGAAACGTGACCCGGGGGTCTCTGATGGACAGGACGCTGCCGTCCGACCGTTTGACCTGGGGCGTACCGTTGTTGCTAAACGTAGTGGCCGGTACAAAGTGGGACAAACGCTTATTGATGCGGCGATCTTCCAGCAGCTTGCGGTATTGCCTTACAATATCAAGAAACGCTTCGATACGGGTTTCAATGCCGGCATCGGCCGAATGGCTGTCAAGTTCAAGGGTCAGAGACGGTTTCCGGCCCATGATATTGCGGAAATATCCCAGCAGAAAAGAATCCGGCCCGCAGGAAAAATTGGTGATATAGGTACCGAACAATTGGGGATGCCGCGCGACAAAGCGTGCCCCCTGCATGATCATGCGCCCCATTCCCCAGTACATATGCTCCCGTGATTTTTCGGTCTCAATGGGCAGAAAATCAAACGGAATTACCTGGATGCCCCGGGTGGCGAGTTTATGCGGAATGCCCATGTGGGCTTCTTCCACCATGGCGTTATAGGGTCGGCCGAAGATTACAACGGAAATTTTTTCCGGATCAGCGGAAAGCCCGTCCAGAACCTTGCGCCCGATGGCCTTCATTTCCCGAACCGTATGATGCCAGACGGCCACGGCGTCCGCAAAAGCGGCTTCGGCCAGAAAGCGGCTTACGCCCATGTCAAGCCCCATCCGGATCATGGATTCCCTGGCATCGGAAAACTCGCGGGTCATGTCGATCAGCGGCGTCAGGACCCGGGTACCACCTTTTGCCAGTACATCCAGCTCTTTTTTGAAAGTCGTTTTCAGGTAATACGGTTCACCCTGGACAAAGGGGCATGCCTGGGGCACGGGGCGCTGGTTTCCTGCGGAAATCGTGCGCACGTGAGGCAAAAAAATAAAATCAGGCCGCAAATGCGCTGTCAAAAGGGAATAAAAAAAACCATGGGCCAGTTCGGCCGGATAACAGAAAGGCGCGCTGATGCGATCAATGCCTTCTGGTGAAAAATTCGACGGTAAAACCGGTTCAAAACCGATGCGCCTGAAAAATGTCGCATAAAAGGGATAATAGGAATTGACCAGAAAGCTCCTGTTGAGCGCAACAGTTCCCTGATATCCGTTGTTCCGGCGATCGTTTCCTCTTGGTTGCGGTTCATGAAATATCATTTCCCGACGGGTGCGGACCCGGTCGAGAGCTTCAATATTGTATTCCAGATTGAACCTGAGATTGTAATAGCGGTTGCAGGCCCCGCCGAACGGATATTTTTTGCCGTCTATCAATATGACGTTGATCTCACACCTGCGATCGCATTTTTCTTTCCCTCCCTTGCAGATAAAGGATTTTCCATAATCGACCTCGCGCTGCGCAAGAGTTTTCAAATCATAACGCCGTTGTTCCATCAGGCCGAGAGCGACCCGTTTTTTGATCTCTATGGCCGCGCCGAAAGCGCCCATCAGGCCGGGTTCAGGCGGCACGATGATCGGTTTTCCGGAAAGAGACGCCATGGCAAGGGGAACGGCGCGGTTGTAGCATACCCCGCCCTGCATGAAGACTTTACGGCCTACCGGACGATTCCCCTTGACCCGGTTGATGTAGTTCATGCAGATGGAGTAAACGAGCCCGGCCACGACATCATCATGTTCAATCCCTTCGTGAACGGCGGTTTTGATATCTGATGAAATAAAGGCCGCGCATTGATCATTGAAATTGGGAGGATGTTGCCCTCTGAGGGCCACGTCGGCAATATCCGTGACGCGGATGCCCAGGGTTTCATGGGCGGATTCTTCCAGAAACGAGCCGGTGCCGGCCGAGCAGGCCTCATTCATGGCATAGTCGGAAGGAACGCCGGCGGTAATATAGGTATATTTGGCGTCCTGGCCGCCGATTTCAAAAATGGTATCCACGTCCGGATCAAAATGCACCGCAGCGGCAGCATGGGCGATGATTTCATTAATAATGCCGTCGGTAAGCGCATGAAGTCCGGCAATCTGCCGGCCGGACCCGCATACCCCAAGACCGATGATGGCCAGATCTTTTGAATCCATAAATATTTCGACGTGCTCAAGCAAGCGCTGGTAGCATTTTCGGGACGCACCCACCGGATCGCCGTCAGTTTGCAGGTACACCGATGCCAGCATTGCGTAATCACTGCTTCGCACCAGCACGGCCTTTGTGGTGGTTGAACCCACATCAAGGCCTAAAATGCAGACATCGCCCGGTGCCGGGTCCATTTTATCAATGGTTTTGAAAACAACTTTGTCCGTAAAATTTAAAAGCGGAAGCAGCAGATCAAAGGAAGCGGCTTTGGGATTAAACAGGTTGCCGGTTCCCGCCCAAACGGCCGACGGCTGATCCAGTGCCCAGAGGGCAGTGCCCAAAGCCTCGAAATAAGGTGCTTCCGCCGGCACCTGCAAGCCGGGAATTTCCTTTTTCAAAAATTGAATCATCATCTTGTTCCGGCTGGAACCGCCGACGATCATGATGTTTTTCTTTTCAAGATTCTTAAGCAGTTCAAGAATCTTGTTGGCCATCATCCGGCAAAGCCCGGCGGTGACCCGGGATTTCGGGATCCCCTTGTTGATGGCATGGGTGCAGTCGGATTTACAAAACACGGAGCAGCGACCCGATACCGGATGCGGTTTTTCCGTTTCCGTCCAACGGGCCGCTTCATCTAAGGAAACATCCATGCGGCGCAACTGCTGCAGAAGAAACTCACCGGTACCCGAAGCGCATTTGTTGCCCGTAAGAACGTTGGAAATCAGACCATGGCGGTTGAGCGCATAGACCATAAAGGTCTCACCGCCGGCAGATACAATGGCGGGACAATCCAGGCCATCCTGCTTGACGAACCGGAAAGCTTGTTCCACCGCTTCGGGTTCGGAAATGGATTTGATATTGACAAAATGACGAAATCGCCTGCCGGTGGCCGCGATCCTGTCGAACCTGGAAGGATCGACTTTTTCAAAAAATGACGCCAGCACCTTTTTGGGATTTCCGCCATGAGTTAAAATATGGGAATCCACGATACGTTCACGAACGGCTGCTGTTGAAGCACTGACGCCGGCGTGTGGTTCATCCCTTTCCACTTCTACCGCGGAGATTGTCGATGCGCCCAGACATATACCCAGGGATCTGATGATTCGGTTTTTTTCACCTGCGTCTGCCATAGCCGCCTTACCTTAGAAATTCGATGAAAATATATTTTAAATTAACAACAAATTAAAAAAACGTAATGCGAATTCGCCCAACAGGGAAATTCTAAAAAGGAAATATCTTGAAACTGACGGTTATAATCGGATTCTTTCATATGCCATTTTTTTACGATCGATAAAACCGCATTCACCTTTATCGGATGAGCCGACGATAACGATATATCTTTCGTTTTGTTGAAAAACAAGGGGATTCTGCTCCGGGATCGGCTCACGGGTCACAATTCCCGCCCGCCACCGGAAAAGAATCGGCAGATGGGAATGCCCGCAAAACAATACGTGATGATCCGTATGACAAAAGATCCACGCCGCTTGATCGGTGGAACCGGTATCTACGGGTTCGTAAAATGCGCGAATCGAATCAAAGGGCAGGGAATGGGCGAAGCAGAAACTGCCGGATATGAAATACAGAGTCAGCGATTGCAAAAAATTTATGAGCAGTTGTCTGTCCGCTGGATCAAGATCAATAGCGGTAAGGTTTTCAAGTAATTTTTCGATCTGATAATCGTTGTTCCCCTTCACCGTATGGATATTGTTGTCTGTGATGAGGTCAACGATATCTTTGAGATGGTAATGGATTTCGGAATCAAAGACATCGCCGAGATGGATGATGGTATCCGTGCGACGGTCAGCCAGGCGCTGCACGCAGTCGGTAATCGATGTAATATTGCCGTGGGAGTCGGCAATCACGCCGATTCTATCCTGCAAAATCAGCGGCTGTTTCAGCGCCGGCTGCCGGATCTGATGCGGCTCGAACACTATAGTGGCGGAATAATTTTCAATCATAATAGATGCAACGGTCATAAAACCGTAAAATGATCATTCGTCGTTCTTGATTCTCAATGGGAGTCATGTTATATTAAAACGATATTTCTGTCAATTCATGATACGCTAACGACACGTTCCAAACAGGCTTGAAAAAAATATTTTCAAACGATATACCGTATAAAATTTTAACAATAATTCCAGAATTTACTGAGTAAAAAGGAAAAAACCAATGACCATCTCACTGAAACCGGAAACATGGGTCTATGTCGCCGTCATGGATCCGGGCGGCAATGAACAGTATGTCGGCCTGGTCGATGCCGATGAAACATCTTTTATTCCCGCATTTCTGACAAAAGACGAGGCCCAGACCTGCCTGATAAACATGCCGCGAGAAAAAAACAAAAAATACGAAGTTCAGGCCATTCTTTATGAGGAACTGGCGCGTGATGCCATTGAAAACGGTTTTGCGGTTTACCTGCTGGACGGCCAGGGCAAAATAATGGAAAAACCTTAACAATATGGATGCCGCAGGCGAAAAGATATAGAAGCTGTTTCAAAACCTCAGATCAGGTTCAAGGGCAAGGCGCAGGCCGATGAAAAAGGGGTTTTGAAACAGCTTCTAGGGTCCGCGCGAAACAATTCCTGAAACACAAATACCTAACCTAAGATTCTGGGGTGATATCATGGCAAAAAAAGTCGGCGTTCTCTTGTCCGGATGCGGCGTTTATGACGGCACTGAAATTCACGAAGCGGTAATCACCATGCTTGCGCTGGATCGCAAAGGCGCGAAAATCATTTGTATGGCGCCGGATATCGACCAGTTTCATGTGATGAATCATCTGACAGGTGAAGCAACCGATGAAAAACGGAATGTACTGGTGGAATCCGCACGGATCGCAAGGGGCGACATCAAAAACATCAAGAATGTAAAAGCCGCCGATATTGACGCACTGATCATGCCGGGCGGATTCGGGGCCGCGAAAAATTTAAGCAATTTCGCCATCAAGGGCAAGGATGCCGATGTTCATCCCCATGTCCTGCGTCTCGTGCGGGATCTCATGGATGCCGGAAAACCCGTGGGCGCTCTCTGCATCTCCCCGGCAATTCTTGCAAAAATGGCAGCCGACAAACATCCGGAAGTTACCATCGGAAACGACCTGGGTACGGCGGAAAGCATCACCGCCATGGGCGGGGTCCACAAACCCTGCGCCGTGGATATGATCCATGTGGACCGGGCCAACAAGCTGGTGACCACGCCCGCTTACATGCTCGGCCCGGGAATAAAGGACGTGGCGATCGGTATTGAAAAAGTCGTGGACGAGATCCTTAAGCTGGCTTAATCCGGAAGCAAATCGTAAAAATAGGTCATGGCGTCGGACCGGGACATGATGCCGATAATCCGGCCGTCTTTTACCACCGGCAGCCGACCGATATCATGCTTGACCATAAGACGGGCCGCTTCCATGGGACTTTTCCGGGGATCGATGGTGACGGGCGGCGTACTCATGAAGGCCTTGACCGGTGACTGAAGCTGGCCGTTTTTTCGCAGTTTTTTAAAATCCCTTCGGGAAATAATGCCCACGAGCTTTTCATCCTCCCCCACCACCGGAAGGCCCGTGCACCCACGCTCTTTGAGGATCTGCCCAACTTCTTCCATGGTGGTATCCGCGGCCACCGTAAACACCGGGTAAGACATCAGATCCCCGATCTGAACGGACCCCTGCTGGTTTCCGGAAAGCAGTTCCAGCAACCATTCTTTTACGGCTTTGGGTTTAACCGCCTTGAGCATGGCCGAACCGGCCCCGGGATGCCCTCCCCCGCCCATGCTGCGAACAATGGCCCCGACATTGATGGCATCCACGTTGCTCCGGCCGATGACGATGCATCTGTCATTGTCATCATGCATGAAGATGCCGAAGGCGGCGTCCACGTTGAGAATGTCGCGGTACATATTCACCACCAGGGAAAGATTGCCAACGTGCCCCTTGATGGTCACGGTATTGATGCTGACGCTCAGGTTGTTTATTTTGGTGCGCTTGGCGGATTGAAGCATTTCAAACAGTATATTTTTCTGTTTTTCACCATAGGCGGGCTGTAGAAACGTCGACAAGATGTTAAGATCCGCCTTGCTTTCCAGCAGGTAAGCCGCGGCATGGGCATCCTCGGGCGTTGTGGAGGAAAAAGTGAGGTTTCCGGTGTCCTCGTATAATGCGATCAGAAAAAGCGTGGCCTGCATAGGAGTTAAAACAATATCGCGCTTTTTGATTTCCCGGACCATCAGGGTGATGGTGGCGCCGATTTTTTCATGGCAGGCCCACGCCGGGTTAAGATCGCACTGATTCTGATGATGATCCCAGAGAAAAATTTCAAGATCGGTCTTTTTCCGACGCAGATCATCCATGCGCTCCAGTCGGGACCAGTTGCCGGTATCCACGACGATCATGCGGGTTACGGTGTTTAAATCAATCTCGTCAGTGGATCGTGTCTCGAACAGGTCCTTGTGAATGGACAGAAACGCCCGAACATTCGGATTCAAGCTTTTGGGCAGAATCGGAACCGCGCCCGGGTAAAGGACGGTGCCGGCGATCACGGAGGCAAAGGCGTCAAAATCCGTGTTTCGATGGGTGGTGATTATCTGCATGGCCGTATCCCGGAATATAACGGTGGCGGGTGAAACAGAATGGAGACGACAAATGGCGGATATTGCATCAGGTCAATCCATGACGGTAAGGATTTATGAATATAATTGTTATCTTATGCCAATACGTATATGGATGTCAAGGAGATTGACATCGAAAAAATTCATGAAAAAATTTCCTTGACAAGCTTTCATCATATCATTAGATGTTAATGATACATCATATTTTTCAGTAACGGCCGGACGGCCCCGATGTCGATGAGTCGCATTGATTGGACTTAACAGCAATAACCGATAAAACAACAGATAGTGTCATGACGCATCAAATTAAAACGCGATGTTACTGGTGGTGGTGGCGCTGTTTTTCGGGGGCCGCCAACGGATAGGCATGATCTGAGCCATTAAGTCATCAACCATAAACCGCGGGCACCCCTTGGGTCCGCGGTTTTTTTGTTTTAAACCGCGGGCCAGCACCTGCGGTTTTTTTTTGCCATAATGCGAAAGGAGTGTTTTATGCGCCTGCGCCAGTTTCCGGATCCAAAGACCTTTGCCCAGCTGTTCGAGCAATACGACGTGGTGCCGCTCTGCCGGGAGATCCTGGCCGATACCGAGACGCCGGTATCGGTGCTTCAAAAGATTTATAACCGCAAAGGTCCGGCCTTTCTGCTTGAAAGCGTAGAAGGCGGGGAACGATGGGGGCGTTACAGTTTCCTGAGCACATCAGCGCGTATGCAGATCCGGATTTATCATGACCGGATTGATATCTTTCAGGACGGAAAGACAAAATCCATGGCCCACGGCAATGACCCCTTTCCGGTCTTAAGAGAAATGATGAAAGCCTATCAACCGGCGGTCATGCCCGACCTGCCGCGCTTCTGGGGCGGCCTTGTGGGGTATCTGACCTATGAAACCGTTTCGTTTTTTGAAACCATTCCCAGCCGGTGGCCAAAAGATAAACCCCTGGCCCATTTCATCATGCCCGATGAAATCCTGATTTTCGACAATATCCGCAACACCCTGATGATGATGGCCATTGCATACCAACAGGATTTAGACGCCCACGGCGCGGATCGCGCCTATAGCCTGGCCTCCGGAAAAATCGATGCGCTGGAAGCAAAAATATCAAATGCCCAAACCAAACGGCCAGTCCAGGATGATGTCTATCCGAAAAACCTGGAATTAAAACCCTTAATCGATGAAGAGACATTTCGCGGGCGGGTAAAAAAAATAATTTCCCATATCATTGCCGGCGACGTAATCCAGACGGTTTTGAGCCAGCCCTTTGCCTGCGACGCGCCCGAAGACATTCTTTCCCTCTACCGCGCACAGCGATATGTCAATCCTTCCCCTTACCTGTTTTTCCTGCATCTTGACCATGCCGCCCTGGTGGGATCATCTCCGGAAACCATGGTGCGGCTGGAAAACCGGGTGGCCACCCTGCGTCCCATTGCAGGGACCCGGCCCCGGGGCAAAAACGAACAGGAGGATCGCGGCCTGGCAGATGAACTCCTGAAAGACGAAAAAGAGCGGGCCGAGCACCTCATGCTGGTGGATCTGGGCCGCAACGACCTGGGCCGAGTGGCGGAAACCGGGACCGTGCAGGTGACCGATCTTATGGTGGTGGAGCGTTATTCCCATGTCATGCATATCGTTTCCAATGTGCAAGGAGTACTG
>QZJS01000035.1 GCA_003597945.1 Desulfobacteraceae bacterium | reverse complement strand
CTCCGGACACCGTCAGCGTTGAACTTGCGGCCAGGATGAAAAAAGACAAAGGGGAACTGTCCATAGAAATTTCCTGGAAAAAACCATCGGACGAACCCGGCTCCCCGCCGCTGATCATTTCATCGGATGAGCCGGAAATTTTGCTCTCCGACGCCATGGAGGATGCCGGTTCCGATGATCAGGATGATATGGAGGATGCCGGGGCCGGCGATGATGATCTTGATCTTGATGATGAGCGCGGAATCGCTGAATAAACAAATAACAATCCAATAAAAATCAGGAAAACGCGCATGCAACGAAAAATTCTGTTTTTATGCACCGGAAACTCGGCCCGCAGCCAGATGGCCGAAGCCCTGCTGCGAAAATACGCGGGCGAGGATTTCCAGGTGTTTTCCGCGGGAGCGGAACCGAGCAACAGGGTTTTCCCGCCCGTGGTCGCGGTGATGAACGAGATCGGCATTGATATTTCACATGCCAGGCCTAAAGGGCTGGATACGTATCTCGGCCATATGCATTTCTCAAAGGTCATTATCGTGTGTTCGGAAGCCGATAAAAAATGCCCGCAAATCTTCGGAAGCGCCCAGCGTCTCTATTGGCCCTTTGATGACCCGGCGGCCGCCCAGGGAACCGAAGCGGAAATCCTGGAAGCCTGCCGCGGCATCCGTGACCGGATCGACGCCAGAATCCGTCAATGGCTTAAAGAAGAGGGGCTGGGAACAGTTTAACCTTTTTTCTTTTTGTTTTTCCCCCCACGCGAAAACCCATATAGCCGGCACGACCTTTCGGGTCATGCCGGCTTTTGCGCTTGCGGCAAGTAGATAGTAATCGTCACGATATTGTCACGTAACTTTTCCCGATATTACATGCACTTGTCACTGGATTGCCATGCATGATGTTTAATTTACAGGAAATTGAAAGACTAAAATAAAGCAGGCGGCGAATGGCGCCGCACGAAACGAAAATGAAAACAGGAGTAAGATAAATGGAAAAATCAGGATTAAAGATCGATCTGCATGTGCATTCCAAATGTTCCACCCGGCCTTCCCAGTGGATCCTTCAAAAGCTCAACTGCCCGGAGAGTTTCACCCAGCCCCTGAAGCTGCGGGAGATCGCCAGGGCAAGAGGCATGGATCTGGTGACCATCAGCGACCACAACACCATATCCGGCGCGTTGGAGATCGCCCACCTCGACGATGTGTTTATCAGCGAAGAGGTGACCACCTATTTTCCGGAAGACCAGTGCAAGCTGCACGTGCTGGCCCTGGATATCAACGAGTCCCAGCACGAGGACATCTCCCGGGCCAGAAGCAGCGTATATGATCTGGTGGCTTATCTGAACGCCCAGAAAATATGTCATATCCTGGCCCATCCCTTCTATGACATGAACCACAAACTCACCTTCGAGCATTTTGAAAAAATGCTGCTGCTGTTTACGAATTTCGAGATGAACGGCTCCCGGGACCAGCATCAGAACGACATCCTGGCCGCCATCCTCGGAGGGCTTGTTAAAGACGATATTGATCGGCTGGCCGATCGGCACCACATCACGCCCGTAGGGGATCGGCCCTGGGAAAAAAATATCACCGGCGGCTCCGATGATCATTCCTCTCTAAATATTGCCCGCATGCACACCGTTGTGCCGGGCGCCCGGACCAAGGCCGAATTTTTCGCGGGTCTTCAAAGCGGTCGGGCCATCGTCAACGGCCGGCCGGCCACGCCCCAAACCATGGCCCATAATCTTTACGGCATCGCCTGGCAGTATTACGGCGCGAAATTTAATCTGGACCGCTATACCAACAAGGACATCCTCTTTAAATTCATGGATTGCGCCCTGTCGGTCAATGACGAGGAAAGGGGGTTTTTCACCCGGCTGGGGGATTTCCTGGTGGCCCGCAAGCCGTCCTTTTCCTTCCTGCACGCCAAATCCGACGACGTCACCCACCTGATCCGCAACAAGGCCCATGCCATTGTCATGAAAAACGCGAACCTGCTGCGGATGCTCAAGCAAAAGGATGACTGCCGCTTCGACAAGGAAGGCAACTGGTTCGATTTCGTCAATGACGCCTCCGAGGACGTGATGAAGACCTACGCGGATTCAATTTTGGACAGTCTGAGTTCCGCGCGGCTGTTCAATGTCTTCCAGACCATCGGCGGCGCGGGAACCATTTATACCCTGCTGGCCCCGTATTTCATGTCCTACGCCCTGTTCACCAAGGACCGGCGGTTCGCTGAGCTTTGCCGGGAAAAATACGCGGCCGCCCCGCCGGCGGACAAGAAAGGGAAAAGGCGCATCGCCCTGTTTACCGATACCCTTTATGAAACCAACGGGGTCGCCCTCACCCTTCAGATGCAGTTGAAGATGGCCCAAAAAAACGACAAGCACTTATCGATAATGACCTGCTGCCCGCATGGCGGCATGGAAGGGACGCAAAATTTTGCACCCATCGGGACGTTCGAACTCCCCGAATACCCGGAAATCCGGCTCCACTACCCGCCGTTTCTCAAAATGCTCGATTACTGCTATAAGAATGAATTCAACATCATCCATGCCTCCACGCCCGGCCCCATGGGCATGGCGGCCCTGGCCATTGCCCGGATCATGGATCTGCCCCTGCACGGCACCTATCATACCGCGCTGCCCCAATATGTTTCCGAGCTGACCGGCGACGCGGATCTGGAAGCCCTCATGTGGAAGTTCATGGTGTGGTATCACAACCAGATGGACATTGTTTACGTGCCGTCTCAGGCCACGGCCGACGAACTTATCGAAAAGGGGATAGTGGCGTCAAAGATTCAACTCTATCCCCGGGGCATCGATATCGAGCGGTTCCACCCGTCCCGTAAAAACGGGTTCTGGAAATCCGGATACCAGGTGCCTGATGCGGAAATCAAGGTGCTTTACGTGGGCCGGGTGTCAAAGGAGAAAAACCTCGATGTGCTGGCCCGGGCCATTCGGCAGGTGGGATGGCTGCGGAAAAACATCCGCTTTATCATCGTGGGCGACGGTCCTTATCTGGAAGAGATGAAATGTGAACTGCGGCCCACCAGCACGCTGTTTACCGGCTATCTGACCGGCGATGGCCTGAGCCGGGCCTATGCCTCCGCCGACCTGTTCGTGTTTCCTTCCGGCACCGACACCTTCGGCAACGTGGTGCTGGAAGCCCAGGCATCGGGCCTGCCGGTGATCGTCACCGACAAGGGCGGTCCCAGGGAAAACCTGATTCCCGGCGAAACCGGCCTCATCGTTTCCGCCATGGATTCCCAGGCCATTGTGGACGCCGTGATCAACCTCTGCGAAGATCCGGCCCGCATGGCCGCCATGGGATCAAACGCCAGAAAATACATGGAAAGCCGGGCCTTTGAATCCGCGTTCCTGCAAAGCTGGGAAATGTATCCCATCGGCCAGGATCCCACTCCGCCAACCGCCGATCCGGAACGGGGCCCCTTCCTCCGGTTCGCCTCCTGACGAGCGCTATTTGCGTTGCCTATTGCTCAATGGAATAGGGATTTAGAAATTGGCGTCTCCAAAGAAAGTTCTTATCCGCTTCATTGAGCTCGGCTTCTTCACAGACGGCATCCCAATTCTGTTCGATGGCGTCGGTCAGGCGGGCAAATATCGCGCGGGCTTCTTCTCCGGAAAGAAGGAAGTTGTGGGCGGTCTCAAGGCACGTTGTGAGCCGGCTGAGATTGTTGTTGCCGGATATGAGCATGGCCTGCGACGCCTCATTGCCCGTGCGGCCCTGGGGGCAGATGTCATAAGCCGGCGTCAGGGTCAGGGTCTTGCCGTCCCAGAACGCCGCATGGTTCCGCGCATGATCGTCGGTATTGCCGCACAGAATGTTAAAGACGAGCCGGGAGAACATCTCTTTCAACGTATGCCTGGGATCGGTAAACCGGTGGCGGATGATTTCGGCCAACGTTTCATAGCTGGCGTAACGCGCCATCATTTCATCAAGTCGAAGCAGCGTTAACGGCGAAACCATGGCCTTTCGGGCCCATCCGTCGTCTTTTGGCGCGCGGTCAAAGCGCTCGATCAACAGCACGTCCTTGTTTGCCGCTTTGACCAGTTTTACCGGCGCGACATTCAGCCCGGCCGATTCAGCCAGCCGCATGGCGACAAATTCCGCTTTAACAACGCTGTACAGATCGGTGGCGGATGAAAATTTGGCCACGTATGTTTTGCCCTGGTCTTGAATGAGGGCTTTCGGTCGAGCCCCGCCGATGGAGCTGGCGTGAAACAATGCCTGATCCAGCTCCGGCGTGAGGGGCACGCCTTTTTCGACCCGTTGTGCGGATTCGATTAATTCTTCCAAACTGACGTTGCCGGCGGCGCGCGGCACATATTCTGTGGGGGAGCGCTGAAAATCAAGCGCACCGATCCGATCCGAGCCGGATTCCAGCAGGTAAGTCAGTTCATTGAGCTCTGCTGTATCCGTTCCCTGGCCCTTAAGCCCCAACGTTTTATTGATAATCACACGCCGGCCCCATGCATCAGGCGCGGCATCCCGAATGCAGCCGGGCATGGTCAGGCCCTCGGGCAGGGGCAGCACGCCGGCCTGAAGCGGCAATTCGGGTTCGTAAATGGCAATCGCGGGTTTGTCGGCGTCGATACGATCCAGATAGCTTTTCCCGTAGTTGAACAGGATATTGCCCTTATCGGCTTCAAGTCGTCCGGCCACAACAGGTTCGGTTTCACCGGGAAGCCATATCCAGACAAAGGCTTCCTTTTCTTTTTTAGAAGTCATCGCGCACCGCTTTGGATTTCTTCCGAACAGACTTCGGCAGGAGCGCCAGCTTTTCCCTGGTTTGATGCAGATGTTTCGTGAGCGTGTTTCCATCGGCATCAAACAATTTGACGCCGGCAATGGTTGCCACTTCAAACACGGCGCCGATTTCGCATTTCAGGTTGCCTTTTTCGATGCGTTGCAGCAGACCCCTGGAAATGCCGGCGCGGTCGGCCAATTCCTGCGCCGTGAGCCTGCGCTCACTGCGCGCTTCGCGGATCAACGCCCCGAGCAGGGCGGCCGCGTCCCGGCTGTAGCGTGAGTAGGTGCGTACGATGGACTTTGGCATTTTTTTATTTTGGTTTATATATAGATCATAAAATAGCTTAATGCTCTTTATAAAGATCAAAAATAGTGAAGATGCGCCGGCTTGTCAAGATAAAATCAAAGCATTTCATTATATTCGCCCTGAGAATTGCTTTCCTCAATGAACTTGTGTTGACTTTGCATGTGGCAGGTCATACATTTCGGGCGAATCGGCCGTCGATTCGTCAGTCAATGCGGCGGGAGTTTCGGCGGTTTACCAATGGATGGAATAATGGCTGCAAAATTAAGACAAGTTATCATATTCTGGTTTGTTTTCTTCTGGGTGTCCACTGCCGGCTGCGTATCTTACGGCCATGTCGGGGTGATTGAAACCGGCATCGGCGGCACAGCCCCGCCGCCGTCAGCCAATGAGTTGACCCTGGTGACGTGGAACGTGGCGAAAAATGTCGCCGGCAATGCCGAAATCAACAGGCTGGTGACGGACTATTCCCCGGATATTCTGATGATCCAGGAAGGCATCAGCACCGCGTGCCATGTGTTCGGACCGTCTTTTCAGCAATGCCTTTTTGCCCCGAGCTGGAAAAAGACCGAGCCGGACATCTATACCGGGGTTCAGATCCTGTCGCGGTTCAGTCTGGAAAATTCGATTCATGTGGAGTCGCCGGCACGGGAGGGTTTTCTGTTTACGCCCAAGACCTCCCTGATTTCCCTCATGGACCTGCCAGACGGCCGATCCCTGATGCTCATCAATGTCCATATGCTTAACTTTGTTCCGGTGAGCGATCTTGAAAATTATCTGGCCGAGGTGTGCGTTTATGCCGGCAACCATGATGGGCCGCTAATTGTCGGCGGAGATTTCAATACCTGGAGCAAGGCCCGGTTGAAGGCGGTTCGCGAGTTTGCCCATCGTCTCGGCATGGTCGAGGCCGACGCTTTTGATGAGCCCGGCGATGAGCCGTTTTCCTGGTTTTTTCTGCTTAAACCGTTTTTAGACGATGGGCGTAAATCTACCCTGGATCGTTGGTTTTGCCGGGGATTCGAAGTTGTCGCCTGTCGAAAGCTCAGCGGGTTCTATTCCTCGGATCACGTCCCCGTGTTGCTTCAGGTCCGTGTGATCCCGCAATAGCCGGGAATAAGGATGCGTCTTTTGAGGCGGATGAGCTGCCCGTCAATCTTCAACCTTTTGTTCGACAAATCGTTCCCTCGACTCTCTAACCGACGCAAGAATGTCTTTTGTAGTTGCTTTGGTTTGGATTCCTGGTACGTCAAATGGTGATTTTTTGCTTTTTTTAAAAATTATCGAGAAGGTTTCGCCTCCTCGCCTTTTGATGACGACCTCTTCACTCCTTGCGATATTAAGAACATCAGCAAGACGTTGTCGCGCTTCAGAATATGTATACACTTTCATGGTGTCTTACTCCAAAATTGTAATTCCCATCTGCCGTGCCACTTTTTGCATCCCAAGGTCAAGCGTAAGCAGCGGGCTTCGGAGGTTATAAGTGCATTCTAAAAAATAAGCATCATATGCATACAGGTTATATTCAATTGCGATGCTTAGAGCTGATTTGATGTTCGTATGCCTCAAGTCCACCGGTATTTGTTGAATAATCTCCCACGCAGATTCGACTTCTGCCTTTTTCAAGATATTTTTTTTCATCATCGCCGTTAATGCATTCCCAATTTCAAACGGCAAAACATCAGGCGCAATTAAATCATGACCTTCCGTAAGTTGTATGATTTTATCTTTTTCAGGCTCATTTAATGCAACGGCTATGAATGTATTTGTATCAGCGATTATTTTCATGGGTACAATTGTACGTAACGTGTTTTGATTTGTCAAGCCGATATTTGGTGAGAGCCGAACAAGTAATTCTGTAGTTTGCTGTATTCCGCTATTTTTCAACCCACTCGTTTAGAAATTTCAGGGACCGTAAAATTTCGACAAATAATTGTTTTAATTCTGCTTCTGGCGTGGATATGGGCGGCCTGCGGGTGCGTCTCCCATGGGCGCATCGGGGTTATCGACATCGATATCAGCGGCAGGATGCGTCCATCGCCCGGCGATGAATTGATTCTGATTTCCTGGAACATCGCCAAAAACGTCACGGATAACCCGGAAATCATGCGGCTGGTCGATGACCATGACCCGGATATCCTTTTTATCCAAGAGGGGATCAGCACCACCTGCGAGTTGTTCGGGACGTCCTTTCATCAATGCCTTTTTGCACCGAGCTGGGAAAAAATCGACCCGGATGGCTTCACCGGGGTTCAGATGCTGTCCCGGTATCATCTGGTGGACCCGGTCCATGTCCCGTCGCCAGGCCTTGAGGGATTCTGGTTCACGCCCAAGGCATCCATGATCACCACCCTGGACCTGGCCGACGGCCGTCGCCTGATGCTGATCAATGTTCATATGCTCAATTTTGTTCCCCTGGGC
The DNA here is from genome assembly GCA_003597945.1 of Desulfobacteraceae bacterium. Lineage (GTDB taxonomy): Bacteria > Desulfobacterota > Desulfobacteria > Desulfobacterales > Desulfosalsimonadaceae > SURF-33. The sequence continues at coordinate 18,162 of QZJS01000035.1, read as the reverse complement.
CGCCTGGAAGCCTATCTTGAGGCGGTTTATGCCCATGCCGGAAAACATGAGGGCCCCTTGATCGCGGTCGGGGATTTCAATACCTGGAACAGCCCCCGGCTCAAGGCCGTTCAGCAGTTTGCGGCAAAACTCGGCATGGTGGAAGCCCTGGCTTATCATGAAACCGGCGGCACGCCGTCGGCCTGGTTCTTTGTTTTTAAACCCTTCATGCAGCTTGATCTGGACGCGCCCATGGACCGCTGGTTCTGCCGGGGGGTAGAGGTGCTCTCCTGCCGTCGCCTGGGCGGGTTTGTTTCCTCGAATCATGTTCCTGTGCTGCTTCAGGTCCGCGTGTTGCCGCCGTAGGGTTGTAAAAGTTTGGTTGCTTTTTTGGCCGGGAAAGCCTGGTCTGGGGAAGCAGGTTCTGTTTGCGCCAAGCCAAACGGCTTAACGAATTCCTCGAAAAGCCGCACCGCGTTTTCTTTGAAGGTGTCAGAAACGCCGCCTGCGGGTTTTCCCGGCGTAACGATAAAGAAGTCCGGAAATCAGAACGGTAAAGGGCGCCACGGTAATAAGGCCGAAACTCCCGACGAGAATATTGAGCACTTCGGCGGCCACAAACGGGGCGTTCAACAGATTGGCCGCCGGAAGCCCTTTGGCGATAAAAACCATGAACATGGTGATGTGGCTGCCCGAATAGGCCAGAAGCAGCGTGGTGGTCATGGTTCCGATAACGGCTCTCCCCACGCGCAGACCTGATCGCATGTGTTCCAGCAGCCCGATATCGGGCTGGCCGGCCTTAAGTTCATCCATGGTGGCGGCGATATCCATGGCCAGATCCATCACCGCCCCGGAACATGCAATAAATACGCTGGCAATAAAAATATCCGTCAGGGAAAGGTCGTAAAAACCCGAATAGAGCAGTGTTTCCGCAAAGGGGCGCACGGCCCCGTGCAGATAAAACAGCCGTGAAAACCATACGGCAAGGGCGCAGGTCAGCAGGACCCCCAGCATGGAGCCGGCAAAGGCGGCAATCCCTCGACGGTTCAGTCCCCCGACGGAAAAACAGATCACCGCGGTAAGAAGTGCGATAATGCACAGACCGGTTGATATTGGTGGAAATCCCCGCAGAATCAAGGGGAAGAAAAGCTTCCACAAGATCATGGCCGCAAAAACAAAAGACAGAAGCGCCTTTAAACCGGTAACGCCGGCCACAGCCAGAAGCAGGAAGGCAAAGAGGGAAATCAGGATAAACTGCAAATGAAGCCGGTAATATCCCCGGGCCACGGCATTATCCGGTGTGCCTTCGGGCGCCGTGTACTCGACGAGTATCACCTTTCCGGTTTCATAAAATTCATCCAGCTCCATTTTGCCGGTGAGCATGTTGACGACGTTTATTTCATGGTCCCTGTGGGGGCCGTCCAACAGCTTCACCTTTAGAAACTGCATGTTGGTCTTGACAATAAGGTTCACTTTGACCTGGCTGTTGTCCACGTCGGTGATCAGTCCCCGACAGCGTATCCCGCCCGGGGCGGGGGGGATTTTGGCCACATCAATAACGGCAAGTATGATGCAGATGCACCCGATAACCATTGAAAAAATCAATTCACGACGAAAAGTCGACATATTTGCGCTCACTTTATAAAGAAACGGCGCCGCCTGGTGCAAGCGGCGCCGTCGGCAATATTTTCCGGAGAAAAAGCTATTTTTCAACCGGTAAACTCTGAGGGATATCCATTACTTCCGCCATTTTTTTTGCAATGTCGGTATTGTCGTAAAACCCGCTGAATAACTCCGCGTTCTTGCCCTGGGCAAAAACCGGGACCGGAACGCCGGTGTGGGAATAGGAGGTCCAGCCGATGCTGGCGCGCTCGTTTAAGATGTGGGTAAGGGTTACAATGATCGGCTCATAATAGCCGTAAAGGTAAGTGTTTTCAGCCGCGCTGTTGTCGTTTTCGCCGACCATGGATTTATCATAGGCGTCTTCCAGCTTTTCTTTCTGATAATCATTAAGCGTGTTCCAATCCAGCCCGAAATAATCCTTTATGAGTTTGATCATATTGGCATTGCTCTCCAGGTTGTTGGAAGGCGTCCAGTCGTATCCGGCGCTGTATTTTTCCTTGTGTCTTTTCCACTGATTTTGACCGAAGAACTCGTAACTGCGCTTCTGCCCCAGGAGTTGTTCGTAATATGCCGTATATGCCGTGGTGGCGTGTCCGATGGTCATGCCGCCGGTCTCATGGTCGCCGGTTACCACGATCAGCGTGTCCTGGGGATATTTCCGGTAAAATCGCAACGCCGAGCCGACGGCGCGGTCAAAATCGAGCATATCGCCGATGGTGGCCATGGCGTCATTGGCGTGGCAGGCCCAGTCGATCTTGCCGCCTTCCACCATTAAGAAAAATCCTTCATCCTGACCGCCGGCTGCATCCGCGGCATGCTTCAGACAGGCAATGGCGACATCGGTCATCTCTCTTAAGGAAACATTGGTTTTCGGCCGGTCAATGGCATAGGGCATGGCCGCGCTGTCCGGGAGCCATGGATTGATGCACACCGCCTTGCTTTTGGGCGAGTTGATAAGGCCCATAATCGTTTCCCGGCTATTGAAAACGGTGTAGCCTTCCGAATCGAGCAGGTTCCAGATATTATAATTCGTGTCGCCGTCCCGGGCCGGTCCCGTGGGAGACGCCAGGCCGCCGCCGCCGAAGAAATCATAACCCGTCCGGGTCATCTGCTCGGCAATGGAGTTCATGTATCCGCGACTCGGCACGCTGGCATAATAGGAGGCGGGAGTCGCGTGATCCAGCGACACGCTGGTAATGATGCCGATTTTTTTGCCCTGCTCAAACGCCAGTTGCGCAATGCTTTTGTAACTGACGGTTTTAGTGTCATCCATGCCGATAACGCCGCTCAGGGTTTTGATGCCGCAGGCAAATGCTGTAGCGGAGGAAGCCGAATCCGTCATCAGTGCGTGGGCATCATAGGTCGTCTGCATTCCGGCAACCGGCATTTTGCACATGTTCAACCGGTTTTTCTTTTCCAGCAGATCTTCGGCCTTGGTCGCCGATCCACCGTTTTTAGTGGTCCGATAGGCTTCCGTCGCCTGGATCTGTGTGGCGGACATTCCATCGCCGAGGAAAAAAAACACATACTTAGGCGCCTGGGCGTTGGCCATTGCCGTCGAAAAAACAAGTACAACGGCAACCAATACTGCAACAAACCAATTCCTTTTTTTCATCATCTCCCGTCTCCTTTGCTGTTATCTTTAATGATACAAATGATGGGTTAAAACGCTTCGGCTTAGACAAGCGTCGATACGTCTTGTCTAATTGCCAAAGTATTGTGAAATTTCAGAGACGGGCAGATGATAAACTGATGGTATTTGTGTGACGGGCAGGAACGTGGGCAGGTGGTTGTTCAGTCGAACTTTGCGCGGCAAACGGCAAGGTCGTTTCTCCCGTGTCGAGTTCTCCGTATATGCCGATTGATGGTGGAGATGCATCTCATCGCATCGAGCCGCTATAGAAAAACCAGCCCAGTCCGATGATATACAGAAAAATGCCCAGAAGGCTGTGTTCGATGGTGACGATGATGAGGGATCGGGTTTTAACATATCGATAGGCCAAAATCATTCCGGCGAATACGGAGAAAATCGGGGCTATGACATTGGCGTACCACAGGTAAAAGAGCCCGAAGCTGATTCCGTTGAGCAGGATCAGTGCCGCCGGCCCGGAAAAAATCAAACCTTAGCGGTGAAAGAAAAAGGATTTGAAGATGATTTCCTGGGGCAGGGCTGACACATTGCGGCGTTGGTGTTTTCAAGAATATCCCGCAACCTGCCCGCGCCGGTTCGGGATATGGGTGGTCCGCTGTGCCGGCCGGGCCGGGGCGTCCCGCGTTGCGTTGCGGTTTTGCAAAAAGTTTAGTTGATTTTTAGGCCGAGATGGGGTTTTATGAAAAATCACCCGGCTTATCATGTATGAATCAACTAATTGTTTTTAAAACAATTTAACGCCGATGATGCAAGTGACGGCGCATTCTTCGATAAGGAACTCTCATGGACAAAGAACTGGTTTTCATCACGGTGATCGGCAAGGACCGGAAGGGGATCGTTGCCACCATTTCGGGTTTTTTATACAAAAACGATATCAATATCGTGGATATCAGCCAGCGGGTCATGACCGACGGCTATTTTGTCATGACCACGATGGTGGATGTCAAGGACGCGGGTATTCCCATGGAGGAGATGGCAAAGCAGCTTGATGCCATCGGCGATGAGCTGGGCATGAAGATCCAGGTCCAGCACGAAAATCTTTTCAAGATGATGCACAGGGTGTAGCCGATGAGCGTCACACTGGAAGAAATTTACGAAACCGCCGGCATGATCCTTTATCAGAACTTAGACATCCGGACCACCACCCTGGGGGTCAACCTCAAGGACTGCGTGGATTCGGATTTTGAGAAATTCAAGGAAAACGTCTATACCCGGATCAGCTCCCTGGCAGGCCGCCTGGTTGTTGAAGCCAAAAAGCTGGAACGCAAATACGGGGTGCCCATTGTCAACAAGCGGATTTCCATCACGCCGGTCAGCCTGATCATGGAAACTCACTGCGCGGCGGAAAAATTTCTGGGCATGGCCCAAACTCTGGATCGGGCCGCAAGGGATGCGGGCATTGATTTTATCGGCGGCTTCGGGGCCCTGGTGCAAAAAGGGATGACCCGGTCCGACCGGATGCTCATCGACGTGCTGCCCGAGGTGCTGTCGAAAACCGAGCGGGTCTGTTCGTTTTTAAACGTCGGCTCCACCGTGGCGGGCCTGAACCTGGATGCGGTCAATCTGCTGGGGGCCATGCTGAAGCGGACCGCCGAAATCAGCGAAAACGCCGTGGGATGCGCCAAGTTCGTGGTGTTTGCCAACGCGCCCGAGGACAATCCCTTCATGGCCGGCGCGTTTCACGGCGTGGGCGAGGGGGATGTGGCCTTAAACATCGGCATCAGCGGCCCGGGCGTCGTCAAAAGCGTCGTCGAAAAGAATCGGGACTGCGATCTGACCAAGCTCTCCGAGATCATCAAGCGCACGGTGTTTAAAATCACCCGGGCCGGCGAACTCATCGGCCGGGAACTGGCCGCGGCATTGGATATTCCCTTCGGCATCGTGGATATTTCCCTGGCGTCCACCACCGCGGCCGGAGATTCCGTGGCCAATGTCATGGAAGCCTTCGGCATCGAAAAAATCGGGGCCCACGGCTCCACCCTGGCCGTGGCCCTGCTCATGAACGCCGTCAAAAAAGGCGGCGCCATGGCTTCGGGCAACGTGGGCGGGTTGAGCGGCACCTTTATCCCGGTCAGTGAAGACAGCGGCATGATCGCGGCCGTGGAAGCGGGCGCCCTGGGCCTGGACAAGCTGGAAGCCCTGACCGCGGTCTGTTCGGTGGGACTGGACATGTTCGCCATTCCCGGCGACGTGCCCGAAGAAACCATCAACGCCATTATCGCCGATGAGCTGGTCATCGGCATCATCAACAACAAGACCACCGGCGTCCGGGTGATTCCCGTGCCCGGAAAAAAAGCCGGGGACCGGGTGGTTTTCGGCGGCCTGCTGGGCACCGCGCCGGTCATGGCCGTCAATCCGTTTTCCGCCAAAGAGTTTATGCGGCGAGGCGGCCGGCTCCCGGCGCCCATCACCAGCATGCGCAATTAAAACGATGGATTAAATCAGGGAGGATATGCCCATGTCAGGGAAAAGGAAAAGAGGATCAACAATCGCTGTTTTCGTTATGGCGGCCCTGTTTGCCGCCATCCTGTTTTCCGGGTGCGCGGCCACCGGACCGGCGACCCGTTCGGCGGATTATGATGTGATCATCATCGGCGCCGGCCTGGGCGGACTTTCAGCCGGGGCCCATCTGGCTTCCAATGATTTAAAGGTTCTGGTCCTGGAGCAGCACGACAAGGTGGGCGGGTGTGCTACCCGGTTTGAACGCGGGGAATTCACCTTTGACGCCAGCCTTCATGAAATGGCCGGGGGAGGGCCTGGGAAAAACGACCGGGGACTATACCAGTTGCTGCATTTGTGCGGCGTATACGACAAGATCGAATTCATCCCGCTGCCGGATTTCTACCGGTCCATTTTCCCGGACATCGACATCATGCTCCCGCCCGACTGGGAAGGGTTTAAGTACGCGCTGAAATCAAAATGGCCGGAAGAGGCCGACGGCATTGAAAAATTCCATCGCCTCTGCGCCGACACCCTGGATGATCTCATGGAACTCAAGAACCTGTTCCGGTACCGGGGCGCCAAGGCGTTTCTGGCCAAGGCCATGGTGCCGCTGCGTCAGCCGACCTTCTACCGTTACAAGGACAAAACCCTTCAGGATGTGCTGGATGACTGTTTCACCAATGACGACATCAAAGCCGTGGTCTCCCAGCTCTGGGTCTATTACGGCGCGCCGGTGCCTGAACAGAGCGCGCTCATCGGTCTGGCCGCCACGGAAACCTACCTCGGCGACGGGGTGTGGCATATTAAAGGGACGTCACAGGCCCTTTCCGATGCCTATGCCGAGCGCATCCGGGAACTAGGCGGCGAGGTCCGGACCCTGTCGAAGGTGACCAGGGTCATCATGGAAGACGGCATGGCCGCCGGCGTGGAGATCGCCTCCGGCCAGACCTTTACCGGCCGCTATGTCGTGGCCAATACCGACCCTTACCAGTTGGTGTTTAAACTGGTGGGCAGGGATTATTTCCCGGAAGCATACGTCCAGAACCTGGAGAACCTCAAGCCGGCCAATTCCCTGTTCGGGGTCTATATGGGCCTGGATATCGATCTGAAGGCCAAAGGCTATCATGACGTGGAGATTTTCTACAACACGTCCAAGGATTCCGTGGTCCTGCACGATAACATGATGAAAGGCGACTTTGCCGACGGCGCCGTGGCCATCACCATTTATTCGAACATGGGCGACCCCATTTACGCGCCCCCCGGAAAATCCGTGGTGACCCTGACCGCGTATTCGGATTACGCCGTCTGGCCCGAAGATTCAAAAGCCTATTACGCCATGAAGGACCGGAAAGTAGATGAGCTGGTGGCCCTTGCCGCCAACGTGATCCCGGAGCTGGCCGACCCGGCGGTGGTGGCAATCAAGGAAGGGTTTACTCCCCGTACGTTGAAACGCTACACCATGAATCGCGACGGCGTGGTTTACGGTTTCTATCTGTCGCCGGACCAGTGGCAGAAGATTCCCAATGAAACCCCCATATCCAATCTTTACATCGCCAGCAACTGGAGCCAGGCCTGGCACGGCATGGGCTCGGCCCAGATCAACGGCTGGCGGGCCGCGCGCCTCATCATGGACCGGGAGGGGATTGAGTAGGGCATTTTGACGATAAACTCTGTTGTTTTGCCTGATTTTTCGTTGGAGGATATTTGTCGATGAAACGCTTTTTAATCGTGATGGTGGTCAGTGCTGTTTTTTTAACCGCATGCGCCGGGTCCAGGTGGGTTCGCACGCCGGTTGTTAAAGACCGGAATTTTGTCATCGCCCTGGAACATCGCGAGGAAAAAGGCGCTGTTGTCACCGGCGCGTATACTCATCCGTATGAAGTTGCCTCGGAAGATCTTGGGATGTTGATGCGCGGGCTGACCTATGTGGAGCGGGGGGGACTGCTGACCGGGGAGAAAACAGGCCATGTCTTTCAGGCCGAGGAAATCGACCGGCTCGCCCCGGCTCTCGCGGGCGCGCTGAACGTCGCCGACGGCAGTCAGCGGATACGGTTTACTTCATATAAACGTGAAAAAGCCCTGATTTTTTATGTCAGTCGGGAAACCGAAGGGGTGGTGTTCGCGGAGTCCGGCAATCATCTGAATATCGCATTTTCAAGGATCAACTCCGAGATCGACCCCGATTCCGTGAATGACTTTTACGAAGATTTCTCCCGGATGGATCCCCTTGACATCAGAAGCGCGGATACGGTCTTAAATCCCATACACACCTTTGGATGGCGTAAACAACTGGACTCCGGCAACGATGCCCCCATGTGGATTACGGTGGATATTGACGCGATGAAACAGGCCGTTGCCAGCGCCCCGGCCGTAAACAGTAATGTTTCCCGGGGCCTGGATTCATCGAACGACGTTCCCGCAGTGAAACCGGACGTGCCGGCGGCGTCCGTGGTCCCACCGACCGCCGCAGCCATGGAAACTTTGCCGGCGGCGCTTTCCGACGACCAGATTAAGGAAGATATAAAAAGCAAACTCAAATATTTAAAAGAGCTTCTGGATGAAGGGCTGATTTCCGAAAAGGACTATGACGCCAAAAAATCCGAACTGCTGGAAAAAATTCCTTAACGGGACCTGCGCCTTTTATTGACGCAATGAAAGTAAAAACAGCGCGTCATATCCGGATTTCGCGCCCGACCTTAAGATCGACGTACGCATCCCCCAAGGCCTGGCGGAAACGGTCCAGGGACCAGTCGCAACTGTCGTGGGGCGATAAGGCGACGATCTTCGGAGACGCGGTTTTGATGGCCGCGATGGCGGCTTCCACGTCCGTTTCATTGAGGCCCCGCCACGGGGGGCGATCCGACCCTACGACCCGCTGAATATTGATGGGACCGATCATGATGCGGCCGCTTGTTACCGGGAAATGCAGGCCGCCGATAATGGCATATATCGGTTCGTCGAACAGAGCCTTGGCCCGCTCGATGATCCGCTCGATGGTCTGATGACCGCATCCGATGATCAAAACGATCCCCTTGCCTTCGACATTGATCGCCAGGGCGTTTTCCGGCGTATTGCCCATCAGAAACAGGAAACGCGGGATAACGCCGATGGTCGCAATGCCGGGTTTGATCACGGCCGGTTCACGGATTACCCTGGTCTCGGGCCCGGGATTGAAGGCTGACGCGGTCACGGGCGCCGGCGCGTAAACCGGGATACTGCCCAGCTCCACCGGTCCCTGGGACAGGCTGAAGGTTTTATCTTTCTGGTTTTTCATGCCCCCCACATGATCCAGGTGCAGATGGCTGAAAAAGATCATGTCGATTTCTTTTTCCGATACGCCCAGTTTTTCCATGTTGTGGAGCAGGGGAGAGGGGTGCTCCTTTTTGGCGTTTAAACCCGTATCCAGCAAAATGGTGGTCTCATCGGCCCGGATCAGGTAAGACACCCCGGCTTCGGTCTTTAAATCCGGTTTGTCCGCGTAGAAATCCACCAGGGGCAGGATGGAAAGGGATTTGACGCTGCCGAAGGGGGAAAGCCGGTCGACCCTCATGCCGGATAGTTCCCGGTCGGCAATGGTTTTTCCGGCCTCGAGCTGTTTTGTTTTCTTAAAAACTATGATCCCGAACAGGGCCACGATACCAATAAGAATATATAGAAACGTCATAATCCCTCCTGCATTAAATCGTGAGAAAGTATTACATCCAGTTTGTGTATCGCTATTCCCCGCAAGTGGGGCGGCCGATAAAACATATTGTGAGCATATGCGCAATTTGTTATCGCGTCAAATGTTTTTTTTATTTCCAGCCAAATCATCATGATTTCGAAACGATCGAGCGCATGCAGGATATCCTTGACGGTTATGGGCTGGGAAAAAAGGTTTTGCGGCCGGGAGACGCTACTGTTCCGATTGCGCGGCACCGGCGGACGGGGAGCGGCGGCCGAAGATCCGGGCGCCGAAGATGCTGATCTCGTAAAGCACCATCAGGGGGATGGCCATCATGGTCTGGGTGACCACGTCGGGCGGGGTCAGGATGGCGGAGGCGACGAAAATCAGGAGAATGGCGTATTTCCGGTTTTTCTTGAGACCGGCGGGGGTGACCAGTCCCAACTTGGCCAGAAACGTGATTACAATGGGCATTTCAAAGACCAGGCCGAAGGCCAGCAGGAGTTTGGCTGAAAAACTTAAGTACTCCTTCATGGACGGCAGGGCCCGGATATTTTCCGAGGCAAACCCGAGCAGAAACTGAAATCCGAAAGGAAAAACGATGAAATAGCCGAAAAGGGCGCCCCCGAGAAAAAAAAACGATGAAATGATCACGATGGGAAAAAGGAGTTTTTTTTCGTTGCGATAGAGGCCCGGCGCCACAAACATCCAGAATTGAAAGAGAATCACCGGCGTGGCCAAAAGGATGCCGGCCAAAAGGGAGACCTTCAGGTAGGTGAAAAAAGCTTCGGGAATGCCGGTGAAAATCAGGGAATCCCCATGACCCATGACCGCAATGAGCGGGGCCGAAAGAATTTCAAAGATTTTTTCTTTAAAGAAATAGGAGGCGACAAAACCGATCAGGACGGCAATGGCGCAGCGGATCAGCCGGGAACGAAGTTCGTCCAGGTGACTGGTGAACGGGAGCTTTTCGTCTTCACGCATCGGTTTTCTTTTCAGCGGCGTCAGAAGTTTCGGGTATCGCGCGATCCTCTTTCGCGCTGATCTTTGTTGCGGCGGGCGCCCGATTGATGATGTCATCTGTGTGCAGGGGTTTGTGCGGAATTTCGTTTAAGTTTTTTTTCAACTCCGCGTTGATATCGTCAAAGGGTTTTTTTATCTCTTTCACATCGTTTTCAATATCCATTGTATCTTTAAATTCCCGGGTGGCTTTTTTGAATTCGTTGATGGCGCGGCCCAGGGAACGAGCGAGATCCGGCAGTTTTTTGGGTCCGAAGACCACAAGGGCCACGGCCAGGATTAATAATAATTCAGGCATTCCGATGCCAAACATGAGATGGATGCTCCTTTGCTCTTTGCTTTACGTCAATGGGGTAAAGGGCGCACATGCGCCGCGAGATGAACGGCTTCGGGAAGGATCAGGGCTTTGCAGGCCAGTTTGCAGGCATTCAGACTTCCCGGCAGGCAGAACACCGCCGTCCGGTCGATCAGGCCTGCGGTGGCCCGGGACAAAATGGCGGCCGAATCGATCTGTTCGGCGCTGAACTGAGCAAACAGCACCCCGAAAGCCGTCAGTTCCTTGGTGAACATGGGCCGGACCGCCTCGATGGTGACATCAGAAGGGGTCAGACCGGTGCCGCCGGTGACCAGCAGGATATGCGGCGCCAGATGAAAGATGATATCCGCCACGGTTCGGGCGATCACCTCGGCGTCATCGGGCGCCACCTGGTGGCTGACCACCGCGTGCCCTTCCTTTTCAACGGCTTTTTTCATCCAGAGGCCACTTTTATCGTCGGCCAGGGCCCGTGTGGAAGAGACCGTGAGAATGCCGAAGGTCAGATTTTCCGGCGCGTTTTTTTTATGTTCTTTGGGTCCCATGCTACTGCCCTGCCACCACATCCACCCGGTCTTCTTTATCGCATTCCATCAGCAGTACATTAACTGCTTCACCGGTTTTGGTTTGGATATAGATTCCGGTGTAATTGGCCTGAATCGGCAGCTCCCTGTGGCCCCGGTCCACCAGCACGGCCAGTTCAATGCGGGCCGGCCGGCCGAAATCCATCAGCGCGTCCATGGCCGCCCTTATGGTGCGGCCCGTATAAAGCACGTCATCCACCAGGATAATCTGCCGGTCGTCAACGTCAAAGGCGATATCGGTTTTCCGGACAACGGGATTTAAACTGCTCCGGGTCCAGTCATCCCGGTAGAGATTGATATCAACGGCGCCGCAGGGGATGTCGATGTCTTCGGCCTGCTTGATCAGTGCCTTGAGTCGTCGGGCGAGAAACACGCCTCGGGTATGAATTCCGATCAGGGCGAGATTGTCCCGCCGTTTGTGGGCGGTCAGGATATCCGCGGCTAATTTTTTCAGGATGCCGTCCATTTCCGATGCATCCATGACCGTTTTGTTATTTTTCAACGGATTCATTCCTTTCGTTAAAACTCATCAGCGGTGGGCAAAACAGGCTTTGCGGCCGCTGCCGATAAAGTGCCAGTGTATAATAGGGTATTTGCCGAATCAAGAGTTATTCCGGCAATTATTCCGGCAATTCATTCCGGGGCGGCGGTTCGGTTGCCGACGATGCCGGACGCGTCGTGTCTTAAACGGGCCGCATTGACTTTGCCCTGTTTTTCATCTATAGCAGACTCAATAAGATAAAATTTAAAAAAGGAATGATATGGGCGTCTCTGATACGTCGTGCAGCGGCGTGATTCTGGCGGGCGGGCTCAACACCCGGTATGCGGGTGAAAACAAGGCGTTTATCACTATCGGCGGCCGGCGGATTATGGATGCCGTTTATGATGTTTTTGCCGATGTGTTTGAAGAAATTCTGATCATCACCAACCGACCTGCCGACTACCTGGAATGGGATGCCTTTATCGCCGCTGATATTTTTCCGGTCCGCAGTTCCCTGACCGGCATTCATACCGGACTGTTTCATGCCGGAAATCCCTTTGTTTTCGTGATGGCCTGCGACACCCCCTTTATCCGGAAGGAGATAATCCGGACCGTGGTGGATCGCATCGAACCCGGGGTCAGCGTGGTGATCCCGGAGACCGACAAGGGGATGGAGCCTTTGTGCGCGGTCTATTCCAAAACCATGCTGCCGGTGATGGAACGCCACATTCTTGAAAAAAGGTTTAAAATCCAGACCATGTTTCACAAGCTCAAGGTCAAAACCATACCCGAGGATGCGCTGCGGCAGGCCGATCCCGATCTCCTGTCGTTTTTCAACATCAACACCCCGCAGGACTTTGAAGCGGCCAGGCAGTGGATAAATGAAGAAAGGATATAAAAATGGATGTGAACGCCTTTATCGATCGAATCAAGAAGCATCCCGATTATCCGAAAGTGGGGATGATCCTGGCCCATAACGGCGTGGTGCGGGAGACCACCCGCGACGGCCGGAAAGTCACCGGCCTGACCGTATCCGTGGATCATGACCGGCTCAAAAAAATCATTGAAACTGAAAAGCAGTCGCCCGGCATTGTTGATATTATTGTTGAAATCAACGAAGAACGGCATCTGGCTGTGGGAGACGATGTCATGGTGATGGTTGTGGCCGGCGACATCCGGGATCATGTGATCGCCACCCTGGAGCGCACGTTAAACGCGGTCAAGCAGACCGTGACCCGGAAAACGGAGTTTTTTGCCTGAAGTTGGCAGCAGGACGCGCGTGCCTGACTGCCTGCCGGGTGGTGCATCACCTCTATTCGTGTAGTGAGAACAATCAGAATTTTCCCGGAATCTTGGGAATTTGTATGCCGAAAGGACAATGAACATGCCCGAATTTACCCACATGGATGAAAAAGGCCGGGTCCGCATGGTGGATGTGGGCGATAAAACCCCCACGCACCGAAAGGCCGTGGCCCGGGCCTCGATTTCAATGACACCGGAGACATTCGAAAAAATTATCAGCAATGCGGTCATCAAAGGCAATGTGCTGGAAACGGCCCGGATCGCCGGCATCATGGCGGCCAAGAAAACGCCCGGACTCATCCCCATGTGCCATCCCATACAGATCCGGCACGCGGGGATCGATTTTACACCGGACGCGGCGATTCACACCATCAATATCATTGCCACGGTCCAGGCGTTTGATGTAACCGGCGTGGAAATGGAAGCCATGACCGCCGTCACCGTCGCGGCCCTGACCATCTATGACATGTGCAAATCCCACGACCGGGCCATGACTATTTCCGATATCTGCCTGGTGGAAAAATCCGGCGGCAAGAGCGGCGTCTTTGTCCGGGACCGCCTGAGCCATAACGTTGAATGTCTTTAATCCTTAAATCATCGATCCACGGCCACGGCGTTAAAGGGGTTGACATGCGGATCACCCGAAACGAGATACAAAAACTGCTGAAGCCCATTCTATGGGACTATCAAGTCGATCCCTATGAATTTTTTCTGGCGGCCGCAGGTGAAAAAAGCCGTGCAGGCGGTTTTGATCAGGAGAAAGCGCGTATTCGGATGCTCGAACGGCTGTCGTGGTATGATTTGATTCGGCTGTTCGGAATCGAGGGATTAAAAAATTTGTTGACCCGGGAAATTATTTCAAAACTTCGCATCAGGGAATTGCGGGAGAAATATGAATTCGCTCGAAAAGTATTACACGGAGAAACTGTATCCTATACAGGATGGAGTCCTGAATATCGTGAAAAAATTAAACACACCCTTTTATCTAACCGGTGGTACCGCGCTCAGCAGAGGATACTTCCACCATAGGTATTCAGACGATTTGGACCTGTTTGTGAATCAGTGCGCCGATTTCGCGCGTTACGTGCAAATGCTGTTTGCGGAATTGGAGGCCCGGCATGTTTCAGGGGAATTTTTAATCGATTACAATCGGGTTCAGAAATATGAACACTTTGCGCAATTTTTCATACGAAAGGATAACGTTGAGTTAAAAATTGACCTGGTTAACGATACCGCCCCCCATTACGGAGATTTTACAGATGATCCCGTTCTCGGCGCACTGGACGGCTGGCGCAATATATTATCGAATAAGCTGGCCGCTGTTTTTCGGTATGAAGCAAAAGATATTGTCGATATCTGGATAACGGCGAAACGTAAAGCCTTTGACTGGGTTATTTTCATTGAAGAAGCCAAGACAAAGGAAGCCGCGGTTGATCCGGTTGTAATTTATAATATTTTCAAATCATTTCCCGATAATTTAGTTGAGGTTGTTAAATGGGCAATGCCTCTGGATGTCGGGGAATTTAAAAACGAATTGGGTCAGATCGCCGATGATATCTTAAAAGGCAGCAATAACAGCCTGGCAGAACAAGATTGATTATAAATATGGCAAACCTGATGAACATGGAAATCTCCATTGTCACCGCCGCCATCCTGCTGGCGGGTTTCCTGGTCGGCCTGGGTATCGGCTGGCTGATCACCCGGGCGGTTTACGCGGCAAAACTGGCGGCGGCCCGGGAACAAACGGCCCGGATCGCGGATATGAAAGCGGGCATGGCCGACGCGTTTTCGGCTCTTTCAACAAGGGTTATGCAGGAAAACAGCAGATCGTTTCTGGATCTGGCCGGCCAGACCTTTGCCCGACATATGGCCTCCGCGGAACACGGACTGGAAAAACGGGAAAAGGCCGTCAGGGAAGTGGTCCTGCCGGTGGCCGAAGCCCTTGAAAAATATGACCTGCACGTCCGGTCCATGGAAATGGCCCGTCAGAAAGCCTATGGTGAATTGTCCCAGCAGGTCGCATCCCTGAATCAATCCCAGAATGAATTGCAGCGGGAAACCGGAAAGCTGGTATCGGCCCTCCGGCAGTCCCATGTCCGGGGCCGTTGGGGGGAAATCACCCTGCGGCGGGTGGTGGAACTGGCCGGCATGCAGAACCGGTGCGATTTTTTCGAACAGCAGACGGCCCAGACCGGCGACGGCGCGCTCCGGCCCGATATGGTCATTCATCTGCCCGGGGATCGGAAGATCGTTGTCGATTCAAAAGTCTCTCTCTCCGCTTATCTGGATGCGGCTGAAGCCGATGCGCCCGATCAGGCCGAAGCCATGCTGGAGCGCCACGCCCGCCAGGTGCAGGCCCATATCCAGAAACTGGCCCTGAAAGAATACTGGACACGGTTTACCCCCACGCCTGAATTTGTAGTGCTTTTCATGCCCGGTGAAAATTTTTTCAGCGCGGCCCTGTCCAAACTTCCCGGGCTTATTGAGGAGGCGGCCGCCAAAGGGGTGATTCTGGCCACCCCCACCACGCTTATTTCCCTCCTGAAATCCGTGGCCTATGGGTGGCAACAGGAGACCGTGGCGCAAAACGCCCGATTGATCAGTGATCTCGGGGCCGAGTTGCACAGTCGCCTGGCATCCATGGTCGTCCATATCAACGCGTTGGGGCGGGATCTGGCCCGATGCGTTGGCACCTATAATAAAACCGTCGGCTCCCTGGAGCGGCGGGTCCTGGTGTCGGCACGGAAACTGGCGGATCTGGGCGTGGGGTTAAAGGGCGCGCCCCAGGCCATGGAAGTCTGCGCGGTAGAGAGCACCCCCCGGCGCATGGAGGAAGCAGATCCGCATGATGCCGGCAACGCGGATGATGACGGCATCGCGGATGACCTTGACGATGACAGGAAAGATCAGTGCGGATATGAAAATCAAGATATGGATGAAAACGGGAAAGGACCGGATGCGGGTTAAAAATGACCGGATCACGGCGGTGCCGGTCCTGGTGCTTATGCTGGTGATGATACTGGCCGGTGCCGGCTGCGGCCCGGAAACGCCGGAAGCTCCGGGAATACCGGAATCGTCAAAGCCTTTAGAAACATTTGAAATTCATGCCGATCAGGAGATATTAAAACCGGCTGAAATCCCTGCAAAAGAAGAAAGGGCGGCCGTTTTTCGAAAGGCGCCGGACGCCGTTGTGCCGCTGTTTGCCGATGATCTGGATTTCGCGGATTTAAAAACCGCCGTGGAAGGTTCCCTGGCCTGGTACCGCCGAATGGCTGCGGATGCCTTAATCGCTTTTGGCTCGGATACCTACACGGCGGGGCACATGGCCGACACTCTGGAACAATTTTTACGCCTGATGGAGACCGGCCCGACCCCCGGACGCTTAAACGAAGAGATCCGTCGGCATTTTCATGTCTACGGATTTTTTGAAGACGACCAGCCCCGGGAGGTTCTGTTTACGGGGTATTACGAACCCTTGTTGCGCGGCAGCCTGGAACCCGACGCAACCTTTCGGTATCCGTTGTACGGCCGTCCCCGGGACCTGGTGACCGTCAGTCTTTCGGAATTTTCCCCGGATCTGCCCAAAGAAACCCTGGTGGGCCGGCACACGGGCCAGGCAGTGGTTCCCTATTTCTCGCGGCAGGAGATCGACGGCGCCGACGTACTTTCCGGCCGGGCCGATCCCATTGCCTGGGTGGATGATCCGCTGGACCTGTTTTTTCTCCATGTCCAGGGCTCCGGCAGGCTCGAACTCGATAACGGGGAAACGCGCCACATACATTTTCATCTATCCAACGGTTTGCCCTACCGGAGCATCGGCAAATACCTGATTGATGAGGGTAAAATATCCAAAGAAGCGGTTTCCATGCAGTCCATCCGAACTTATCTGAAGACCCATCCGGACGAAATGCGGCAGATCCTTGATTACAATCCGCGATATATTTTTTTCCAGACCCGGAATCACGGAGCCAAGGGATGTTTTGCCATCGAGTTGACGCCCGGCCGTTCCATTGCCCTGGACCGGAAACTGTTTCCGCCGGCGGCCCTGGCTTTTATCCGGACGCAAAAGCCGGTGGCGGCCGACGACGGCGCCATCCGGGAATGGGTCGAGTTTTCGCGGTTTGTTGTCAATCAGGACACAGGCAGCGCCATCATTGGCCCCGGTAGGGCCGACATTTTCTGGGGGCACGGCCCATACGCTGAAACCGCCGCCGGGCATTTGAAGCATCCCGGGCAATTGTTTTTCCTGGTGGCCAGGAGCCCGACGAACAAACCGTAAAAGTCCCCAATGAACAAACGCTAACTGGAATATAAGTTGTCGATGCGCTTGATTTTGCTTCTGATTATTGTTTTTGTCGCCCTGGTGCTGTTTGTCCGGGGCCGGCCCCGGGTGGATCTGGTTGGCCTGCTGGTGCTGTCGGCCCTGTCGCTGACCGGTCTGGTCACGGCGGAAGAAGCCCTGGCGGGCTTCAGCTCCCCGGCGGTGGTGACGGTCTGGGCCATGTTCATTCTGTCTGCGGGGCTTTCGCGCACCGGCATCGCCCATCGACTCGGTCAGCCGCTGCAGCGGTTTTCAAAAGGGAGTGAAGCCCTTCTCATGGCTGCCATCATGGTGGCCGCGAGCCTTCTGTCGGCCCTTATCAATACCGTTACCGTGGCAGCCATTCTCCTGCCGGCGATTATGGAACTGGCCCGGCGAAGCGGCCGGCCGCCTTCCCGGCTGCTGATGCCCCTGGCCCTGGGCTGCCTTCTGGGCGGACCGTTCACCGGCATTTCCACGCCGCCCAATATTCTGGCCACCGACGCGCTCAGGGCCGCCGGCCTGGCTCCCTTTGCTATTTTCGACTTTACGCCGATTACCGCAGCCATCGTTGTTGCCGGCATCGCCTTTGTCGTGCTTATCGGACGCCGCCTGCTTCCCAGCCGTTCCACTGTTGCGGACGCGGATCCTCACCTGGCGCTCGGCGCTTCCTACCAGCTTGACAATTACATCTTTACCATTCGCATCCCCTTCGGCTCCCCGCTGGACGGCCGCACACTGGCCGAAAGCCGCCTGGGATCAGCCCTTTACCTGACCGTCCTGTTCCTGGAGTTCGCGCCCGC
>QZJS01000064.1 GCA_003597945.1 Desulfobacteraceae bacterium | reverse complement strand
AGCGATTCGCTCATTCTTACAGGTCCCTCGCCCACAAGACCGAGGGTGCGCTCCAGCTTTCCGGCCTTCGTTTTTTGGCTGGCGGCGACGGGCGTTTCGGCCTTCCCGACAGCGAGGACTTCATGAGCCTCACCCTTTCGGACGTTAAAAACTGGGTGGCCCCGGCCCTTGCCGCCGAACCCCTGGAGCTTTCCATGGCGGGCGATTTCGACCCGGAAACCGCGCTTAGCCTT
Organism: Desulfobacteraceae bacterium; assembly: GCA_003597945.1. Classification (GTDB taxonomy): domain Bacteria; phylum Desulfobacterota; class Desulfobacteria; order Desulfobacterales; family Desulfosalsimonadaceae; genus SURF-33. Next base: position 26,502 of record QZJS01000064.1, on the reverse strand, counting down.
GCCAGGCGCTTTCTGGGGAACCTCCCCGCCCGCCCCGGCCTGAAAGGCCCCGGCAGGTCCAGGACACTTTGCTTCCCCAAGGGCGGGGAGCACGTTGTCATGGTGGACACCTCCATAGAAACCGGCCTCTGCATGGTGGCCTATCCCACCTCGGATGTGTGGGAGATAGGGCGGACCAGAAGGCTCAACATCCTGGGCGACATCCTCACGGACCGCATAAGGGAGCGGATAAGGGAGAAGATGGGCGCAACCTACTCCCCCAGCGCCTGGAACATGGCAAGCCGCGCTTACAAGGATTACGGCATCCTGTCGGCCATTGTAAGGGTTGACGGGGACAAGGCCCGCCAGATGGCCGATGAAGTGAAGGCCATAGCCGAGGAGCTGAAAACCGGCGGAGTAACCGAGGACGAACTCCAGAGGGCCGTCGCCCCCGCCGTGACCAGCGTGAAGGAAACCCTGAGAAACAATTCCTACTGGCTCAACACGGTGATGGCAGGCTCAGCCCGGCATCCGGAACAGCTCGACTGGAGCCGCACCATCCTTACCGATTACGGGTCCATAAGCGCCAGGGAAATTTCCGGCATGGCGGCAAGCTGGCTTATAAACGAACAGTCGGCCATGATACTCGTGATCCCAGACCCGAACCAGGCGGCCAAGTCCGGGCAGGCCGTTTCAGCACCCAGGAAGCCGGCCAAAAAGTCAGTCAAAAAACCCGTAAAAAAATCGAAAAAGGCCAAGACCCGAAAAAGGTCGAGGCGCAGGTAGCCACCGGAGGAATCGGGCTATGATCATAGCGGTCATGAGCGACAGCCACGACAATATCTGGAACCTGCGCAAGGCCCTCGACATCATTTCTTCCCGGAACTGCGACATCATTATTCACTGCGGCGATTTTGTGGCGCCCTTTGTGTTCAAGGAATTTATGGCAGCCGGGGTCCCGCTTTACGCGGTTTTCGGGAACAATGACGGCGATCGTTACCTGTTGGCCAAAACCGCCGCCGAAAGCGGCGGTTTAATCACGCTTTTCAGCCTTGTGGGCGAGTGTGTCGTCAAGGGACGCCGCATTGCCTTTACCCATGAATGGGCCGCCGCCGAGGGTCTGGCCGCTGCCGGCAGATATGACCTGGTCTGCTTCGGTCATTCCCATCAGTATGCCCAGGAACGGATTGGCCATACCATCGTGCTCAATCCCGGTGAAATCATGGGAAAGGACGGAGACCCGGGGTTTTGCATCGTTGATACGGAAGGCATCGGTATTGAACGTGTTGACATCGAATGAGGAGTTCGATGATGTTCGTCCTTGACGGCTATGAGATCATCAGCCAACAGGCGCTTTGGAACGGATGCTGGAAATTTTTCGTGCGGCGGGCCGGATTTGGGGACAACGCCGTTGGGTTTTTTTTCCCGGTGGCCCCCCCCAACTCAGGAGACCTGGAAAAACTGTATCAATATTTCCTTCCGCTGAAAAAAATCGTATCCCGGCATGTCATTTCCGTCCGTGAAGTGGAAAGGATTTCCAATCCGCCGGTTTACGGCGTGGCCGTCTTTGTCGAAGATGTGAGCGGCATGTCCTTGGACGCCTATATCCGGGAAAACGCGCTGATCTCGGTTCCGGTTTTTTGCGATATTGCCGTGCAACTGGTTTCGGCCATATCGGATCTGCACGAGCACGGCATCATTCATCAGGGCCTGACCACCGGCGGCATCGCCATTGACCCCAAAACCGGGCAAGCTTGGATCCGGGATTTCTCCGACGGCCGCATACGGATACACTCCCCGGACGGGGCCGGACCGCTGGAAAAAGATATAAACCCGGCGATCCCTGAGGTCAGATCCGTGCCGTTGCCCCTGATGTATATCTCACCCGAGCAGACCGGCCGGATGAATCGGATGGTGGACTATCGCACGGATTTTTATTCTCTGGGCATCATCTTTCATGAAATCCTCACGGGCGCCCCCCCTTTTTCCGGCGGAAGCGCCTTGGAACTGATGCACGCGCACATGGCCCGGAATCCGGTGTCGGCTGCCGCCGCCCGCACGGAAGTCTGTAACACGCTGTCTCGTATTATTTTGAAATTGTTGTCAAAATCTCCGGATGACCGCTACCAGAGCGCCTTCGGTCTTAAGGCCGACCTGGTTTTCTGCAGAGAGCAGTTGGCATCCACGGGGCATATCGTGCCGTTTACCCTTGGCCTGCGGGATGCTCCCGAGGAATTGCGCCTTTCCGATCGGATTTACGGCAGGGAGATCGAGACGGCCATGCTCATTGATGATTATGAGCGCGTGCGTGTCGCCGGAGAAATGGGGATTACCATGATCGCCGGCTATACGGGAATCGGCAAGACCCGGCTGGTCCATGAGCTTCGACAATATATCATTGATAAAGGCGGTTATTTCATATCGGGCAAATTTGATCAGCTCCAGCAGGACATCCCGTTTTCCGGGCTGATTCAGGCCTTTCAGTCCATGATCCGGCAGATATTGACGGAAGCGCCGGAAAGAATCGACGCGTGGCGGAAAAAGCTGACCTCCGCCCTTGAACCCAACGCCTGGATACTGGTGGACGTGATCCCGGAACTGGAAATGATCATCGGGAACCAGCGGCCGGCGTCGGATTTTTCACCGGCCGAGGCCCAGCACCGGTTCCACATGGCCTTTGAAAAATTTCTCAAGGTTTTTACCAGGGATAAAGATCCCCTGGCCTTTTTTATCGATGATATGCAGTGGGCCGACACGGCAAGCTTAAACCTGATGGAGGCGTTTTTAGGGACCGAAGCCAAAAATCTTCCCAGAGGAGGCCGGGTTTTTCTTTTTATCGGCGCTTACCGCAACAATGAGATCAGTGAAAATCATCCCCTGATGCAGACCCTGGCCCGGATCCGCCGGAAGGAAATGTCCATCCACACCATTACTCTTAAACCCATCAGCGCGGATGATGTGTGCCGCCTTCTGACCGACACCCTCCATGAGTCAGCCGAACAACTATATCTTCCGGCCCGGATTCTATTTGATAAAACTGGAGGAAATCCTTTTTTTATCCGCCAGTTTATGCAGTCCTTAAATAAAGAGGGCATGCTGACATACGCCCACGAAGCCGGCCGCTGGGAGTGGGATCTGGAAACCATCGCGGCGGAGCGGATCACCGATAATGTTATTGATTTCATGGTGGAAAAAGTTCTCAATCTCACGGATCATTCCCGGCATGTGCTGCGCCTGGCATCCTGCATCGGCAACCGGTTTCCCCTGTTGCTTCTGGCCCGGGTCGCCCAAAAGCCCGTAAGTGATATTCTTGCGGATCTAAGGGAAGCGCTGGGTCTCGGCATCGTTGTGCCCGAAGGGGACGCGGTCCGCAATCTCTGGGGGCCGATTCCCAATCTGTCCCCGAATCCCATAACCGGCCATTCCACCTGGAGCCGTGCTCAGACCGAATGGGCCGGGGAGATTCACTTCGAGTTTCTGCACGACAAAGTGCGCCAGGCCGTTTATTCCCTGATTATAGATGATGAGAAAGTCCGGCTGCACCTGCGAATCGGCAGACTCATCATGGAAGATACGGACCCCGAGCGGCTCTCCAGCCGGATATTTAAGATCGTCAATCACCTTAATCAATGCACCATGCTGATAGATGATCCCGGCGAACGCCTGCGCCTTGCCGAGCTCAATCTGATGGCAGGGAAAAAGGCAAAAGACGCCGCCGCATTCGCCCACGCCGCCGGATACCTGAAAATCGGGGAGGCGCTTCTTTCGGATGACGACTGGCAAGATCACTACGGGTTGATGTTTGATTTGAAAAAAAACCGCATGGAGTGCGAATATCTGAGCTTGAATTTCAGCACGGCCGAGGACCTGTTCATGGTTCTTCTGGAACGGGCTGCCTCCGAAACGGACAAGGCCGCAGTCTATAATCAGAAAATGATCATGCTGGCAGGCCTTGCAAAACACGAAGAGGCCCTGCGGATCGGACTGGCCGGCCTTGGCCTGCTGGGAGTGTCGCTGCCCGGCAGCGCCACCCTTGGGACCGTATTGAGCCGCCTGGCCGCCTTGAAAATCCGTTTGTTAAGAAAAGACCCGGAAGAATTTCTCGACCGCCCCGTCATCCGTGATCCGCAGGTGCTGCTGACGCTAAACATGCTGATGAATCTTTCTTTGTCGGCCTATTTCTGTCAGCCGTATCTGGCCACCTGGCTGGCCCTTAAAATATTCAGGCTGACCTTAACATATGGTAATTCCAACGTATCTCCCTTTGCCTATGTTATCTATGGCTCAGCTCTGTGCGCGGTATTTCGTGATTACCATACCGGGTATCGTTACGGCAGGCTGGCGTTAAGCGCCAATGAAAAATTCGGCGGCCCGGATATGACCGCCAAACTGATGCTTTATTTCGCCAGCGCCATTGATGTCTGGACCCACCCCATTGGGCAGGTGGTGGGACATATCCGGACAGGGATCAAGTCCGCCCTTGACTATGGCGATCTCAACTATGCCGTCTATCACATCCAATCGCTGATTATTTTTCTGACCATCAGCGGTGAAACCCTGGACCGGATCAATGATGAATGCGACCGGTATTTTGAATTCGTCGAGCAGTCCAAGGATATCGGAGCGCTCAATTATCTGATTTCCATCCGTCAGTTCGTCAAATGCCTCAAGGGACAAACCGCGCATCCCTTAAGCCTTGATGATGATGTTTTCAGCGAAGCGCAACATCTGGCAAACATGGAGGCCGATGATATCAAGATCATCCTTTTCCGCCACCATCTTATCAAGCTGCGCCTGCTCTATGTCATGGGCGATTACGCCGGGGCCCTGGCCGCCGCCGGCCGCTGCAAGGCCCTTGCCTTTTATCACATGGGAACCGTGGTGGTTCCGGAATATTATTTCTACCACGCCATGACCCTGGCAGCCCTCTACAATGGCGCGTCGCCTCTGAGACGCATTCGGATCAGGCGCCAGATCAATCGGTTTCGCGCGGAATACAAGCGGCTGGCGGCCCAGTGCCCGGAAAATTTTTCCGATCGATACCTTCTGATCTCAGCGGAAGCGGCCCGCATTTCCAACCACGAGAAGCAGGCCATGATTTTTTACCGGGAGGCCATTGCGTCAGCCAGGGCCAATCGGTTTTTCCAGAATCACGCCATCGCCAATGAAGCCGCGGCAAAATTTTTTCTCTCAAAGGGATATGACGATATTGCAAAGGGATTTCTGGAGGAAGCCCGTATCGGATTTCGCAACTGGGGGGCAACCGCAAAAGCGGCGGACATGGCAATCAAATATGACAGCCGCCTGCTTCCGGATTCCCGGATACGTTCCGGACATGACGGTCAGCTCATCGACTTTGACACCATCACCAATGCCCTGCAGATGATATCCACGGAGATCGTGCTGGATGAGCTGCTTAAAAAGCTGATGAAAATCGTCCTGGAAAACGCCGGCGCCCGAAGGGTCCTTTTTTTAAGCATCACCGGCAACCGGATCTATCTTGAAGCCGAATACGGCATGGACGCCCCCAAGGCCAAGATATTTAAATCCATTCCAGCGGACGGCCGGACCGACCTTTTTCATCCGGTGCTCAATTATGTGAAGCGGACCCGGACCCACCTGGTGCTCGACGATGCCTGCCGGACGGGTGATTTTACCGGCAACGCCTATGTCCTGGCCCATCAGACCCGATCCGTTCTGTGCCTTCCGGTGATCCGGCATTCGGAACCGGTAGCCCTGCTTTATCTTGAAAACAATATCGCGTCATCGGTTTTTACGCCGGAACGGATCGAGGTGCTGAAGCTGCTGGCATCCCAGGCGGCCATTTCCCTTGAAAACGCAAGACTTTATGAAAATGTTATCCTGAAACAAAAGGAGTTGCACGAGGTTTCTTCACAGCGAGAGGAAGAGTCCCTGCGTTACCAGGCCCAGCTTCGGTCATTGTCATCCGAGCTTTCTCTTACCGAGGAACAGGAACGCCGGCGCATCGCCCAGGAACTCCATGATCGCATCGGCCATACCCTGGCGCACGCATCCCTGAAGCTCCGTCAGGTCAAGTGCGCATCATCTCCGGAAGATACCGGTCCGGCACTTGACGCCGTCTATCAGCTTATTGACCAGACCATCGCCGACACCCAGACCTTGACCTTTGAACTGAGCCCGCCTATTCTCTATGATCTGGGTCTTGAAGCGGCTCTTGACTGGCTGGCTGAGCAGACCTATAATCAGCACGGCATTGTTGTTGATTTTACGGATGACATGCGGCCGAAGCCCATTGAGGAAAGCCTTCGCATTCTCCTGTTCCAGGCCGTCCGGGAACTGATGTTTAACATCGTCAAGCATGCCCGGGCCACCCGGGCGGGCATAAACATCTCCCGGGAAGACGATCTGGTCCGTATTGTCATCGAAGACGACGGCGTGGGCTTTGAGGCATCCGAAAAGAATCGCCGGATCAAAAAAGGCGGGTTCGGGCTTTTTTCCATCAGGGAGCGACTCATGCACCAGGGCGGCCGCCTGGAAATCGCCTCGAGCCCCGGAACAGGATCGCGCGTGACGCTGATTTCACCCATGATGCCGGTTGCGGAGGGATAATCGCGTATTTTTCCAAAAGCACCATCGAAACGGCAAGTCGCGGCGGCATCACGTCTTGCCGCAGTTATCATTGATGTGGAAAGGATGAAATAATGGCCATTCGGATACTTCTGGCGGACGACCATCAGATCACGCGCTCGGGCCTGCGGGCGTTGCTGGAACAGCAGCCGAACATGGCCGTGGCGGGCGAGGCGGACAACGGGCGGCTGGCCGTCCGCATGGCGGCCGAGTTAAAGCCCGACGTTATTGTCATGGACATCAATATGCCGGAATTAAACGGCATTGAAGCATCCCGCCAGATTAAGACCGAATTGCCCGATATTAAAATCATCGCCCTGTCCATGCATTCGGACAAGCGATACGTGGCCGGCATGCTCAAGGCCGGTGTATCCGGATACCTGCTCAAAAATTGCGCGTTTGACGAACTGGTGGCCGCCATCAACTCCGTGATGCGGAATCAGAGTTATCTGAGCCCTGCCATCGCGGACACCGTCATGAAGGATTACGCCAGCATCTTAGAAGGCGCGGACCAATCCACGGCATCCCTGCTATCGTCGCGGGAACGCGAGGTGCTCCAGCTCATCGCCGAAGGCATGAGCACCCGGGACATCGGTGAGCGGATCCATGTCAGTGTCAAGACCGTGGAGACCCACCGGCAGCAGATCATGCGCAAACTCAACGCCAAGAGCGTGGCCGAACTCACCAAGATCGCCGTCCGGGAGGGATTGACCTCCCTGGAGGAATAAACCGGCGTAAAATGAAAATCAGGGATTTCGAAGCCGGATTTCAGGTTTTCCCTGATTGCCAAGCCTCATTTTTCATGGCATAAAGAAATCGTGCTTGCAAAGGTGAACACTGGTTACGGTCAGTATCAACGATTTACCATAAATAACATGTTTAATAAATCGATCAGGCAATACGGCAACACAAAAGGGGGAGTAATGAAAAAATTATTAGTTATTACAGCGATTCTGATGTCCATGATGCTTCCGGCTCTCGCCCTGGCTGGCGGTGCCAGCACGGCTTGTGCAACCCAATATCCCATTGTTCTGGCCCACGGCATGGGCGCTTCGGCTGAAATACTGGGGATCGTGGATTACTGGTGGGGAATTCCGGGCGCCCTGCGTGATGAAGGGGCAAAGGTTTATATCACTTCCGTCAACGGCATGGACAGCACCCGCAATAAAGCCAATTCATTTAAAACGCAGTTTCTCCAGATCAAGGCCGTGACCGGGGCTGCCAAGCTTAATATTATCGGTCATTCCCACGGCACCATCTATACCCGGGACGCCATCACCAATTTGGGCCTTGCCGGCGCCGTGGCCAGCCATACCAGCATCGCCGGTCCGCACCGGGGCAGCGCCGTCGCTGATGTTGTGATCGGCATTGTTCCCAATTCCATGGAATGGCTGGTGGGTGATACGCTGGATTTCATCTATGCTTTTCTGTTTGGCGACACCAATCCCAACAGTCTCCAGAATGGTTATGACCTGACCCGTCCCTACATGATCAATACCTTCAACCCCAACACTCCCAACATGTCCGGCGTTTATTACCAGAGCTATGCCGCCAAGATAAAAACCATGGCGATCAACGCCCGCAACTGGTATTTCATCGCCACCTGGCCGATCCTTCTGGGCTATGAAGGCGCCAACGACGGCCTGGTCAGCATCAACAGCGCCAAGTGGGGAACTTTCAGGGGAACCGAGGAAGGCGCTTGGTACAGTGCCGGATGCGACCACCTCAATATCGTGGATCAACTGTTCGGCTTTACCCCTGGGTTTGACGCTCCCGGGTTTTATGTCAATATAGCAAAAGATCTGAAATCCAGAGGATATTGATTTATATTCCCAATTGATTCAAAAGATAAACTCAAAAGTAAAACAAAAAAGGGATGCCGGGAAACCGGCATCCCTTTTTTCGTCCTTTCCCGAGGCCATTTTGTCTGTCCCGCCCGCCCTGTCCAGGCCATCCGGCCCCTGCCGGTTCATCGGCGGTTCCTTTTTAAAACTTGAAAACAGAAGTTGAAAACCTTAATGTCATTAGGTAATGATGACTTCGAATAAAGTCTGTTTTTGGCGGGTATGTTTTCATCCGCCACACAGGAAACGCCATACAGGAGAAATAGGTAAAATGCATTATGAAGGCTATATCATCCGACCGCCCAGCGAGGCCGACAGCATTCTGCTCCAGGTCACGGTGGGGTGTTCCCACAACAAGTGCACCTTTTGCGGGGCCTACAAGGGTGAGCGGTTTAAAATCAAATCCGACGATATTATTTTAGAAGACATCGCCTACGCGGCCCGGCACATGCGCCGTCAGGACCGGCTGTTCCTCTGCGACGGCGACGCCCTGATCATCCCCCAGAAACGCCTCGTGCCGATTTTAAAGGAAATCCGCAAACAGCTTCCCTGGGTCAACCGGGTGGGGGTGTACGCCAACACCAAGGGGATCCGCATGAAATCCCCCGAGGAATTAAAGGAACTGCGCGACCTGGGGCTCGGCATTGCCTACATGGGTCTGGAAACCGGCGATGACGAAACCTTGAAGGCCGTCAACAAGGGCGCCACCGCCGAAACCATGATCGAAATGGGAAAAAAAATCCGGGCCGCGGGCATCAAGCTGTCCATCACCGTGCTGCTGGGCATCGCCGGACGGGATCGCTCCCAAATCCATGCCGAGGCCACGGGCCGGGTGTTGTCGGCCATTGATCCGGAATATGTCGGGGCACTAAGCATCATGCTGATTCCGGGCACGCCGCTGCATGACGATTATGAGGCCGGCCGGTTTGTTCTGATTGATCCGCCGGAGATGCTGGCGGAACTGCGCACCATGATCGCCCACACCCATCTGACCGACGGGTTGTTTCACGCCAATCATGCGTCCAATTATCTTCCCATCCGGGCAAAGATGCCCCATGACAAGGCCCGGACCCTGGCCTTGATCGACGAGGCCCTTGCCGGAAAAATCAGGCTCAAACCGGAATTTTTAAGAGCCCTGTGATTCGATCCGGTATTGCCTGAAACAACAACGATCGTGTTTTATCCTGGTTTTACAATTATGGATAAAACCATAGCGCTATAAAATTATTACAGGCTATCATGCCTATTGGTTTCGTCGGCGAACATTGGTATCGATTTTGTTATGCGTCCCCGATGCAGCGGCCCCAAAGCAGCCGCACTGTTTGAGCCCGAAAGGGCGAGTTTGCGGCTGCGGGGCCGCAAATCTTAGAAGCATAAAAATCGAGAACAGTGAGCGGCGAAACCAATAGGCATGACAACCGCAGCCAACGGTTTAAGTCGCTTATTAAATCGCTTATCGCCATAAAATAATCATTGCCATCAATTATGTAAGGAGAAAAGACCCATGAATGACCGACCGGCCGGAATCCAGACCGATATCGACACCCTGTGCATCAACACCATTCGCGGCCTTTCCATGGACGCGGTCCAGCAGGCGAATTCCGGCCATCCCGGCGCGCCCATGGGACTGGCGCCCGCGGCATACACCCTGTGGACCCGGCATTTGAAACATCACCCGGAAAACCCCGCCTGGCCCAACCGGGACCGGTTCGTGCTCTCCGGCGGGCACGCGTCCATGCTGCTCTACAGCCTGCTTTATCTCACCGGTTATGACGTGAGCCTTGACGATATAAGGCAGTTCCGCCAGTGGGGAAGCAAAACCCCGGGTCATCCCGAATACGGCCACACCCCGGGCGTGGAAACCACCACCGGCCCCCTGGGCCAGGGGTTTGCCACGGCCGTGGGCATGGCTATGGCCGAACGCCACCTGGCGGCAAAATTCAACCGGGACGGCCATGATATTGTCGATCATTTTACTTACGTGATGTGCGGCGACGGAGATCTTATGGAGGGTCTTTCCGCCGAAGCCGCATCCCTGGCCGGGCACTTGGGCCTGGGACGGCTGATTTGTCTTTACGATTCCAACCGGATTTCCATCGAAGGCAGCACGGATATCGCGTTCACCGAAGACGTGGCAATGCGGTTTCAGGCCTACGGCTGGCAGGTGCTTGCCGTGGAAGACGGCAATGATATCGATGCCATCAGTGACGCGGTCATAGCGGCCAAAGCGGAAACCAGAAAACCCTCGATGATCATCGTCAGGACGCATATCGCTTACGGCAGCCCCAACAAACAGGGAAGCGCCGACGCCCACGGCGCCCCCCTGGGCGAAGAAGAAGTTCGGCTGACCAAACGGTTTTTAGGATGTCCGGAAAACGAAAGTTTCTGTTCGCCGGACCCGGTGCTGGCCCACTGCCGGAAGGCCGTTGCCGCCGGGGCCGCCCTGGAAGCCCAATGGCGCAAGCGCGTAAACGATTATGAAAAACACTACCCGGACCTGGCCCGGCAATGGGCCGACATGGCCGCCGGAACCCTTCCCGATGGATGGGAAAAGGTCGCCCCCGTATTTGCCTCCGGCGATGGTTCCATGGCTACCCGCAAGGCTTCGGGCATCGTTCTCAACGCCCTGGCTGAAACCATCCCCGGTCTTCTGGGCGGTTCCGCGGATCTGGCCCCGTCCAATAACACGGTCATCAAATCCACAACGGATTTCCAGAAGACCAATTATGGCGGCCGCAATATCCGGTTCGGTGTCCGGGAGCATGCCATGGCCGCTGTTTTAAACGGGCTGTCGCTGCATACCCCCGGTCTCAAGCCCTACGGCGGGACATTTCTGGTTTTTGCCGATTATATGCGGCCCTCCATCCGGCTCTCGGCCCTGATGAAACAGCCGGTGATCTACATTTTCACCCATGACAGCATTGCCGTGGGCGAGGACGGCCCCACCCATCAGCCCGTGGAACATCTGGCCTCCCTGCGGGCCATCCCCGGCCTGGTGGTGATCCGACCGGCCGACGCCACCGAAACCGCCGCAGCCTGGCAGTATGCCGTAGCATCGCGCCAGGAACCCGTGGCCCTGATCTTAAGCCGCCAGAATCTGCCCGTCATCGACCGAAGCAGCGGTCCTGGCGCGGATCAGCTCCGCAACGGCGGTTACGTGCTCTTTGATACGGACGGCGCGCCGGATGTGATCCTCATCGGCACCGGCTCCGAGGTCCATTTGTGCGTGGCGGCCCGAAAGATGCTCCAGGAAAAAGGAATTTCCGCCCGGGTGGTGAGCATGCCGAGTTGGGAACTTTTTGAAAAAATGCCCAAGGACTACAAAGAAAGCGTGCTGCCCGCCAATGTCCGGACCCGGGTGGCGGTGGAAGCCGGGCTGCCCATGGGATGGGAAAAATACGTGGGCGACGCCGGCGCCGTCATCGGCATCTCCACGTTCGGCGCGTCGGCGCCGGGCGGGGTGGTGATGAAAAATTTCGGGTTTACCGCGGAAAATGTGGTGGAGACCGTTCTCGGGCTTAAGCGTTAAAAATTCGGATTTTTCGCTTCGAGAGGCTTTCGGGGCGCGATTTTCCCCGAAAGCCGCGATCTCACTCACAATCGACTTTTACGATGCCATCAAGATTCTGGTCGCCGAATTTAAGGCGCGTTAAAACTGCCGGTGTGATTTCGGAATCCCAGCAGGGCAGGATGGCATTGTTGGTAAACACCGGGTCCGCGGCCAGATCGTAACGGGAGGCGGCGCGTGCCGCCTCCCACATGGGCGTGCCGGGAAGGGGCGAATAATAGGTCAGGTGGGGGGTGATGCCCCGGGATCGGACCGCCGCCATGGATGCGGCCACCGATGCCGGGTCCTGGCCCGGAAGCCCGGCCAGCAGATAAGCCCCCAACCGGTGATCCGGAAATCCAGCTTCCCGCAGATACGCCAGGGCCTGGTCGAATTCCGCGGCCCCTACCTTGTTATCATTTCGATGGTCAAAATCCGTGGTTTCCAGACCCAGCCGCAGGGTTTTCATGCCGGCCCGAAACATCAGATCCGCCATCTTCGGCGTGATGCCCCGGATATGGACCCCGTTGGGCGTATGAAAATTCACATTTAATCCCGCTTCCGCGATTCCCTCAAACAGCGGGACAGCATGTTTTGCGGCATCCATGAGCAGAGCGTCGTCATAAAACGCGAACTCCCTCACCCCGAATTTTTCATGCCAGAAACGGATCTCGTCAATGACCGCCGCCGGACTCCGGCGCATGCGCTTTGGCTGCAGGAGGTTTGAAGCGCAGTAATCGCAGGAAAACGGACAGCCCCTTGATGTCAGCAGAGGGATGTAGCCGATGGTCCGTTGCAGGTCAAAGGCCGGAATCGGGTAAGTGTCGAGATCATCCGGATCAAATCGAAGGGCCTGCCGTACGCCCGTTACCTCGGCCATGATATCGATGATGGTTGCCTCGCATGAACCCGATATCACCCGATCCGCTCCGGAGTAAGACCTTGCATGCTCATGCCACAGGGTCGCATAAACCCCGCCGAGCAGGATCGGTGTTTTGGGGTGGACTTTGCGGATTTCGGCAATGGTTTCCATCAGGCCGGAATACCAGTAGGTCATCATGCAGGTGATCAGGATGACATCCGGCCGGGGAAGCGTGGCCAGGTCCCGGGCAAACCATTCGGGCCGGATCCCGTAGCGGGAAAATCGTCTCCGGATCCCCTTGAGTACGGCCGGCGGGTCAATGCGGGTTTTCAGAAAAGGACCCCGGCCGTTTCGGGCCAGAGGGTCCGACGGCCGGGCCAGGGGGTGAAACCGGTCCTGGCAGTCGATATAGGATACGTCAAAGCCGTGCATCCGGCAGATGGCCGCCAGTTGAAGCAACCCCAGGGGTTTGGCCCAGAAATCATAGGCCGTGAAATCATGGATCCAGGGATTGACGAAAAGAATATGCGGCAATGGGGATGTCAATGGATGCGGGCCGCGGGGCTTGAGTTTTGATGGTTTTTAAAGGGGTTGAATTTTTTTATCATGCGCGGCTCAATCCGCATCCTGAAAATACCGCATGGAGGTTTTTTTCAGCTCTTTGCGGCTAAACAGGATGGCATAGTCGATCACGCCGGTTTTTTTCGAGATCTGTTCGGCGATTTTCCGGCAGGCCGCCTCATCGCCCGCATGGACCATGGTGTAGAGGTTGTAGGGCCAGTCAGGGGCCGGGTTCCGGCGGTAGCAGTGGGAGACCTGCTTGAACCGGGCCGCTTCTTTGCCTGCCGCGTCGATGCGGGCCTCGTCCACCCGCCAGGCGATCATAGCGTTGGATGTAAATCCCGATTTCTGGTGGCGCAGCGTGGCCCCGAACCGGCGGATGATGCCTTGATCGCAAAGCGTTTTTAATTCAGCCAGAACAGTTTCTTCATCAACCCCCAGTTTTTCGGCGATTTCCAGGTACGGCCGCTGGGTTACCGGCAGATCCCCCTGGATGGCGGCGATGATTTTTTTTTGCAGATCCGTAAGCATGGTTTTTTCTACCCGTAAGGCATGCGCAATGTCAAGCATGATGAAGATCGCAAAACCCGCGAGTGGTTTTGCAATGGCCGGTGATTGTGTTAAATTGTCAGTTCGGCTGCTTGATCACGCCCCATTGCACCAGTCGCTGGTATGCATGCTTGGCCTGGTCGCCTTCGTTTACCTGTTGGAGATAATGGTAGTAATCTTCGGCGGATTTCTGCTTGTTGTCCATGCCCTCGTAAGCATAACCCCTGAAAAAAATGGTGTTTGGATTACCGGGAAGTTTGGTTTCGTAAGCGGTGAAATCCGCCACCGCCTCATCGTATTTTTTCAGCTTGATTTTGGCGAATCCGCTGAGGTGGTTTGCCTGGGCCTCCTGGGGATACACCTGCTTGGCCTTTTCGGAAAATCGAAGCGCCTTGTCGTATTTTTCCTTTACCATCTGGCATTTGGCCATCATAACAAGCCCGGCGTAATCTCCTGGGGCGAGTTTTAATCCCTGATTAAAAGACGTTTCGGCTTGATCATAATCTTCTTGCGCCATCGATTCTTCGGCTTGTTGAAAGAGCGCAATGGCGGGCTTTCGCGTTCGAAGGCCCGCGGTATGGTCCATGTATCGTTCCCGATGCAACGGCTGGGAGGCAAAACTCGAAAATTCGTTGTTTTTCATGTCAACGGCGGTGTCGTATCGTTCCCGGCTCATGGGATGGGTGGCAAACAGGAGAGAAGCCGCTCCGGCGTTTCCCGTATGGAGGCCGTTGAGCATGCTCATGAGTTGGACGAAGCCTTCCGAACCATACCCGCTTCGGGTCATATAGGTCATGCCCAGCCGGTCGGCTTCGCGTTCGTTGTCGCGGCTGTAGGAAGCAAGAAGCGCCCCGGCCCCGAGCATGCCGAGTTGGGCTGCCGCCTGTCCGTATTGTTGCCCCTTGGTTCCGGCATAAACGGCAATCCCCCCCACAACGGCCTGGGTCAGCATGCCTTTAGACATTTGCTGAGCGGTGTGCCGGGCATTCACATGACCCATTTCGTGTCCCAGAAGGGCGGCAAGTTCGGCTTCACTCTCAAGCGAGAGCAGGATGCCGCGGGTGGCGGCAATGCTTCCTCCGGGAAAGGCATAGGCATTGATGTAGGTTGCATTGACCCCTTGAAAGGAATACGGCATATCGGGGCGGTGGGTGTGGGGGGCCATCTCCTTGCCGACCTGGTGCAGGTACTTATTGAGCGCGTCATCCTGAAGTTTTCCATAGTCCGTGGAAAACTGATGGGGCGCGTTCTGCTGATCCACTTCAATTTCCCAGGCTTCTGATACCAGCATCAATTGTCTTTGTCCGGTAACCGGGTTGATGGCGCATCCAGCCAGAAAACCGGCGGAGGCCAAAGCGGATAATGCTAAAAATTCACGGCGGCTGCAGGTGCGATGTTTCGAATTTTCATCATTAAAAGAAGTTTTCATTTCAATCTCCTTTTGTTGAATGTTCACGCCGCCGGCCATACTGATTCCCGTTTCCTTTGATATGGATAAGGTACGGCTTTGGACTGTTGAAAAGATAGCGAGGTTGATGTTGCATGTCAAGCGACACGGTATTGCTGCTGGTACCGGGCCATCGCGGATTCAGGGAAGATATCGCTTATCCGGAAAAAGCCTCCGGATGTCGGTTTCCGTGGCCTGGCAGATCCCCCGCTCCGTGATAAAGGCCGTCACCAGCCGGGCCGGGGTCACGTCAAAGGCGAAATTGGCAGCCGGGCTGTTTTCCGGCACGAGCAGGTGATCGGGGATCCGGGGTTTTGAGGGCGCGAAGCGCACCTCGTCCGGGTCACGGGCCTCGATGGGAATTCCGGTCAGGCCGTCGGAAATGGTCCAGTCAAAGGTGGATGACGGCAGGGCCACGTAAAAGGGAACATGGTTGTCTCTGGCGCTGAGTGCTTTCAGATAGGTGCCGATTTTGTTGGCCACGTCCCCGGTATAGGTGGTTCGGTCCGTTCCCACGATGACCATATCCACCATGTTGTGCTGCATGAGATGCCCGCCGGCATTGTCGGTGATCACCGTGTGCGGCACACCGTGCCGCCCAAGCTCCCAGGCGGTCAGCCGGGAACCCTGGTTAAGAGGCCGGGTTTCGTCGACCCATACGTGTACGGGTATGCCGTGGTCATGGGCCGCGTAAATCGGCGCGGTTGCCGTGCCCAGCTCCACGCAGGCCAGTGCGCCCGCATTGCAGTGGGTGAGGATGTTGACCGGTCCGCCGGATTTTTTTTCAGCCGCCGCCATGATGAGGGACAGGCCGTGTCGGCCGATCCGCCTGGAATTTTCCGCTTCCTCCTCAGTGATGTCGCCGGCTTCCCGCCAGGCCCGGTTTATACGGTTTTGGACTGATTTTTCCGAAAGCACGGCCGCCAGGGTCCGGTTGACCGCCCATGCCAGGTTTACGGCCGTGGGTCTCGCGGCCGTGATCCGGTCCGCTACGCCGGCAAGCCACGCATCGTCTTTTGCGCGGTCGCCGCCGTTGGCGGTCGCGATATAGACGCCGTATGCGCCGGTCACCCCGATCAGGGGCGCGCCCCGCACCACCATCTCCCGTATGGCGTAAATCACGGCATCCACCGTTTCTAAATCCATGACTTTAAATGCGTGGGGAAGTTTTCGCTGGTCGATGACCTTGACGGTCCCTTCGCCGGGGTCGGTCCATATGGGCCGGAGATTTGCAATGTTTTCCCGCATGGGCAGCTCCTGATCGAGGGTTGCACGGCTTTCGTTTGGTTCTAGTTCTTGACAAATCCGCTGTTTATATGATTATTATTGTAATTTAAAAGTAATGGATCCGTAGCATAAAAACAAATTTCGGTCTTGCGGCAAATGGAAAATCAACACAAGCCAATATTTCAAGCCCTGTGGCAAGTAGCAGCCATCCTGGCGATCAGCCTGGCCCTTGGCCTGGGATACAATCATTTCCGGCCGGACAGGATTCCGGCGTTTTGCGACTGGAGCGATGATCCGGAGGTAATGACCGGTCCCGCTTCAATGCTGGATATCAGTCTGGCCGAAGCCGCGCAACTGTTTCATCAGGGTAAGGCCGTATTTCTGGATGCCCGGCCTCCGGATCAGTATGAAAATGATCATATCCAGGGCGCTTACAATCTTCCGTGCCAGAATATCGATGAGATCTGCTTTGAGTTTTTAGACGCGCTTCTTATGGAAAAAGTCATTATCGCCTATTGCGACGGCGCCACCTGCGATCTTGGTGAGAAACTGGCGACATTTCTTTGCGACATGGGGTTTGAAGATGTCCATGTCCTGCCCAATGGTCTGACCCGATGGAAACGGCATCATCTGCCGACGGCAGCCAAGGGGGACTGACCCAGAAGACATGACCATTCCCTTTTCCCATAACGATAGCGGTCCAACGGGCGCGGCCCCGCATTGCGGAGACGATTTTTCTGCTGACGAGGGCTGTTTTTTGCGCGTCCCTCCGGATCATGCGCTCCCGATCTCTTCAACCGATACCAGCGGTTTTCGCCTGCTGGTCACCCTTGGGATCAATTTCGTCATTCCAGTGGTGCAGATCATCGGCGGCGTCATGGCCAACAGCATCGCCCTGATCTCGGACGCGGTTCATAATTTCAGTGATTTCATCGCTATCCTGATATCTTATATCGCCCTGCGCATCGGCAGAAAAGGGGTTTCCACCCGCCACACCTTCGGTTTTCAGCGGGCCGAAATACTCGGGGCGCTGCTTAATGTGGCCATTTTGTTTTGTGCCGTGATCTTCATCGTCTATGAAGCCTTCTGGCGGCTGTGGCAGCCGGAACCGGTATCCGGCGGGCTGGTCATGATCCTGGCCGGCGTCGGCATCGCCGGAAACGGGTTTTCGGCCCTGCTGCTCTACCGGGATTCCCGGAATAATTTAAATATCCGGGGCGCTTTTCTGCACATGATCGGCGATTTTCTGACCTCCCTGATGGTTTTGATCTCCGGCGCGGTTTTGTTGTGGCGACCCTGGTACTGGCTGGATCCGCTCCTATCATTTCTGATTGCCATTTTCATTCTGAAAAACTGTTGGACCGTGCTGACCGAAGCGGTGGCGATCTTGATGAATGCCACACCCAGGGAACTGGATTTGCCGGAAATCCAGAAGTTTCTGGAAAGCCGTCCGGAAATCATATCCGCCCATTATCTGCACGCGTGGAACCTCGGCAACTGCGGCATTGCCTTTACCTGCCACCTGACCGTGGCGGACCGTTTGGTCAGCGACACCGAAATTCTGGCGGAAAAAATACGGCACGCGCTTTTTCGTCAGTTCGGCATTGATCACCCGGTTTTTCAATTTGAAACCGTCACATGTGGAAACGGCAACATGCTTTGTGAACTTTCAGGCCAGGAACAACCCCCCAAAACGCCATCAGGCGGCCTATCATCGCCGGCGCCCGTCTATCGGAAAAACGGTTATCGCATTTTTGGGTGGACCAGCCGGATCATCCTCGGCCTAATCTTTATCGCCGCCGGAATTCCCAAGATCCTGTATCCCGCGGAATTTGCCGCCGCCGTATATAATTACCGGATTCTACCGGATGCCCTGGTCAATATCGTGGCCCTTGCGCTGCCGTGGGTGGAGGTGCTGGTGGGAGGGATGCTTATCGTCGGCGTCTGGATGCCTGGCGCCGTAATGATATACACCCTTCTGATGCTCGTATTTATCACCGCCCTGGGATATAATGTGGCCAGGGGGCTTGATATCCACTGCGGCTGTTTTTCCCCGACTTCCGGAGAATTAATCAGTTTCTGGACCATCACCCGGGATGTAGCGATTCTGCTGATGTCGCTCTATTTGTTTTTTGCCGTTTGGGTTAAAAAGATTTTTCTCCCTTACAGCCGTTCGTAATTATCCCCATCAAATCAGCGTGGCATTATCCGCATTTTTCGGTTGGGTGGCCTCAAAGAAAAATTGCGGTTCTCCGGATGCCGGTTTTAAATCAGTGATCCATGCGGCATCCTTGTCGTAGCGGGCGAAAAACGGCCGGTTCACCCATGATGGGTTTCTGGCCTGGAGCATCCTCAGCACAAAAATCTTCTCCCCCATGATTTCGGAAACGCCCAGAACCTGGATTTTCCCGGGCCAGGCCGACATGCTGGGACCGCGAATGGTCCGGGCCAGGCCGCTGACGCTCCGGTATGCCTTTCGAAAGATCTGCCACGCCCGCTCCAGGGGAACGCCGAAATAATGATGAGCCCCGGTATTTCTGGCAATAAACATGTAATAGGGAATGCATCCCAGTTCCACCTGCCGCTGCAGCATCCGGGCCCAGATTTCCGGCCGGTCGTTGATATGCCCCAATACAGGCGACTGGGTTCGGATCTGCGCGCCGGTTTTTTGTATTTTCCGGATCGCTTCATGGACCATATCGGGCGCCAGTTCCACGGGATGATTGAAATGCGCCATAATTGCCATGTGCTTGCCCGCGGCGGTGATGTCGCTGAAAAGCGTGAGCAGCTCGGTCGCGTCATCGTCGGTGACAAACCGGTAGGGCCAGTAGGCAAGGGCCTTTGTGCCGATGCGGATCGTCCGCAGATGTCCGAGATCAGCTTCTAAAACCGGTCGGATGTATTTGGCCAGGACTTTGGCGCTCATGATCAGGGGATCGCCGCCGGTAAAGAGCAGATCCGTGATTTCCGGGTGCTGGCGGATATATTCCACCAGCAGGTCAACCTCATGACTGGCGAACTTGATTTCGTTCATGCCCACAAACTGGGGCCAGCGGAAGCAGAAGGTGCAATAGGCATGGCAGGTCTGGCCCTGGCTTGGGAAGAAAAGGATGGTCTCGCGATATTTGTGCTGGCTCCCTTTGAGCCGCACCCCGTTGCAGACGGGCACGTTCTGCTGCTGTCCAGCCGGGTGCGGGTTTAGTTCCCATCGGATCCGCATGGCTTCCTTGGCGATGGTTTTCGCGTCGGCTTTCTTATCCATCAAATCCGCTATCTTTTTATAATGATGGGGTTTGAGCATTCCTTTTTGGGGAAAATTTAAGATAAAGATCGGATCATGGGGCACTTTTTTCCAGTCGATGAGTTTATTGACCACATAATTATTGGTCTTAAAGGGAAACACCTGGCCGACGACTTCAATGGCGGCAATCTGCTCTTCCGTCAGTCGCTGCACCTGGGGCAGGTCTCTGAAATTTTTCAGGGTATATGCCGTATACCGGCTGCCGGCGGTTTCGGCTTGATCTGCGCTTGGATGTTTATCCTTATATGGCATGATGACCTCCTTTCCTGCTGATGCGACGCAAAACAACCGCCATATTCCATGCCGGATTAATTGGCAAAACCGGCTTTGTCCTGCCGGGCGGTGGCGCGCATACGGTTGTTTTGCTCGATGATGCACTGGATCTGTTTGTCCTTTTCCAGCCAGAGGCTGTTGAGCCAGTCCTGGAAATGTTTCCGGTATTCGGGATCATTGTCGTAGTTGCCCAGAATATCTCGCGGAATCGGCATTCGCTCGATCCGGACAACGACTTCGTCCAGTTCTCCGCATAAAAATTCCCACAGGTTTTTAACCCCTCTGGGATAAACAATGGTTACGTTTAACATGGCATGGAGATGGTCGCTTAAGGCATTAAGCGCAAAAGCGGTTCCCCCGGCCTTGGGGCGCAGCAGATGCTTAAACGGTGATTGCTGTCGCTGGTGCTTTTCTTTGGTAAATCGGGTTCCTTCCGCGAAATTCATGACGGAAACCGGCATGGTTTTAAATTTTTCACACGCTTTTCGTGTGGTGTCCAGGTCCGTTCCCTTCAGGTGGGGGTTTTTTTCCAGAACCTCCTTTGAATACCGTTTCATCACCGGATAATCCAGTGCCCACCAGGAAAAACCGAGAACAGGGATCCACATCAACTCCTGCTTGATGAAAAATTTCAGAAATGGAATTTTACCCAGAAACACGTTTTCCAGCACCAGAATGTCCACCCAGGTCTGATGATTGGAAAGCACCAGGTAGCTGTCGTTTTTTTTAAGGTTATCGGCTCCGGCGATATCCCATTTCACGTTGAGCATGAACTTGAAAATCGTGTTATTGCATCCGTTCCATGCGGCGCAGACAAAGGTCACTGCCTTGCTGAACCATGTCCGGCTTGCCGGTACCGGAATTACAAATTTTAAAAATCCGGTGGTAAAAAGGGGGAACATCCAGAACACGGTATTGCAAAAAATCAGAAAGGCGCAGATGACGCCGCGCACCCTTCCCGGCAGAAAACGTTTCACGATGGACTCCTTTCAAATCCGTTCATCCTGCTGGCATGCCAAAAAAAAAGGCTCCGGGGGATTTCCCCCAGAGCCTTTATATATAATAAACCCACCTTTTGAGCAAGCGGGATTGCGACATCCGTTGCACGAAAAAATCCAATCGGAAGTCGCTTTCTGACATCATCGCATACCGTTGTCAAGTTTTTTCGGGATTTTTTAAGAGTATCTCATTGTTTTTTGCTGTTGATTATCCGGTCTGATAATAATATGTTAGGGAACGGGAAACAGGGTGGAATCTTTGCGTTCTTTGTGTAAACATCATTCATGTACAAAAGAGAGGTTTGTTAAGATGAACGTCGATATCCAGATGGATCCGAAACGGCGCTCCCGCGCCAAGGTCCGCACCGGCCGGCATATCGAGGATATAAAGCAGGATTTGGCGGAAAATCTGCTTTATGTCATCGGCAAACCCCTGATCACCACCACGCCCTATGACTGCTACATGGCCGTGGCCCATACGGTCCGCAACCGCGTGCTGAAACAGTGGGTCGATTCGGTGGAGAGTTTTTTCTTGAGAAAAATCAAGGCGGTCTGTTATTTTTCCGCTGAATTTCTCACCGGCCCGCACCTGGCCAACAATCTGATCAACATGGATCTCTACGACACCATGAAAAAGGCGGTCCGGGAATTCGGAATGGACCTTGACGCCCTCATCGACCTGGAATCCGAACCCGGCCTGGGCAACGGCGGCCTGGGCCGGCTGGCGGCCTGTTACATGGAGTCTTTAGCCACCCTGGGGGTCCCGGCCATTGGATACGGCATCCGTTACGAGTTCGGCATCTTCAACCAGCAGATCAGGGACGGCTGGCAGGTGGAACTCACCGATAAATGGCTGCGGCTGGGCAATCCCTGGGAAATCGCCAGGCCCGAGCGGATCTACGGCGTCAAGCTGGGCGGTCATACCGAACATTACAAGGATATTGCCGGCCGCCATTGCGTCCGCTGGGTCCCGGGCCGCATGGTCCTGGGCATGGCTTATGACACCCCCATCCTGGGGTACCGGGTCAAGGCCGCTTCCATGCTGCGGCTCTGGAAGGCGGAATCGCCGGAATCCTTTGATTTCGAGGATTTCAACCGGGGGGATTACTACGGGGCCGTTGAAGACAAAGTCACGGCCGAAAATCTTTCCAAGGTGCTCTATCCCAATGACGAGCAGCTCCAGGGCAAGCGCCTCCGCCTGGAGCAGCAGTATTTCTTTGTTTCCTGTTCCCTGCAGAACCTGATTGAAATGCATTTGCTCAAGGAGAAAAATCTTTATAATTTTCATGAGGGGTTTGCGGCCCAGCTCAACGATACCCATCCGGCCGTTGCCGTGGCCGAACTCATGCGACTACTGATGGACGAGCATCAAATGACATGGGAAGACGCCTGGCATATCACGCAAAACACCTTTTCCTACACCAACCACACCCTGCTGCCGGAAGCTCTTGAAAAATGGTCCCTGCCGCTGTTTGCCTCGATCCTGCCCCGGCATCTGGAAATTATCTATGAAATCAACCACCGGTTTCTTCACGAGATCATCCAGTTAAATCGGGAAAATCCCGTTGATCTCGAACCCCTTTCCCTGATTGATGAAAGCGGTGAAAAATTTGTCCGCATGGCCAATCTCGCGGTGGTGGGGAGCCATGCCGTCAACGGCGTGGCCGCGCTCCATACCGAGCTTTTAAAAAAATATACCATGCGGCATTTTGATGAACTGTTTCCGGGAAAATTCACCAACAAGACCAACGGCGTCACCCTGCGGCGGTGGGTGGTGCTTTCCAACCCCCGTTTGACGGCCCTGATCACCAGCCGCATCGGGGACGCCTGGATCATGCATGCCGAAGAACTGCGCAAACTCGAAGCCTTTGTCGAGGATGCCGAATTTTTGAAACAGTGGCGAAAGGTCAAACTGGACGACAAGCAGGAGCAGGCCCACTACATCCTGCAGCAGACCGGTGTCGAGGTCGACCCGGCATCCCTTTTTGATGTCCAGGTCAAGCGCATCCACGAATACAAGCGCCAGCATCTTAACGTGCTCCACATTATCGCCTTGTATAACCGCCTGAAAAAAAATCCAAAGTCCGCCGTTCCACCCCGCACCTTCATCTTCGGCGGCAAGGCCGCGCCGGGGTATTTCATGGCCAAGCTGATCATCAAGCTGATTCATTGCGTGGCCGATGTGGTCAATGGGGACCTGGCGGTCCAAAACCGCCTCAAAGTGGTGTTTATCCCCAATTTCAACGTGAAAGTGGCACAACGGATCTATCCCATCGCCGATCTGTCGGAACAGATCTCCACGGCGGGTCTGGAGGCATCCGGCACCGGCAATATGAAGTTCTCATTTAACGGGGCTCTGACCATCGGCACCCTTGACGGCGCCAACGTGGAGATTCGGGAGGAAGTGGGGGAAGAAAATTTTTTTCTGTTCGGCCGCACCGCCGATGAAATCAACGCGCTCAAAGCATCGGGATATTATCCTTATGATCATTATCACGCCTGCCCGGAACTCCGGGAAGCCATTGATCTGATCGTGTCCGGCCATTTTTCCGGGGGCGATACCGATCTGTTCCGGCCCCTGACCGACGCGTTGTTTTTTCAGGACAAATATTTTCTGTTTGCTGATTTTCCATCCTATATCGAATGCCAGGACAAGGTCGGCCGGGCATGGAAAGACAAGGACCGCTGGACCCGCATGTCGATCCTTAATGTGGCCCGCATGGGCAAATTCTCATCGGATCGGTCCATCCGGGAATACTGCGCCGATATCTGGGGAATCGACCAGACGCTGCTGACGCCGTAATTCCGTTCGGTCTTTTATAATTGACCACAGCTGATGATGCGGCAGGAAAGAAGCCGGTTGGCTCGCCTTCGGAAATCGCATCAGATGCCTCCCATGTTCACATCCCTATGGTCCCGGATGGAATATAAGATCAGGTCATTTTCACTCCACAATGAGGACAGAAACGGAAATCTTCCGCACTGAGTTGGTTCCCGCAGGCGGAGCAGGCGGCCATGGGCGGCGCCAGCTCCACCAGAAGTTCGCCCATTTTTACGCCGACCATTTTGCGGTCTTTGGCATAATCGGCGGTTTTTAATACTCTTTTCACCATTCCATCACGGGGCGCCGTCAGGGCCTTTTCCTGTTTCATGATGGCGATATTGCATACCTCTTCCCCTTCCTGTACACGGCTGCCGGGCCGCACGTGCATCACCCACAAATCGCCGTTGGAAGGGGCCGCAATGTGCCAGGGATTGTCGGGATCGGCCATTTCGATACCCTTGTCCTGGGCCGTACCGGTGGGAGCGGCCACCTTGACCGGATGATGAAAAAATTCATGATCCAGCGTGTACCATACCGTGCACATGCCGTTGTCATCGGGCAGGCTGATATCTAAAATCTCCATCTCATGGGGTTTGCCGAAGCCGTCCTTGAACCAGAGTTTTTCGCCCACATCGAGTCCTTCAAACCAGACGTCTAACGGAAGCTGGTTGGCATTGCCGTAAGTTTTGAAAAATTCAATGGTTTTGACGGCATCCGCCGGGTGGTTTACATAGAGAACGAACTCCTCGGGGGTGGGTTCCCTGCCGATGGTCTTGCCGAGGAGCTGTTTTTCAGCCTCCAGATTAACCGGCGGAAGGCTGTCCAGGGGCGATGCCGTGGTTCGCTGGGCGATGGCGGCGGGAGCCTCGGCGCCAAAGGCCGAATGATAAACCCAGTCCGGCGGAAATCCCAAGGGCAGGCGGCCGAATTTGCCCATCAGCAAATTTTTAAAGGCATCGTTGCTGTCGGCGTAAAGCTGCAGCCGGACGCTTTTTATATCTTCGCCCAGTTCCGATTCCGGGGTATGGATGACGGCGTCAAGCACCGCCAGGAGTTCTTCCACCGACTTCATCCCGCCGCGCTTGTAGGCGCCGGTAACCGATAGAAAGGCCGTATTCCAGGTGATCTGGGAGCCCGGTGTGACATCATGGTAGCGCACGATGCGGCGGGTGCCGGCCAGAAATCTGAGCATGTGCGGCAGCAGATGAATATAGCCCTGCTTCAGGGCCCCTTCCTGGGATGAAGATGTCGCGCCCCCGGGCATGCCGTGTTCCACCACATCGTAATCGACGCCTCGAAAATAGGGAGCGGTGTATCGATCATAATAGGGCATGATCTGTTTGAGCACGAAATTGGCTTTGCGGATCATATCCTTGTCAAGGCATGTCCGGAGGCCGCATTCCCCTTCCATATAAGCGGCCGTGGAGAGTACCTCGCCCTGGCCGTACCACCGCACGGCGGCGCCGAGACCCGTATCGACGATCTTGGCGCCGGCTTCGGCGGCCGCGGCCACCGCCGGCACGAAAAGCCCGTCGGTGAAATGGCGGTGGTAGCAGGTGATCAGCTCCGGCCATGTTTTGCGGATTTCGGCGATCAAGGCGCGGATAAATCGCGGGGGACAGACCCCGGCCATGTCTTTGAGGCCCAGAATAATCATGCGGCTGGCCTCCCGGGCGCCCACCCCGGCGATATCTTTTATCATATCAATAATTTCTGATACAACGGAGACATAGTGGGGGACATCGAACCCGTTTGCCCAGGAAAGACTCACGGCCGGCTCAAAAACATTGCGGGGCGACGCCAGGGCCACCTGGGCAAAAGGGCGCATATTTTCGATATGATTTAAAAAATCAAAGCAGCGGATAATATCGTAATGGGCGCAGATCATCTCGCCGGTCAGTTGCATGAGGTTGACGGGCTGGGGCTTGTATCCCAAAACGTTGGTGGAGCGGATCAGAATCTGTTTCGGGGTTTCCGGGGCAAAGCGGTTCCATTCCTCGGCCTCGCTAAACGGATAGGTCATGTTGGCCAGCATGGCCACATGAAAATGAGCGCCGCCGCCGTTTTCCAGAGAAAAAAATCCGCACTGATCGAGATAAGGCCCGATCAGGCGGTCTTCAGCCAGCCGGAAGCGGTTGCCGCTGTTGGATTGGGTGATGTCCCGGCAAGTGGTGTCGGTGAAATGGATATGATCACTGTCGCGCACCTGATCCAGAAGGGCCTTGCGGTCCCATCGGGGATAGGTGTTTTTTTTCCTGAGGTCCGGGACAATCTCGGGCAGAACCGGATGGAAGCGGCCCAGGCGCTTATCGGCCCGGCCGCGGTATTCGCCTAATTGCACAAAGGGGTTGTAGCCTTTGGCGGAAATCTCAGCCACCAGCCGGGAATTGCGCACGTAACGGGGCAGTTCTTCCCTGTAATTGACCAGTTCAGGGGTTTCCATCAAAAAGCGCGTATCGTATTCTCCCTGCCGGAAACGCT
>QZJS01000050.1 GCA_003597945.1 Desulfobacteraceae bacterium | reverse complement strand
GAACGCCACCAGGTCCCGGCCGCCGGTCAGGGCCAGTTCCACGGCCTTGAGCAGGTTGAGGTTGCAGTCCACGGTGCCGGACCGGTCATTGCCGGCCATGGTGTTTTCCAGACAGCCCACGGGCGCGCAATCATGCACGTTGCCTTTATGGATCAGGCGGCTCAGGCCCGCGGTTTCGGCTTCCCGGAGCATGCCGGCCATGGAGCGCTCGTCGAAATTGATCAGAAACGGCGCGCCCTGGCTGTCGCCGATCATATCCACCATTTTATCCAGCAGATCATCGGGTGTGTTCCGGTGCATCCGGATATTGGGCTTGGGCTCCAGGATGGGGCTCATCTCGTCGATGACTTCCAGCATGGCCCCGGTCAGGTCATTGGTCATGTCTTTGCCGTCTTTTCCCAGGCCCGACAGGGTGATGAGCTGGCCGAACCCGGAGGTGATCCCCTGATAGCCGTTGCGGATCATGGCGTCATAGGCCGTATTGCAGTGAATCCAGAAGCATTTGAGGATCTCCTTGCCGAATTCCCGGTCCATGCCGTTTTTGATGGAAGATTCCCAGAAGGGAAAAAGGTACTGGTCGATGCGGCCGAAGGAAACCCCCGGGCCCGGATAATTTTCGTCGCTCATGATCAGCATGTGATTGATCCAGACGGCCTGGACCGCTTCCCAGAAGGTCCTGGGCGGCTCCCACGGAACCCGGTCCAAGTGAGCGGCCATCTGCGACAGCTCCTGTTTCCGGTTTTTATCCTTTTCAGATTCCGCCAGTTTCCGGCAAAGGGACGCATAGCCGGCGGCCAGGTCCCGGGCCATGGTGGCCGATGTCATCATGGCCCGCAACTGGGCGCCTTTTTCTCCCCTTTGTTCAGCATCGGTCAGATCGCGGTATCGCGCCTCAAGATTGGCGTGAATTCCCTTCCACCCCGTGGTCAGGGCTATGGGATGATCCGGGATCAGATGCCCGCAGGTGGCCCCGGCATTGCCGTACCCGTGATCGTGAAACCATTTGACCGCGGCCCGGGCCCCGGTTTTCCCGGCGGTCAGGCGGTCGAATTCCTTCTGCTCTCCTTCGGTCAGACACATGGACGCCTGGATATTGAACCGGCCCCCGGCGATCAGGTCCCCGGGCAATATTTCTTTGGGCAGATGGCGGACCATGACTTCCCGGATAAACCAGGCCCGGCGCTCCACGATCGGCCTGGACCAGAAATCGTCGGAAACCGGCACGGGCCGGGCCGCCTGGCGGTAGGAACTGCGCAGGGTCTGCATGAGCATATAGGTTTCCGGCACGATATAATAGGTCATCTCGTTGAACTGCACATCCCACGGGGTTCCGGTGGTCCAGGACGTAAAGGCGTTGTTCCACGCCCGTTGGGTGCCTTTGAAATAATAATCCCGAAGGCCCCGGATCCGGGGAGACAAATCGTGGGGCGCTTTGATCTGGTGGGTGATTTTTTCAGCGGCTTGCGCGCTCATGGGAGGCCTCCTTTATATAAAAGGTGAGGGCTGTTTTTGGATCTGATTAAGGAACAAAAACAGCATATCTCTTTTCAGGACGGTTTTCAATCAGATTGATAGACGGGCGGAGAGTTGATTTTCTCTTTTTGCATCCGAAGACGGGAAAATCACGATTATGAAAAACTCCGGCCGGGCAAGTCCCACTAAAGGACCCGGCTCGGCCGGAATGATGGGGATATTTATTTTCAGGCCGAAGGGTTTCAGCCTGTTGTGTTTTTATACAACGGCGACATATTGCGGAGGGTTCCGACGATGTTTTTAAGTTCCGCCAGAAAGCGGCTGACTTCGTCTGTGGTGTTTTCCAGCCCGAAGGCCAGCACCAGGGTGCCTTGGGCGTCGGCGTGACTCAGGCCCAGAGACAGCAGCACATGGGAGGCCCGCAGGGAGCCGGTGGCGCAGGCTGAACGGGTCGATACGGCAAATCCTGCATCATCGAGCATCAGCATCACGCTTTCACCTTCGATATATTGAATGGATACCGACGCCACATGCGGCAGGCTGTGCTCGGGATGGGTGTTGATGATATATTCATCTATATAATTGGGCAGTTCGGCCAGAAAATATCTTTTGAGGTCCAGTAAATGCCGGTAACGGGCGTCCATGTCTCGGGCCGCCAGTTCCGCGGCCTTGCCCATGCCGATAATGCCGGTGAGGTTTTCCGTGCCCGCGCGCTTGTTGTTTTCCTGAACCCCGCCTTCCAGCAGGGGGAAAATACGGGTGCCCCGGCGGACATACAATCCGCCCACGCCGGTGGGGCCGTAAAAGGTGTTGGACGCGAAACTGAGCAAATCGACATTTAACTCCCTCACGTCAATGGGAACCACGCCCACCGAATCCACGGCATCGGTATGAAACAGCACCTTTTTTTCCCGGGCAATGCGGCCGATGTCCGCGATGGGCTGGATGGTGCCGGTTTCATTGTTGCTGTGCATGATGGAAACCAGGATGGTCTTGTCCGTGATGGCTTTTTCCACGTCTTCGGGATTGATGCGGCCGCTGCTGTCCACGGAAAGGGATGTCACATCATATTTAAATGATTTCAGCCGCTTCAAACTTCGGATTACCGCATTGTGCTCGATATTGGAGGTGACAATGTGGTTGCCTTTTCCCTGGGTGGCCATGGCCACGCCCTTGATGGCGTGATTGATGGACTCGGTGCCGCCGGAGGTGAACACGATCTCCTTGGGGTTTTCGGCATGAATCAGTCCGGCGGTGGCTTCCCGTGCCGCATCCAGCAGGGCCGCGGCCGCGTCGCCGTCGCTGTGCTGGCTGGACGGATTGTGGTAATCGCCGTTGATGGCATCAATCATCACCTGCTTGACTTCCGGCAGGAGCGGGTTGGCGGATATGTGATCGAAATTGATCAGTTTCATTGGACTCTTCTCCGTTTGGTGACGTATTCCCTAATGATGTTCATCGCCCAGTTCGTGCTGGCAGGCATCGCAAAAGGATGCCTTTTCACTGATTTCCACATCGCAGTAAGGACACCGGCACTGCCCGTCATGGGTATGTTCATGCTCTTCCTTGCGGGCCGGTTCGGGCCGGGTGATGCCGGCTTTGCGGTCTTCATAATCCTTGATGGCCAGTTGCAGGGCGTCGGCCCCCAGGTTGGAGCAGTGAAGCTTGTTCTTGGGCAGGCCTTCCAGGGCGTCGGCCACATCCTTGTTGGTGATCTTTCTGGCCTCATCAATGGTTTTGCCCTTGGCGATTTCCGTTAACATGCTGGAGACCGCGATGGCCGACCCGCATCCGAAGGTCTGGAATTTGATGTCATCGATGCGGTTGTCGTTGATCTTTAAATAAATGGTCATCATGTCCCCGCAAAGGGGATTGCCCACTTCGCCCACGCCGTCGGCATCTTCAATCACGCCGACATTTCTTGGATTCTTGAAATGATCCATTACCACCTGGCTGTATATCATCTTCGTTTCCTCCCGTTGTTGTATTGATTATGACTCAACATAACCATGATCAGGGCATTGTAAAGATGCCTCATCCATACCCATTTGCTCACCGGGCGTCAAGAATGGTTTTACCCGGTGATGCGGCCGGCCGCAGCGTTGATCCGGGCCATGGCTTTTTTCGTGTTTTCATGGGTATTGAAGGCCGACAGCCGGATAAACCGCTGTCCGCAGGCACCGAATCCCGCACCCGGGGTGCAGACCACGCCGGTCTCGGACAACAGTCTGTCAAACAATGTCCACGAATCCATGCGCGCATCGATCCAGACATAGGGCGAGTGCCGGCCCCCGGCGCACGTAAAGCCCAGGCTTTCCATCTCCTGGCGGATGACATGGGCATTTGCCAGATAGAAATCAATGATCGCTTTCACCTGGGCTTTTCCTTCATCGCTGTAAATGGCCGCGGCGGCCCGCTGCACCGGGTAGGAAACCCCGTTGAACTTGGTGGTGTGGCGCCGGTTCCAGAGGCTGTGCAGCTTGTGGGCCCCGCCGTTTTCGTCCCAGGCCATGCAGGATTTCGGGACCACGGTAAACGCGCATCGGGTACCGGTAAACCCGGCGGTTTTGGAAAAACTCCGAAACTCCACGGCCACCTCCCGTGCTCCCTCAATTTCGTAAATGGAGCGCGGGATGGCATCATCGGTGATAAAGGCCTCATAGGCCGCGTCATAAAGGATCAGGGCCTTGTTTTGCCGGGCGTAATCGACCCATCGGGCCAGGGCGTCCCGGGTGATGGCTGCGCCCGTGGGATTATTGGGAAAACACAGATAAATCAGGTCCACGGGCACATCGGGCAATTCCGGAATAAAGTTGTTTTCCGGGGTGCTTTCCAGATAGACGATATTTTCATACCGGCCGTCGGTAAACGGTCCCGTGCGGCCGGCCATGACGTTGGTGTCCACGTAAACCGGGTAAACCGGGTCCGGCACGGCAATGGTGAGGTCGGCGGCAAGGATCTCCTGAAAATTGCCCGTATCGCACTTGGCCCCGTCGCTGATGAATATCTCGTCCGCGGCAATGTCAGCGCCGCGGGCCTGGAAATCGTTTTTGGCCACGGCTTCCCGCAAAAACGGGTACCCCTGCTCCGGCCCGTATCCCCGGAACGTGGCATCGGCCGCCATTTCATCCACGGCCCGGTGAAAAGCGTCGACGCAGGCCGCCGGAAGGGCCCGGGTGCAGTCGCCGATGCCCATGCGGATGATCTCTTGATCCGGATGGGCGTTCTGGTATTCGGTGACGCGATTGGCGATGGTGGAAAACAGGTAGGAGGCCTGAAGCTTAAGGTAATGCGCGTTGATCCGGATCATGTAAAACCTCTTTGGTTGTTGCCGCAAATTGCTGAAAAATAATGGTATCGTACGCTTCTATTTTTTTGTAAACAGATAAAAAACATCCGTTTTTCCATTCCGCTGATGTAAACCGCCCAAGCTATATTAAAATGGATAAAACATGTCAATCCTCAATCCCGAATAGAAATTTTAATCAAAAACATGGATTGACAACGATGAAAAAAGTCTTTTTACGAGTGCCATTGAGCAGTTTCGGGACAAGAGATCTGACGTGTTGTGCGTTAAAAATTTCACACTGTTTGAGGCGCTTGCGCCGAGTTTTTGAAATTTAACGAAGCACGGAGCATCTCCCATAAATGCTCAGGCAACGAGTAAAATTGGACTTTTACGTCTCCGTCATGAATTAATCCCCCTTTATAATCGGGTTCTTACATACATCCGGCCGGCGCATCCCGTCACGCGACGACAGCGTCCTGTGCTGAGGGCTGAGATTCGGGCTTGACAGGCTGGTTGCGTTTTACATAAGTTATGTGCTTTGATACGAATTTTTTTCGGTTCCAGCCTTAGCGGGATCACTAAGCGAGCCATCAGATGTGTTCTGCCCATTGATTAAAACAGCTTGAGACTGATGAACCGGATTCAAAATTTTACATTTACAGGCAAAGGAGATTGCCATGCTCGACATCACCATTCAGGACGATATCGCCATCGTCACCTTCAACAATGGAAAAACCAATTCCATCACCCGCGAGATGCTGGCGCAATTGCGGGAAATCGTGGATGAGGCCGACGCCAACCCATCGCCCAAGGGGATCATTCTCACCGGCGCGGGTCGGTTTTTCTCCAGCGGGTTCGACCTGCCCATTTTCATCAATTTCAAGGATCGCGACGAGGCGGTTGCCTTTTTCGAGATGGAACAGGACACCCTGATCCGGCTGTTTGCCTGCCGCAAACCCGTGGTGGCGGCGTTTAATGGCCACGCGGCAGCGGGCGGGCTGATTTATTCCATGGCCGCGGATTACCGCATCGTCAAGGACCATCCCAAAATCAAAATCGGCATGACCGAGATCAAGATCGGCCTTCCCTTAAATATCGTCCAGCACGAGGTCATGCGATACGGGTTTGACAGCGCGCTCAAATTCCGGGATGTGATGTTTTTCGGCGACATGGTGGATGTGTACAAGGCCAAAGAGATGAAACTGGTGGATGAAGTCGTGCCTGAAGAGCAGCTCATGGAGCGGGCAAAGCAGGTGATCAGCCAGTGGATCGACACCCCCAACCGGCCGTTTATGCGCTTAAAGTATCTGCTGCGCAAAGATGCCGTGGCAAGCATGCGCCGGAAACTGGCCGAAGAAAACTGGCACGAGGGAATGGACTGCTTTTTCCGCGACGACGTCCGCCAGACCCTGGAATTCGTCCAGGCCGGCATGCAATAGTCTTATCGCCGGCATTTATTCATGAGCAATTCGTCCTTAAAGGATTTTCTGCCCCTTGTGGCAGGCCCGAGCCGTTATCTGGGCAGCGAGGTCAACTCCGTTCACAAAGACCCCCGCCTGGTAAGGCTCCGGTTTGCCCTGGCGTTTCCGGATCGTTATGATATCGGCATGTCCCACTTCGGCATGCAGATCCTCTATCACATTCTGAATCAGGACGAACGGATCGCGGCCGAACGGGTTTTTGCCCCGGACCTGGACATGGGAGCGCATCTTGCCGCCTCCGGGGCGCCCTTGTGCTCCCTGGAAACCGCCACACCCCTTCAACGCTTTGATATCATCGGTTTCAGCCTTCTCTACGAGCTCAATTACACCAATATCCTGATGATGCTGAAGCTCGCCGGCATTCCCTTTCGTTCGGCCCTTCGGGATGCTTCCCATCCGTTCATCATTGCCGGCGGACCGTGTACGGTCAATCCCGAACCCGTGGCTGATTTTTTTGATGCCATGGTGATCGGCGACGGGGAAACCGTGATCACGCAGATGGCCGAGGCATGGATGGCGTGGCAAGAAGGCGGCGGGGGCCGGGACCGGGATGCCCTGCTGCGGGCCTGGGCCGGTCTGGAAGGGGTCTATGTGCCGGCGTTTTTTTCGGTGCGCCATGATCCGGCCGGGTTTCAGCATACCGAACCGATGGTTCCCGGATACGAAAAGGTAACCCGGACCATTGTACCCGACCTGGATGCGGCGGATTTTCCGGACCGGCCCGTGGTGGCCTTCGGGCGGCCCGTGCATGACCGGCTGCGGCTGGAGATCGCCCGGGGATGCAGCCGGGGATGCCGGTTCTGCCAGGCCGGCATGATTTACCGGCCGGTGCGGGAACGGTCGGTAGAAAATATTTTAAATCTTGCCGAACGCGCCATTGCCGCCACGGGTTATGACGACATATCGGTGCTTTCGCTTAGCACCGGCGACTACGGCTGCCTGGCCCCGCTCATGCAGGAACTCATGAAACGATGCTCATCCCGCCGCATCGCGGTATCGATTCCGTCTTTTCGGGCAGGGACACTGACCCCGGCGTTGATGGAACAGATCCGGCGGGTGCGGAAAACCGGTTTCACCATCGCGCCCGAAGCCGGCTCCGAGCGCCTGCGGGCCGTGATCAACAAAAACATCAGCGAGCAGGACGTAATGGAAACCGTGTCCCACGCCTTTTTGCTGGGATGGCGGGTCATCAAACTCTATTTCATGATCGGCCTGCCCACGGAAACCGATGCGGATCTCGACGCCATCGTCGACATGGTGGGCCGGATCCGCAACGGCCCGGCCAAAGGGGGCCGCGCCGGAAACATTCACGTCAGCGTCGGCACGTTCATCCCCAAACCCCATGTGCCGTTTCAATGGGACCCGCAGATCACCCTGGCCCAATCCAGAGAACGGACTGAATATCTGCGCCACCGGCTGCGCATGCGCGGCATCACGTTCAAATGGCAGAAACCCGAAGCCAGCCTGCTGGAAGGGCTCTGGGCCCGGGGGGACCGGCGCCTGTCCGGGCTGCTGGAAACCGCATGGCAAAAGGGTTGCCGCTTTGACGGATGGAGCGATACCTTTAATTTTCGTCTTTGGGAAGAAGCACTGGCCGGATCCGGGGTTGATATCGATTTTTTCACCACGCGCCGGCGCTCATTTGACGAACCGCTTCCCTGGGACCATATCGACACCCGGGTATCCAAGGAATTCCTCAAAGACGAACGTAAAAAAGCCGAACGCGACAAGACCACGATAGATTGCCGTGACGGAGATTGTCAGGCGTGCGGCGTCTGCGATATGGATCGGATCATGCCCCGGTGCGCGTCGGCATCGACGGCGGAACCAATGACGGCATCGGACCGGCCATCCTGGGATCAAAGCCGGGCATCAGCGGGGCAACTTGTCTCCGATTCACCTGCTTCAACCGGCCAACAAGACGCCCCCCCGCTCTTTTACGCCCGTCTTGCCTATTCCCGACGGGAATCGGCCCGGTATTTCGGGCACCTGGAACTGGCCACCATTTTCTCCCGAGCCATCCGCCGGGCCGGTCTTCCAGTAGTATTTTCAAAGGGATTTCATCCCAAGCCAAGGATGTCATTTCATAACCCACTTCCAGTGGGGATGGAAAGTGAAAGCGAAATATGTTATATCATCTTAAGTGAAAATGCAGATTGCCGGGACATGATCACGCAACTCAACAGTCAACTGCCGACCGGCGTCTTTGTCCATAACTGCCGAATACTGCCCCCGGGACAGCGCCCCAAATTTATTATTCCGGAAATCGCCGCTTACCGGGTGACCATTGAGGGGTCCACATTTAATCCCGATATCATTGAAAAATTCCACCAATCAGATAAATGGCAATTTGACCGGACGTCCCATAAAGGCGATATTCGCACATTCAATCTTAAAGATGTGGTGGCTGATATGGATCGTATCGCGGACAATATCCTTAAACTCCGGCTGCGAACAACGGATGGAAAAATCTTGCGGCCTGATGACATCCTCCGGGCTGTTTTTCAATTCCCCGAAGATCAGATCCGAAGGGCCATAATCATTAAATTGTTTGAAATTACGCCCTAAAACCGATATTTAATAATGACGGCTCCGTAAAATGAAAAAACCGCATACCCACGGAAACCGAAAGCCGGGGTGAAGGAGTTTGGGCTTTTACGAAACCATCAATCACGCATGCAAACGGAGACGAGGATGGCTGCCGTCCGGTCGCCGATAATAAGAATTATAAGAGGATAAAGGTTTACGGATGTATAAAGAACTGGTGATCAACGCGATCGGTCCGGAAATCCGGGTGGCACTTCTGGAGGACGGCACCATCGTTGAAGTTTACGTGGAACGAAGAGATGAATCCAATATCACGGGAAACATTTACAAAGGCCGCATTCAACGGGTCCTTCCAGGGATGCAGGCGGCTTTCGTGGATATCGGCCTTCAGCAGTCAGCGTTCATCTACGTCGATGATGTGATCGATGCCCGTGCAAACGGATTTTTCGAAGAGGTGCTGCTCTCCAATGATACTGCGGAAGAAGATGAGGGGACGACCCCGCCGGATATGCATGATGATGCCGCCGCACCCGACACCGTCAGCCGGCTTCCCATTGAAGACGTGCTGCGGGAAGGCCAGGATATCCTGGTGCAGGTGGCCCGATCGCCCATCGGCAGCAAGGGCTCCCGCCTGACGACGTTTGTGTCGCTTCCGGGCCGTTTCCTGGTCCTGATGCCCACGGTGGATCACGTGGGCATATCCCGGCGCATCGGGGATGAGGCCGAACGGCAGCGGCTCAAAAACATGGTCCTGGAACTGCGGACCGAGAATGCCGGCTATATCGTTCGCACGGCCGGCGATGGCATTGAACCGGATAAAATGAAAAAGGAAATGGAATTTCTGACCAATTTATGGACTGACATCCAGAAGAAATTTTATGGATCATCCGCGCCGTCAGTTCTGCACGAGGAGCTCACGGTCACCCTGCGCAGCGTCCGGGACCTGCTGACCCACGAGGCGGACAAGGTGACCATCGATTCCCTGCCGGTTTACAAGTCCGTGTTGGCCTTTATCGAAAAATTCATGCCGCACCTGAAAGATTCGGTTTCTCATTTCGACCGGGCCGAGCCGATTTTTGACGCCTACAACCTCGAAGGCGACATCGCCAGGGCGCTGCGGAAAAAAATCTGGCTCAAATGCGGCGGGTACATCGTGATTGAAATGACCGAAGCGCTGGTGGCCATCGATGTCAATACCGGCCGGTACGTCGGCAAGCATAATTTTGAAGAAACCATTTTAAAGACCAATCTTGAGGCGGTCAAGGAAATCGCTTATCAAATCCGGCTGCGGAATCTAGGCGGCATCATCATTATCGATTTTATCGACATGGAGCGAAAATCAAACCGGGAAAAGGTCTATAATGCTTTGGTGGAAGTTTTTAAAAAGGACAAGGCCAAAACCAGCGTGCTGCCGATTTCAGAGATGGGCCTGATCGAAATGACCCGGAAGCGGGTGGTGAAATCACTAAACCGGATGCTTTGCGAGCCTTGCTTTTATTGTGAAGGTGAAGGCCTCCTCCTGTCGAAACGGACAATATGTACCAACATTTACCGGGAAGTGCTGCGCCTGTGTCAGGATGTTACCGGTGACCGGATCAGTCTCCGGGTTCATCCCGTTATCGCGGAACTTCTTTTGGGCGAGGCAAAAGATATGATCGTTGCCATGGAGAAGCAGCTCGAACGGCGGGTGGTCATTTATCCGGTATCCGAATACCATATCGAGCAATTCAATATCATTGAACTGCTCCAATCAGCTCCGGACGACGCCAATCGGAATTGATTGCTCCCATTGATAAATACCGCGGACGTTTTGAAGATATCCGAATATACGATAAAAAACGGCGTGGATAAAAAGATGTTTTTTTGATATTGACAATAGCACTGCTTATATGATTATTATTTTTGGTTGAATTTTTCTATTTTAAGGTATGCGTGTCTGTCCGACGGATTTATTTATGGCAACGGAGTGTTATAATGTGTCCAGAAACGAAGCGACCGGGCGGCGGCGATAAAACAACGACATTATTTTAACAGCGAGGAAAAGCTGAGATGAAAAGGACATATCAACCCAGCAGAATAAAAAGAGCGCGTACTCATGGATTTCTGGTGCGCATGTCCACCCGGCAGGGACGGATGGTGATCAAAAGGCGACGCGCCAAAGGAAGGAAACGTCTGGCGGTCTAATGAAGGACGCATGGCATGGGCTGTCCAGATAATTGCATCAAGGCCCTGTATAGTGAGCGGAAACCAGTTTAAAAAATCGGACAGGATTCTGAAACGCTTTGAATTTGTTGAATTATCTAATTCCAGGAAGGCGTTTCAGGATCGGTTTTTCATCGTTGCGTTCAAGCCCGGTACGGGAAAATGCGCACGTCTGGGTATTACCGCGTCAAAACGCGTGGGAAATGCCGTAACGCGAAACCGCGTGAAACGCCTGGTTCGGGAAGTATTCCGGTTGAAGCGGGACAGGATCACAGCTGCCATGGATATAAACGTGATTGCCAAAAAAACGGCCGCCGACATATCCTTTGCCCAGGCAGGCGCATCGCTGGAAAACCTGTTTGTCAGGCTGGGGGGAAATTCAAATTAAATATTTTATTTTAATATTTATAAGAATCTATCAAGCCGTATTGGCGCCTTTGCTCGGACCCGTATGCCGGTTCTACCCGTCCTGTTCTCAATACGCGTATGAAGCGATCAGCAAATACGGTATCCTGAAAGGGGGATGGCTGGCGATCAAGCGCCTTATCCGCTGCCATCCGTTTCATCCGGGCGGCTTGGACCCGGTACCCTGATTCAGCGCAGAGTGATTCAAAATCCTTCCATCCGCCCGCCATGCATTCAAATGCGTTTCACTGCTGTTGATGCGGTTTATTAGTTTACGGAAAATGCTCATTCGCGCCAACAAATAAAAATCTATTTGTACGAGCGCTTCAAAATTGACGCGCGTGTCTGTTCCAAAAGAATAAAGACGCGGGCGAACAGGAGTTTTTCATGGAACAGTGGCGACTGGTGTTGGCAATTGCAATTTCAATTCTGATATTTATTGCCTGGGACCTGATGTTTGTCGAGAGGCGCGAAGTACAGCCGCCGTCCCGGGTCCCTGCGACAATCGAGGAATTACAAGACACACCCCGTGCTGTAATGCCCGATACCACGCCGGCAATTGAAAGCATTGATCCACCCATGGAAACAGAGGGCATTCCGGGTCGCCGTTTTGGGACCATAACCGTTCAAACACCTCTGTATACGGCTCAAATCTCTGAAAAAGGCGCCGCCCTGACCAGTTTCATACTGGAAACATACCGGGAGGCCGTTGAAGAAGACTCGCCCAAAAAGCAAATGATTCCCCATGAAAATCAATGGGGTACCGCGCTGATTGAATTACCGGAAGAGCGGACGCCACAGATGGCCGGCGCTGTTTACACCACCAGTGTTGACGAAGATCGTGTGGTAGTGACCGGGACGCACCAAACCGTCACCTTTTTCACCCGGACGGCATCGAATATATTGATTGAAAAAAAGTTTACTTTCTTTCCGGATAGTTACAAAATAAACATCGGTGTTCTGCTCAACAATCGCTCGGGACAACCGCTGGAAAGGGGTTTGGAGGTATTATTGGCCAACCCGGCCCCCGATGGAAAAGGCGGATTTTCCTTTGAAGGTCCGTTTGCCCATATTGACGGCGCCCTTGAACAGATCAAGATGGGTGATATAGCCAAAAAAAGCCTGCTCACAGGGGATGTGGCATGGGCGGGGATGACTGATCGCTATTTCATGACTGCCGTTGTTCCGGAAAGCCCTGGTGATTCCGGCGTCCGGCTCAGTCACAACCAGGCAAAAAATCTGGTGGAGGTCCGAATCGTTCAACCATCTATGATAATGATGCCGGATGGCATTCAGCCCTACAGTTTTTGCCTATTTCTGGGGCCCAAGCGAATTCCGGATCTGGCGCAATGCGGTGGAAGCCTTGAAAAGGCGGTTGATTTCGGATTTTTCGATATCATCGCAAAACCCTGCCTGTGGCTGATGAACCAGATATATGACCGCGCGATTCCCAATTACGGTGTGGCGATAATCCTGCTGACCATGCTCATCAAGCTGATTTTCTGGCCGCTGGGTTCAAAAAGCTATAAATCAATGGCCGAAATGAAAAAGCTCCAGCCGCTGATGACCGATATCCGGAAGAAATACAAGGATGATAAGAAGAAAATGAACGAGGAGGTCATGAATCTTTACCGGACCTACAAGGTAAATCCCATGAGCGGCTGCCTCCCGATGCTGGTTCAGATACCCGTTTTCATCGCTTTTTATCGGATGCTGTATGAATCGATTGAATTGCGCCATGCCCCCTTTTGGTTGTGGATTAATGATCTTTCCGCGCCGGATCGGCTGTTTCAATTCGATATTACCATCCCGTTGATGCACCCGCCATTCGGGATACCGGTCTTAACCATTATTATGGGCGCGACCATGTTCTTGCAGCAGAAATTATCCCCACCCCCCGGAGACCCGACCCAGGCCAGGATAATGATGATGATGCCCATAATCTTCACGTTTATTTTTATTAATTTCCCATCCGGGCTTGTGCTTTACTGGCTTGTCAACAACGTCTTATCCATCGCGCAGCAGTATTATATCACCAAAAAATTAGCCTGAGACGGAGGATGTGTATTGTGGCTGTTTTAGAATTCGAGGGAAAAAGCGTGGAAAAAGCAGTTGAAGTTGCATGCGCTAAGTTGAATATCCCAAAAGACCGGCTCAAATACCAGGTCATATCCCACGGTTCCAGCGGCATCTTCGGCCTGGTCGGCGCCAAAAAGGCGCTAATCCGGGTAACCGCTCCAGACAGCGGCAAATCCACCGCGAAAAAAAAGGGATTTAGCGACGCCGAAAATGCTTTTGTCAATCGGGAAGATATTACCGCATTGGTCAATGAGGCCTTTGGAGAAGCTCCCGTCGAAGACGACGCAGGAGACGACGCATTGGAAATCGAAGAACCTGAAATAGAAGAGTTGGAAGACGAAGAGATCGAAAATGCGGGAATTGAAGACGAAGATATGGAAGCCGATGCTCCCGAAGATGACGGCGATGAAGCGACCGTCATTGCTGAGGACGATGGGGAGGGACTTCGTATTGCGGAATCAGCGATCCAGAATATCGTCAACCATATGGGCATTGACGTGGTCGTAAGCCTGCGGGAACAAACAGGGGATCGTTGCGTCCATATTAGCGGACCTGACGCCTCCATGTTGATCGGTAAAAAAGGGCAAACCCTTGAGTCTCTTCAATATCTGATTGATAAAATGGTTCAGAAGCAGGCCGGCAAACGCTATCGGATCACCATCGATGTGGAAGGTTATATCGAAACCCGCTCCGCCGAACTGTCAGCTCTGGCCGAGCGACTTGTGGAAAAAGTGCTTCGCTCGGGCAAACCATCGAGCATCAGCCGCCTGAGTGCACAGGAACGCAGACTGATTCATATGGCGTTGAAAAACAATAAATCGGTGCGTACCCAGAGCATCGGTAACGGCTATTATCGCAAACTCGTTATTTTCCCGAAAAAAAAGGGCCCCAAAAACCCCAGAGAGAAAACCCAACAGGAATAAAAACATTGCGCCAAGGTTACCGCAATGCCTTTTTATATGATCATCCGCCATGAACGATTCAACCATCGCCGCCATTTCCACCCCTGTGGGGCACGGCGGTATCGGCATTATCCGGCTTTCCGGCCCGCGGGCGATTGATATCGCCCTTTCGGCGTTTGTGCCCAAACGCTTAAAAGAAACGGGTTCCCGGCCGCCCCTTGACCATGACAGCAGTTTCCAACCCGAAAGCCGCCGTATCTACTACGGCCATATCACCGACCCGGCAACTCATCGCATCATAGACGAAGTTCTCCTTTTTGTGATGCGAAGCCCATACTCCTACACCGCCGAGGATACGGCTGAAATTCAAACCCATGCCGGTCTCCTGGTGATGCAATCCATTCTTGATCTGATGATAAACGCTGGGGCGCGCCTTGCCCAGCCCGGGGAATTCACCAAACGGGCGTTTTTAAACGGCCGGATCGACCTGACCCAGGCCGAAGCGGTGGCAGACATCATCCGCGCCAGTTCCGAAACCGCCATAGAGATGGCAATAAGCCATATGTCGGGGCAAATGACGCGGACCATCAATACCCTTAAAGACCAACTCTTCGATATACTTGTCTTGATGGAGGCAGCCATCGACTTTCCGGATGACGTCGGCGACACCGGGCAAGCGGCCGATCTCGCCGAACGTCTGGACCCCGGCATTCTTTCGAAGATGAATGAACTCGTCCGCGCATATGCCGAAGAGAACTTCCTGCGTGACGGATTGAAAATCGCCATCATCGGCGGCCCGAACGTCGGGAAATCCAGCCTTTTTAACCGCCTGCTTGATCGCGACCGGGCCATTGTCAGCGAAACGCCCGGCACGACACGCGACTTTATCGAAGATTCTCTTGTATTGATGGGCATTCCCGTTATCCTCGCGGATACAGCCGGGATCAGGCAAAATGCCGGTGCCCTGGAACGCATCGGTATTGAAAAAACATGGCAAACCATCGCGGCATCGGATATGGTGCTGCTTGTGGTGGACGCCGGCTTTCCCGTTACCGCTCAAGATCAGGAACGCTTTTCGCAATTAAATGAAAAAAAAGCCATCCTGGTGATCAATAAAATGGATTTGCCCGAAACTGATATCCGATTTCTTGTGCCGCCCCAGTGGGCTGACGTGCCCTGCGCCCGAATTTCCGCCTTGCGCAATTCAGGAATCGACGCGCTGAAACATCTGATCACCAACATTGCGTTTGCTTCCCTTTCGGGACGGGGGAATCGTATTGTCCCCAACCTGAGACAAAAAAAGCTTCTGGAAAAATCCATAAGCGCCGTCTCTGCAGCGGCCGAAGGCTTGCGCGGGAATCAACTTTTAGAGCTGGCCAGCATTGATCTGAAAAGCGCCATTGACACGCTTGCGGAAGTTTCAGGAGACAATATTGAACCAGAAGTACTCGATGCGATTTTCAGCCGATTCTGTATCGGCAAATAATGACCGGAATTTTTAAAAGGATTATCCTTGCCGATGTTCCACGTGGAACATATTCCGGCAATGTAAATTGGGGAAACAAGGAGAGTTGCCAATGAACCTGGACCTGACACCGTTTTTCGAAAAATATGAAACGATTGTAAACCAAGTCGAAACCGCTTTTCAGCGTGTAAAAGACCGCCACCCGGAGGAAGTGCGATGTAAGCCCGGCTGTTCAGATTGCTGTCACGCACTTTTTGACTTGACCCTGGTGGAAGCCATGTATTTGAATCATCATTTCAACAAAACATATACGGGCGCGGATCGCGAACGACTTCTCGAAAAAGCCGGGAATTCGGATCGCCAGGCATATAAAATAAAAAAAGCCGCTTATCAAATGAGCAAGGAGGGGATGGACGACGAAGCTGTCTTAAAGGAAATCGCCCTTAAACGGATCCGCTGCCCGCTGTTAAATGATGAGGGACTGTGTGATCTCTACGCGTTTCGCCCCATTGCCTGTCGGTGCTATGGCATTCCCCAGGCCATCGGGGGAAAGGCGCACACCTGCGGCCTGTCAGGTTTTGATCCAGGCAAGCCATACCCTTCCATCAATCGAGACATCATCCATGATCAATTGGCGGCGATTTCAATGGCGCTTGCCCTGGCCATCAAATCAAAGTATAGCGGCCTGGCGGAAATTCTGGTACCGGTTTCCATGTCGCTGATCACAGAATATAACGCTGAATACCTCGGCATAAAGCCGGATAATGCGTCCGACGGACCCACTAAAGAACGCGAGGAAACATGACGGAACTATCAAAAGACGAAGAGATCAGAAAACGCGCTATTTTTGACGGTATGTCGCCGCGGCGGCAGAAGCAGATCCAGAAAAGGGGGTATGACCGATGGGATCCATTTATCCTGCCCAAGGATCCCATTGACATCCGCCAGGACAAAACCAAGCGGACCACCCAGGCCCTTATTCGGGAATTTCTTCAGAACCGACCTTTAGAAGGATACAGCAACGCATACGGGCGGGGGGCGTTTGAAATCTGCATGGGAATTGTCAACGAGGATGAACGATTCCAGGGCATGTATGATTTTGCCTGCTGGTATCGCGAGCTTCTTGAGAAAGAAGGATATGCGGATAAATAGCGGCTTGGTTTTAAAAATCCGGATTTACGCCCAAAAAAATGTCGCGGCAGAAAGCCGAAAATCAGGCGATTTTGCTCCGGGCAAGGCCCTTGCCTTACCCATGTAAAATCGCCTGATTTTGAAACGCTCAGTGCGTTTTTCCACCTAATAGGCTTAAAAAATCTTTTTCCGACTCTTTTTCCCCTTTACCGACTCAGCCACCACGCCAGAACCGGCAACAGGAACGCGATGCAGATAACCAGAATGCCCGGGGTTGACGCGTACGGCGCATACCAGGGCAGCCCCTTTTCCTTGGCGGCCCGGAATTCCCGCAAAAACCAGTTGCCCAGAATTCCGGCGGCGGCCAGTACGGCGGCGGCCTTGATCACATCAAGAAGCAAAGACATGTTCTCATCCTTATTTTTTCATCGTAAAAACTATTGCGCGCCGCCTGGCGCACGCTTACACCAAGCGGCTTTCCCGAGAATTTTTTTGATTTTTTTTACTCCGCCTTGCAAGGACTTTTCAATACAAAAGTTTAATGGTTCTGTAAACCCTCGAATTGTTCTTTCAGCGCCAGCTCTATCGCATGGGTGGTCCTTGTTTGCTCTCAGACGCGAATTCGGACCGATCACCTGGAACCATTGATATTGATTATGCTGCGTATATTACACCCGTTTTGTCCATCGGATGGTGCATGCTTCGACAAAACCGGCGGCGATATCGCGAAGGGCCGAAATGCTCTCCCCATCCAGATGCCAGTCATGTGTTTTAAAATAGTTGGGGTTTAAAACATGACCCTCCAAACATTGGACCTGTTGCAGAACATACCGCACGGCGCCTGTGATGGTCACGCCGATGGCACGAATGCTTTCGGCATCAACGATGGACTTCACGCAGGTGGTGCGAAACTCATGCGCCAGTCCCGAGGCGAGGATGGCATGGGCTGATGCGCGAATAAGAGCCGGATCAACAGCTTTTGCGATGACGGGAACATAACGGTCCGGGTCGGTTTTCATATCCATGGCAATATAATCGACCCGTTTTAATCGAATCAATTTTTCAACCACCTGCGGCCG
Source organism: Desulfobacteraceae bacterium (assembly GCA_003597945.1). Taxonomy (GTDB): domain Bacteria; phylum Desulfobacterota; class Desulfobacteria; order Desulfobacterales; family Desulfosalsimonadaceae; genus SURF-33. Next base: position 9,170 of record QZJS01000050.1, on the reverse strand, counting down.
GCTGCCGTTGGTATCCAGCTTAACGGCAAACCCCATGTCTTTGATCCGGCCGCAAAAATCGAAGAGATCATCTTGAATGGTCGGTTCACCGCCGGAAATGACGACGCCGTCCAGCCAGTTTTTCCGTTTGGACAGAAACGCAAAAACATCCTGCTCGAAAACAGGCGATCGAGTCGATCGGGAAGCGACAAGCTGGGGATTATGACAATACGGACAGCGGAAATTACACCCCTGGGTAAACAACACGCAACTGACCTTTGAAGGATAATCGATCAGAGAGTTTTTCTGAATACCGCCAAAGATCATTGTCAACCAAGCGCCCTGATTGCTTGGATGTCATAGGTTCTGCGGATGGAAAACTCGGACTGTTTGCCGTTATTCCACTGGCTCACCGGCCGCAGATATCCAACGATGCGCGAATAAACTTCAGTGGGCTCATTGCATTTCGGACACACGACGTGCTGCCCGTTTAAATACCCGTGGCCGGTGCAGACGCTGAAGGTGGGAGACAGGGTGAAATACGGAAGCCTGAAACCGGCTGTGACCTTTCGCACCAGGTTGCGCGTGGCCGCAACGTCGTCGACCTGCTCGCCCATAAAGATATGAAATACTGTCCCCCCGGTATATTTGCCCTGAAGCTCATCCTGAAGGGAGAGTGCTTCAAAAATATCATCCGTATAATTGACCGGGAGCTGGCTGGAGTTGGTATAAAAAGGGTCCCCGCCGTTTCGGGAATGCGATTGATTTGCGCAGATAATATCCGGATGTTGTTTCTTGTCGATCATGGCCAGGCGGAATGCCGTTCCTTCCCCGGGAGTGGCTTCCAGATTAAAAAGGGTGCCGGTTTCCTTTTGAAACTCCTCCATCCTGCCGCGCAGATAATCAAGAACTTCTATGGTAAATGCATGACCCGCAGGCGTGCCGATATCTTTTCCGATAAAATTCAGGCACGCTTCATTCATGCCGATAATGCCGATGGTGGAAAAGTGGTTGGTCCAGTAGGAACCGTTTTGTTCCTTGACGGCGCGCAGGTAGAATTTTGAATAGGGATAGAGATTTTGGTCGGTAAACTGCTCCAGCACCTTCCGTTTGATGACCAGACTGTCTTTGGCAATGTTGGCGAGGGTTTCCAGTCGCTGAAAAAAATCCTTTCGGTTATCGGAAAGATAAGCGATCCTGGGCATATTGATGGTTACCACGCCGATGGAGCCGGTCAGGGGATTGGCGCCGAACAGGCCGCCCCCGCGTTTATGAAGCTCTCGGTTGTCCAGCCGGAGGCGGCAGCACATGGAACGTGCGTCCTCGGGAGACATGTCGGAATTAACGAAATTGGAAAAATACGGAATCCCGTATTTACCGGTCATTTTCCATATATTTTCCAGCTTCTGGTTATCCCAGTCAAAATCTTTGGTGATGTTGTAAGTGGGAATGGGAAAGGTAAACACCCGGCCCCGGGCGTCGCCTTCCATCATGACTTCCGCGAACGCGCTGTTGAACATGTCCATTTCCGGCTGGAATTCGCCATAGGTCTCGTTGCGCATCTGTCCGCCGATTATGACCGGCGTGTCCCTGAAAGTGCCCGGGACGTTCAGATCCATGGTGATATTGGTAAACGGCGTCTGAAAACCCACCCGGGTCGGAATATTGATGTTGAAAACAAATTCCTGAAGGGCCTGCTTGACCTCCTTGTATGAGAGGTTGTCATACCGGATAAAGGGCGCCAGAAGGGTATCGAAATTGGAAACCGCCTGTGCGCCCGCGGCTTCACCCTGCAGGGTATAGAAAAAATTGACGATCTGGCCCAGGGCGGACCTGAGATGCCTGGGCGGCGCGCTCTCGACTTTTCCCGGAACCCCCATAAACCCGACGGTAAGCAGATCCTGCAGATCCCAGCCCACGCAATACACGGAAAGCAGGCTCAGGTCATGGAGATGAAGATCACCGTTTTTATGGGCGCGACGGACTTCAGGCGGATAAATCCGGTTGAGCCAGTACTCAGCTGTAATATCAGAGGAAATGTAATTATTGAGCCCCTGGAGAGAATAGCTCATATTGCTGTTTTCCTTAATTTTCCAATCCAGTTTTTCCACATAGTGCTCAACAAGTTCAACATTGGCCCTGGTGGTGATGTTACGGATCTGGGCATGCTGTTCCCGATAAATGATATAGGCTTTGGCGGTTTTATAATACGGTGAATCCAGAAGAACCCGCTCAACGATATCCTGAATTTCCTCGACTTCCGGCGGGTTGGCCAGGCGCATCTCATGGGCAAGGGTCAGCACCCTCAGGGTAAGTTTCCTTGCTTCTTTTTCGTTGAATTCTTCACTTGCATCCCCGGCCTTGGCGATGGCTGCCGTGATTTTGGATGAGTCGAAATCAACGATCCGGCCATTGCGCTTTTTAATGTTGGTAAACATGTCGGCTCCTTACCTCGGATGTTGTTGTAAAACAGAAAACGCGATGAAACCGCAAAAATAGAGTTTTAACCGCTTTGTGAGAAAAACAATTTGCGATAATATTTGGAATGTAATGATCGGGAAAAGCGATTCTGATTGGAACTAATACAACTATATATTGGATTGTGTCAATAAAAAAATCAATATATGGTATTAATGGCCATAAGCAGCCGTGCCAAAAGCAGCTTGACCTTATTTTGTAATGGAGATAAAATTTTTTCATGCAACATGATCATGATCCAGTTTTTCGAAAAATCATCGTGCCGTGGTATGATTCGGATATCGTCTGCGCCGTCAGCGCGATAGCGATGGTTGTTGTCTTCCTCTTCGCGCTCCGCGGGATCAACCTCGCCCTGCAGATAGCCGATGCCCCGGCGTTCATATGGATGCCCCTGATCCTCGCCGGAATGAGCCTTTGCGCTTTTTTCTCCCTTATCGCCCGCCTGCTTCACCGACGATTGATGACGTGATGTAAAGATTGGCCTTCGGCTTGCCCTCAAACCTGATCTGAGGTTTTGAAACAGCTTCTACTCAAAAACCTGCAAACCATCCATATCGAAACGGGAGAGTGAATACATGGCAAAACCGTCAACGGCCAGGGGCCGCCTCATAAGGCGATAAAAGGGAGCCCGGAACCTGTTTGATGACTTGTTCCAGAAAATGATGCAGAATCCGGGCCGTCACGCCCCAGATGACGACATCCTGGACCGGGTATAGCAGATCGAACACATCGGGCGTTCTATTGCAATACTGCCGGGAAATATGAATATCTAACAGTTGTTCGATTGGCAGTTTAAGTATTTTCGATATTTCCCGGATATCATGGTTGACAATATTTTCATGGTTGTTCCAGATACCCAGAAAAACCTCAATATCCTTGCTGGAAATAGTCTGGAAATGACCGATGGAACCGATGCAGGTTACCTGGTCCGGGGATATGCCGACTTCCTCCTGAAGTTCACGGAAGGCGGCGCCAAGAGGCCCGGAATCCGACGCATCGACGTGCCCTCCCGGCAGGGCCACCTGGTTTGCCCACGGATAGCCGTCCGTGTCGGCTTTGACAACCGCCAGCATAAACGGCTGACCGCTCTGGTTGAATATCAGCAGAAAAACGCTGGTCGATACATAGCCCTGGGCTGGCGGCGGAGCCGGCGGCCCATCAATTCCCTCATGAATTTTTTTTAAAAAATCAGCAGTAAATTCAGGAAGCATTGATTCGTTTTGGCCTCTGGTCAATTCGATTTTGAGGGTTCCAGGGCTTTGAGGTCTTTTTTCTTTTCCAGAAAAGCGCTGAATGTGATGGCTTTATAATCATCCGTATGGAGGTATGTCAGCATGTCGAGCAGCATGTCGGGCTGAATATAGCCCGGCCGGTTACCGATGGCGGCGCCACCCTCGTCAAGAAATACGGTAAAGGGAAACTTGTTGGCGCCGTATGTCCGGGCCACGGCAGTGTCGACTTCCGCATTGATATAAACGGGGATGAAGTTCTCGTTTAAGTACTGGATAACCTTTGCATCCGTGAATGTATTTTTATTCATGACCTTGCAGTAGGTACACCAGGTGGTGTAAAAATGGAGAAAACCCTTCTTGCTCTCGGTTTTCATCCGTTCCATGCCTTCCTGGTAGCCGGTCCACGCGATCTGTTTGCTTTCACTTTCCGAAAATACGAGTTCCGGCACCGTTGTCCAGGCCATACAGATAATCAGCATTGCGCCGATGATTCTTGTCAGTTTCAAAAATAGACTCCTTTTGTTGTTGGTATTGTAAATATAAAAACATTTTTTGCCGTTTTGAAAAAACAAACTCCTTGACGCCGGTTTTCATCTTATAATCTATAATTTCTGTAACTTTGAGATTTTATGTTATGAAATAAGACGATAAAAAAATGAAAACCCGTCCGTCAGCAGGAAAAACCCCACCACGATCAGCAGGGCGCCGGCCAGTCGGTGGACATGGACGACGATGCGTTTGGCCCGATGAAAAAATTCGAGCATGAGATTAATAAACAGAGACAGCAGAATAAACGGAATGGCCAGACCGGCGGAATAGACCGCCAGCAGAGCAATTCCATTCCATATACTTTCCTGGGTGCTGGCGATGACAAGAATGGATCCGAGCATCGGCCCGACACAGGGACTCCAGCCGGCGCCGAATGCCATACCCACCAGAAAAACACCCATCAGTCGCAGGGGTTTTTGGGTCATGTGAAACCGCCGGTCCATGTTTAACGCGGGGATCTGTATCCATCCCATCAGATGCAGGCCGAACAGGACAATAACATGCCCGCCGATGATGCGGATATGGTCCCGGTAAAGATCGAGCTGCTGGCCCAGAAGCGTGGCCGAGGCTCCCAGAAGGATAAATATCGCCGAGAATCCGCAAACAAAGACAACCGTGGATATCAGCACCTTTTTCCGAACCGCGGCGGTGCTGTCGCCCAGCAGTTCATCCATGGACAGGCCGGTGATAAAGCTGAAATATGCAGGGATCAGCGGCAGAATGCAAGGGGAGAGAAACGACAACAACCCGGCAATAAAAGCGGCTGAAAAACTGACCGATTCCGTAAACATGATCTTGATGATATTCCTTTAAAAATTATGGCTCCATACCCTCCGGGCCGCTTCAGGCGCTGAGTTCCCGAGAACGTCTGGCCGCGGCCATGATTGCGGATACCAGGGACTGTCTTACCGCATGATCTTCTAAGACCCGTATCGCAGCCTCAGTGGTCCCCCCGGGAGACGTGACATTTCTGCGTAGCGTTTCCGGCGATTCCATCCGGTTTTCCAGCAGTGCCGCCGCACCCTTGAGCGTGTTGACGGTGAGTTTTGCGGCAACATCAGGCGCAAATCCCAGCAAAATGCCGGCTTCGATCATGGCTTCCGCCAAATAAAAACAATACGCCGGCCCGGAGCCTGAAACAGCGGTAACCGCATCAATTTCATTTTCCGTACAATCGATAATATTTCCAACAGCCGAAAGCATACGGCGGATCATGGCCACATCTTCGGGTGTTGCGTGACGGTTTGCGCAAAGGCCGGTCATGCCGGAACGGACAAGGGCCGGCGTATTCGGCATGGCCCTCAGAATCGGAAGGCGGGCCTGCCGCGAGGCATCAAGATCCCGGTAAACGTGATCTTCAAATGTGGAAATCCGGACGCCGGCCGCGATGGACAAAATCACTTTCCTGTCTCTGGCCTTTGCAAAGACGTTTTTTGAAGCCAACTCCGACAACACCGGCTTCATGGTCTGGGGTTTGACGGCAAAAACAATGACATCTGCCGTTTCGACAACCGCCGCGCCGGACGCCAGTGATGTTACACCATATTGATCATGCAATGATTGCAACCGGTCGCGGCTCGTATCGAAAAAAAAAATCTTTTCCGGGTTGCATATTCCAGCATCCAGAAGGCCGGCAATGATGGCCCCGCCCATGTTTCCGGCACCGATAAAGCCGATTTTATATTCTACCTGTGACACACGACCCCCTAATTAAAAAATTATTTTACCATCAAAATAACATAAGCATGAATTGCGATTTTCTCAACCCGATGTTTAAGGTTTTAATGATTGAAGATTTTCCGACCCGTGATTTGTAGCCGCGTACTTAATAGAAGTTCTTAGAAAAAATGAAAATTTTTACTGTTTTCCGCAATAATTTTGCAGCAGACGATTTATGAATAATTCGCTGGCAACAATGTTGTCAATGACGAATCCGTGAAATGGCTTGACTTATAACTGATATTTCATTTATTTAAGGAAAAGGGCAGCGTTGCCGACAACCAGCTTACCGCTTAAAATCGCTTTTGATCATACATAGTCATACATAGAGAATATAATGCTGATTTTCGCCAATTTTATCAGAGCCATCGCCCAAGTGATCGATATCGGCCTGACGGTTTTCATGTGGATCGTGATCGCCCGGGCGATTCTGTCCTGGGTCAGTCCGGACCCCTACAACCCGATCGTCCGCTTTATCAATCAGTTGACCGATCCAATCCTGTATCAGGTTCGGAAACGGATTCCAACGGTCTTCGGGGGTATTGACATTTCTCCCATTATTATTTTGCTCGGCATTGTATTTTTACGAATTTTTATTGTTGAAAGCCTGATGGGTTTATCCATGAAGCTGTTATAAGCCGGGGGTGACTTTTTGGGTCCGCTGTCGCAGCCGCTGAAGTATTTGATCCCCATCACCTCCGTAGCGGTAAATTTCAAGGGATGACAGGAGCTGCCAATGGCAAAAATTGATGCCTTTTTCAAACTGATGAACGACCAGGGCGCTTCCGATTTGCACCTGATGGCCGGACTTCAGCCGGCCCTGAGAATCCGCGGTGAAGTCGAACGGATCAAATACAAGGTGCTGGACAACAATGATCTGCGGAGCATGATTTACGAGATCGCCGCGGAAGACAAGATCAAGCTTTTCGAAGAAACCGGGGATGTGGACCTGGGATATGAAATTCCGGGGCTGGCCCGGTACCGCTGTAATTTTTTCATGCAGCGGAATGGTGTGGCCGCGGTATTTCGCCAGATTCCCAACAACATCATGTCCTGTGAACAGCTCGGATTGCCGTCGGTCATCGCCAAGCTGGCGACACTGCCCAGGGGACTGGTCATTATTACGGGACCCACCGGCAGCGGCAAATCCACCACCCTTGCGGCCATCATCGATGAAGCCAACCGACTCCGCAAGGATCATATCATCACCATCGAAGATCCCATTGAATTCGTACATGAAAGCCGGGGCTGCATCGTCAACCAGCGCGAGCTGGGCGTTCATACCAAATCATTTACTGCGGCGCTCCGCGGCGCGTTGCGGGAGGACCCGGATATCATCCTGGTGGGTGAAATGCGCGATCTTGAAACCATGTCCCTTGCCATCGAAGCGGCCAACACGGGACATCTGGTATTTTCCACCCTGCACACCTCCAGCGCCATGAGCACCGTTGACCGAATGGTCGAAGTCTTTCCAGCAGCCCAACAATCGCAGATCCGCTCCAACCTTTCAGACAGTATCCGGGCTGTTGTTTCCCAGGTGCTCTTTAAACGCGTCGACCGGAAAGGTCGCACCCCCGCACTTGAAGTATTGATCGCCACGCCCGCGGTGCGCAACCTCATCCGGGAGGGCAAAACCCACCAGCTCTCGTCATCCATGCAGGTGGGGAAAAAATACGGCATGCAACTGCTCGATGAAGCCATTATGTCGCTTTACAACAAAGGCTGGATCAGCGCGGAAGACGCTTACATGAAAGCAAACGACAAGCAGCGCTTCCGCCCCATGCTCAAAACGGCGCCTCCGGATTTTACCGAAGCATAAAATTAATAGTCAAGATCGCCGGGTAGAATACAGTATACACGAAAAAGTCAGCATCATTGACAATTTCAAGGATGGTGTCATCGTAAAAATATTTTTGACAAAACCATCAGGGATAAAATGATATGAAAAAGCCGGAAATCGATCATCTGTTAACCCGCATGCTCGACTCACATCAAAGCGTCTCGGATTTAAACCTGACCGTGGGAAAACCGCTGCAGGTGGAAACATACGGACAGCTCGCGCCGGTGGATATGAACCCGCCGTTAGAAAGCCTGACCCCGTTTCAAACGGAGGTGGTGGCATTAAATCTTATCGGCCGGGACCGGCGCCTGACCGAAGCACTGCTGCGGGAAGGTTCCTGCGACCTTTCCTATACGCTTCCGGGAAAGGCGCGCTTCAGGGTCAACGTCTTTTCGCAATCCGGAAATTATTCCATTGTGCTGCGCCAGCTGGAAACAAAGGTCCCCACCGTAAAGGAGATGGGGCTTCCGGAAATTTTTTATAAAATCGCCACTGAACGAAACGGCATCGTCATCTTTACCGGCGCCACCGGTACAGGCAAAACCACCTCGCTGGCCGCCATTCTGGAAGAAATCAACCGGACCAAGGCCGTCCACATTGTCACCCTTGAAGATCCGGTGGAATATACCCATACCCATAAAAAAGGCACGTTCAATCAGCGGGAGCTGGGAAAAGACTTCAGCACCTTTGCCACCGGCCTGCGGGCCGCCCTCCGACAGGCTCCCAAAGTGATCCTGGTGGGGGAAATGCGGGACCGGGAAACTATTGAAATTGGTCTTTCCGCGGCTGAAACAGGCCACCTGGTGCTGTCCACCCTCCATACCGTGGATGCCGGCCAGACCATCAACCGGATTCTGGGTATGTTCTCCTCAGAGGAAGAAAACCAGATCCGTATCCGCCTGGCCGACACCCTGCGCTGGGTGGTGTGCCAGCGGCTTCTGCCCAAACAGGGCGGAGGCAGGGTGGCGGCCTTTGAGATCCTGGGTACCAGCCTGCGGGTTAAGGATTCAATTCTCCATGGCGAATCCGAGGGAAAAACATACTATGACATGATGGAAGCCAGCAGAGCCTTTGGATGGACGACATTCGACAATTTTATCGTCGAGCTTTTTGAAAAAGGCCTCATCAGCGAAGAAACCGCCATTGGATACGCTTCCCGCCGATCCATTGTGGGCCGGGGCATCGATCTTATCAAGAGCGCCCGGGGTGAGTCCACCAGCGGCATCGAAAAACTCGAAATCGATGGCGGGTATGAAAAAAAAATAACCAAATTCTGACGGCCTTGTAAAAAGTCCAATATCTGCGTTACGCGCAATCTCTCAGAATTTCACGTACGCTAAGTACGCTGCATTCTTCGATATTGCGCAAGCCTT
>QZJS01000111.1 GCA_003597945.1 Desulfobacteraceae bacterium | reverse complement strand
TCAAGGCCGTGGAACTGGCCCTGACCGGCGGCCGGGACCTGGTGGCGTTCACCGATATCGTCACCGGCAAGACCGAAAAAATCCGACAGGATGGACCCGATACCGGCGATGCCGCCGCGTTTGCTTCCTGGGAACAGTTCTGGGACGCCTATGCTGAACAGACTCGCTATATCATCCAGAAATGCGTGGATCTCTATGAGCGCTCCGAGGCCGTCCGGGCCCGGTATCTGCCCACGCCCTATCTGTCCTGTCTGGTGCGGGGATGCGCCGAAAACGCCAGAGACATCACCGCTGGCGGGGCCGAGATCCCCATGGTCACCCTGGAGGCCGTCACCTTTGCCACCACGGTGGATTCCCTGCTGGCCGTCAAATATCTGGTGTTTGACGAAAAAAAATGCACCATGGCCGAGCTGATTGCGGCCCTGAAAGCCAACTGGGACGGCCATGAAAAACTCCAGGCCATGGCCAAAAACAAGGCTCCCAAGTACGGCCGGGACCATGACGAAGCCGATGCCATGGCTCTTACCGTCATGCAGCTCTGGACCGACGAAACCTGGAAACACAAGACCCGATCCACAAGCCGGCAGTTCCGGCCCGGCATGCTGAGCTGGAATTACTGGGCCGGGGACGGGTTTGTCATGGCCGCTTCGGCGGACGGCCGCAAAAAAGGGCAGTTTCTGTCCAACGCCATCTGCCCGTCGGCCGGGGCCGACATCAACGGCCCCACGGCCAATGCCAATTCCGTGGGAAAGGCTCTGGGCGGAAAAGCCGCCGACGGCAGCGGCGACTGGGAGGATTATCTCAATTGCCTTCCCAACGGCGCCAGCCACACCATCACCTTTAATCCGTCCATGCTCAAGGATCCGGAGCACCGGGAGAAATTCAAAGCCTTTCTGCGGGGATACGCCCATAACGGCGGTACCTGCCTCCAGGTCAACATGCTGGATCCGGACATGTTGAAAGACGCCCAGGAGCATCCGGCCAACTACCGGCATCTGCTGGTGCGGATTACGGGTTATAACGCCTATTTTACGGCCATCGGCAAAGAACTGCAGAACGAAGTCATCGCCCGGCTGAGCCATCAGCGCTTTTAATCGTATGTCGATAGCGTTTGATGTTAATGGATGGAAGTAAAAATAAGGAAGGCGTCGAACCAAGACGAATTGTTCGCTCCGTGAGTCTTTCGGGGCGCGATGTTCATGGCTGCTGAATGGCAAAAACTCGGCGCAAGCGCCTCAAACAGTTTGCCATTCTTAACGCATCCATGAACATCGCTTGAATCCCCGAAATCCTCAATCTCGCTTACAATCCGTCTTGTTTCGACGCCGCCGGATTTTAACTTTTTATAGGAAGGTTTATGGGTGCGATGGATTTCGTATCTTGGCATCTCTTCAATGCGTCATAAACTAATAATGGTGCGGATAATTTGAAAACGGAAACAACCGACCTGAACAATCAGCCGACGGGGATGATTTTAGAAATCGTGCGCATGTCCACCGAAGACGGGCCGGGCATCCGGACCACGGTCTTTTTCAAGGGATGCGCCCTTAAGTGCGCGTGGTGCCACAACCCGGAAAGTATCTCCCCCCAACCCCAGCTTGTCTGGATGGGAAACCGGTGCATCGGCTGCCGCACCTGCCTGTCGGCCTGCCCGGAAAACTCCCTGGATCTGAGCGAAGCGGGGATGACCATCGACCGGAACCGCTGCACCGCCTGTGGGATCTGCGCCGAGGAATGTCCGGGAACCGCCTTGGAAATGCTGGGGAAAGCCTGGACGGTGGATGCGCTGGTCAACGAAGTGATCAAGGACCGGGCTTATTTTGAAACCTCGGGCGGCGGGGTGACCCTGTCCGGCGGAGACCCCGGTTTTCAGTCCGAATTTGCCGGCGGCCTGCTCAAGGCTCTGCGGGAAAAAGGGCTGCACACGGCCGTTGACACCTGCGGATACTGCGCACCCGAGGCACTGGACCGGCTCCTGCCTTATGCGGCCATGGTCCTGTTCGATCTAAAACTCATGGACCCCGAGGCCCACAAACGGTTTACCGGGCATGCCAATCCCCGGATTTTAGACAACCTGCGACGGGTGGCCGATTACATGCGATCCCATCTGCACCCCCGGCAGCTTTGGATCCGAACCCCCATCATCCCCGGGGCCACGGCATCGGCGGAAAATATAACGGCCATCGGCCAATGGATCTCAGCCAATATCAACGACGTGGTCACCCGCTGGGATCTGTGCGCCTTCAATAATCTTTGCCGGGACAAGTACCGGCGCCTGGACCTGCAATGGCCGTTTCATGATGCGCCCCTGCTGGAGGCGTCCGTCATGGAGGATCTGGCGGAAACGGCCCGGCAATCGGGCGTGAATCCGGACATTGTTTTCACCTCCGGCGCCACCCGGCTGCAAACCGAATCACCCCAAAGGGAGACTGACGATGTATCCGCACAAAACGTTTGACGCGCCGACCATCCAGGCGCTTTCCCCCAATGAAAAAATCGCCCTGGTGGCATCGGTCAATGACCGGGGGCTGCCGCATATCACTCTGATCACCTCTCTTCGGGCCGCCGGGCCGAAACAGGTCACCCTGGGGGAATTCTGCAAAGGCGTCAGCAAGGCCAATATCCGGGAAAACCCCAACATCGCCTTTCTGGTCATGACCATGGACCGCCGCATGTGGCGGGGCCATGCCCGGTGGACCCATACCAGAAACGAAGGGCCGGAATACCAGTCCTATAATGACCTGCCCATGTTCAGATACAACACCTATTTCGGCATCAATACCGTGCATTACCTGGATCTGGTGGATACCCGGGGACCCGACGGCCTCCCCCTGCCCGCCATCATTGTCGCGTCCCTGCTGACCAAACTCGCCAGGAGCGCGTGGGCAACGGGCAATCCCGACCGGATCCTGTCGCCGTTTGCCGAAAATCTGTTTTCCGCCCTGGATGCCTTAAAGTTTATCGCCTATATCAAGGACGACGGGTTCCCGGAACTCATCCCCCTGCTCCAGTGCCAGGCCGCCGACAGCCGTCGCCTGGCCTTTTCGTCGCTGGCCTGGCAGGCGGAGCTGAACCAAATCCCCATCGGACAAACCGTGGCCGTGTTCGGCCTGACCCTGGGCATGGAGGATGTGCTGATCCGGGGGACCTTTGCGGGGTTCTCCCGGAAACGGGGCATCCGGACCGGCGCCGTGGACATTGACTGGGTCTATAATTCCATGCCCCCGGCCCACGGCCAGATTTATCCGCCGGTGCCGCTTAAACCCGTCACCGACTGGGCGGACTTCTAATTCCAGTTCGCATTCAAGCGGCATCGGCGTTGGCTGCGTCGTCGGCTCCTCAACTTACCGGCAGTAAGCCTGCGGCGCCTCCTCCTTGCCGCCTGGATGTCATCTTGAATGCAAAAAGGAATAAGAGAGGAAAGGTATGACGGACTGTTCCTGCTGCTGCGACCCGGAAGAAGCCGCTGCTCTGGAGCGCAAAACCCTCTGGATTCTGCTGATCATCAACGGTGTGATGTTTGTCGCCGAACTAGCCACCGGCTGGTGGGCCGAGTCAACGGCGCTCATCGCCGACGCTCTGGACATGCTGGCCGATGCGCTTGTTTACGGCATCGCCCTTTTTGCCGTAGGCAAATCCCGTCGGCTCCAGGCCAGCGCTGCCAGTGCCAGCGGCGTGTTTCAGGTGGCCCTTGCCCTGGGAGTGCTCCTTGAGGTGGTTCGCCGCTTTATCTTCGGGAGTGATCCGGTGAGCCTGCTGATGATGGGGGTGGGTGCCGTGGCCCTGGTGGCAAACATGTCCTGCCTGCTTCTTATCGCCAAACACCGGCACGGCGGAGTGCACATGCGGGCTTCCTGGATTTTTTCCGCCAACGACGTCATCGCCAATATCGGCGTCATCATCTCCGGCGCGCTGGTCATGCTCCTGGGCACCCGCCTTCCCGATCTGATCATCGGTGCGATTATTTCCGCCGTAGTTTTGCGGGGTGGTTTTTTAATCCTGCGGGAGGCCGTGAATGAGAGGAAAAAGTAAGGCGTTGTGTTTATCGATCGTTTTTGCGGGTGGTTAACCAGACGAAGGAAAAATACAGCTCATGATGACGACTGGTTGGATCGGAGCGGCGTTTGCCGGCGTCGGCCTTTGCGCGGCGTTTCTGATGATGTGGCTGTGGGGTTTCCCCTATGATGAAGCACGTGATCGGAGTTCCGCGCCGCGATGGCTGGCCTGGACCCATCGGGGGCTGGGATATTTCTATATAACGATTCTTCTGTTCATGATGCACCGGATGGTGCCGCGCATATGGCTGTATCCGGAGGAATTTTCACCTCTGGCGGCGATTCATGGCTTTCTCGGGTTTGTCATTGTAGCGGTGGTGCTGGTTAAGGTGGCGGTGGTGCGGGCCTTTCCCGTGTTTCGGAAGAATCTGCCAGTGTTTGGCATTCCGCTATTGATGTTAACGCTGGCGATGATATTGCTGGTGATCGTGACGCCGGTTCATGAGTGGCGGCTGAGTAAGGCTAAACACCAGATGGCGGATGCGGCGGCGGCATCGCTGCGGCGGCTCCCGGGTGGTAAAACGCGAAATGCGGCTGATCTGCTCTCATCAGAAGGATTTGCCTCCGGCCGGCGGTTATTTGGGTCCCTCTGCACCCAGTGCCATTCCGTTCGACGTGTGATTTCAACCGTTAAAACGTCGGAGGAGTGGCGGCAGACGGTTTGGCGGATGTCCGATAAAATTGCGGCTCCGGAATATCGTCGGATGGATGAAGAAACACGGTGGGCCATTCTGGCCTACCTGACGGCCATTCGTGGAAAGCCGGCGGCAAAATTAACCGCAAATCCGGAGCGGGGGGAAACGGCCCTATCGACAAAAGCCGAACCCATGCCCGGGTCCGGGAAAGGCACGGCGGAAGTCCCGGATAATAAAGGTTTTCGAGAACCGGCCAGCATGACCAAGTATCCGGCATCGGAAAATGATCTGGAACAAAAAGCCATGGCTCTTTTTTCTTCTCGATGCGCTGTCTGTCACAGCGGTTCGGGAGCCCCCAAGGGAGTGCGTCTGGATTCATCGTCGGCTGCCCGGTCGTCGGGTGCGGTGGTACCGGGTAATCCGGCATCCAGTGAACTGATCCGCCGGGTCAAGGGTGAGCGGCTGCCCCGCATGCCTTTGGGAGGCCCGCCGTATCTGACCCCCGAGGAAATCGGCATTTTGGAGCAATGGGTTGAATCACTGGAAAAAACTGTTGAAAAAGCGGAGGCAGCACAGCCATCAGCGGACACCCGCATCAACATCAACGAATCATCAATTCCCGGCCCGTCGCCTGCCATGCCTGGCCCCGGCGAGCCGGTGTTATTTTCAAATATTCAGCCGGTTTTGATTCGAAATTGCGTGCGATGCCATTCCACCGCCGGAATCATGGGCGCCGCGCCGGAAGGATTGATGTTGAGCGAGTGGGAAGGTGTGCTTCGGACATCCGAACGCCCCGTGGTCCTGCCGGGAAACCCCTTGGCAAGTCTGCTGCTTCGTCATATGCGGGGTCTTGAAAAACCGCGAATGCCCTTTGACGGTCCCCCGTGGCTTACGGAGGCGGAGACCGGCCTTATCCAGCAATGGATTCAGGATGGGGCGAGAAATGCGGACGGCCGTAAGGCGCCTGTCCCCGTTGCTGCGAAAGTCCGGTTGCGCGGACGTCTGACATCTCAATGGGCCATTGACGGCGCGACATTTCACGTCACCGGCGTTACTGAGCTGCGGGATATCCAGATCGGAGGGGAGGTGGAACTGCGCGCCCGCGTGAGTCCCGACGGAAGCCTGACGGCGGAACGGGTGAGAGGGCGTTGATTATACGGGTGTTTTGGTCCTTACAATAACTTACACAATCCCCAGAAGATCGGCCGCGTTGTCATAGAAAAGGCGGCGCTCCAAGGCCTTGTCGCCCCGGCAGGCTTTTTTGATGATCCGGATGGCCGGGGGCCGGTTGCCGAAGGGCCAGTCCGAGGCGAACACCACCCGGTCCGGCCCGAAAGCCCGGATCAGCTCCCGCACATGCCCCACGGCCTGAAACGAAGTGTCCACCATGACGTTTTTAAACGGGCTCAGCAGTTCGATGACATCGCGGTATTTGAACAGCCCGGCATGACCGGCGATAAAGGCCACATCCGGAAACGCGGCAACCAGTTCCCGGGCATAAGCAATATCGCCTAAGGCCGCCGCCTTCTTGGTCTGTTGTTCCGGCTCGATATAATAGGATGAAATTCCGCAGTGAAAAAGGATGGGCAGGCGATGGACGGAAAATGCCTCCACCGCCGCCAAGGTCCGCGCATCGGTCAACGGCGTGCGCTGGATGATGGGATGCAGCTTCAATCCTTTAGCCCCGGCCGCCACATCCGCGGCAAAAACGGCTTCCAGGTCATCGATTGCTGCGCTTCTGGTATAATCCACGCCGGTAAAGGGGATGATCCGGTGTTCTTTTTCCTTTGCCGTTTTCAGATCCTCAAAGGTCAGATACGGCGGGATGGGCATGCAGGCCGACCAGGTGATGCCGGACTCATCCATGGACCGCTGCATGTTGGAAAGGGTGGCGGTGGCGTTTCGGGCGATGGAGGCCCGGGTGACCATGTTATAGGTCTTTTCGTAGAGCCACGCGTCAAACCGGCGGGTCACCCCCGAATGGTACAGGTATTCGGAAAAGGAGATCATGTCGAATCCGATCTGTTTCCGGATGTTTTCCTGATAAATCAGGTTCCCGCCGCCGGGATTGAGGATATCGCCCAGATGGGTGTGGATATCGATGATCATGCCGTCTCCTGTCACTTATAATACAGTCGATCCTCGAGTTTCATGAACCCGCGCACTGCGTGACCCAGGCCGTAGGTGATCAAATCCGGGGGCCAGGGAAAGACTTTGCGGCCCACGAAAAACATCTCGGTGCGCTCGGTCTGCCGGCCGGTGATCAACTCGGCGATGGTTTTGCCGTTGTAGGTGGTGAGCGACACCCCGTGGCCGATGCAGCCCATTGAAAAAATGGCTTTTTTGTCATTTCCCAGATAGCCGATCACCGGCGCCATGTCCGTGGTGATGGAAACCGGCCCGCCCCACTGGTGGGTGAAGCGCAGCCCCTCAAGCTGGGGAAAAACTTCAGTCACATGGGCTTTCAAGTGGGCAAAGGTTTGTTCGTTAAGATCTTTGTCAAGATCCGCGCCGTATCCCAGGGAGACGTCTCCGCCGCCCATGACGATGCGGTTGTCCGCGGTGAGCCGGTAATAATGGATCAGGTCCCGGGCGTCTTCCACGCCGGCGCGGTTTTTCCAGCCGATGGCGTCATATTGTTCCGGCGTTAATGGTTCGGACATGACGATATGCGTGAATGCCGGGTACTGGAGTTTTTTCAGCTCGGGAAACAGGACCGAATAGGCGTTGGTGGCCAGCACCAGGTAATCGCTTTCCAGCACCCCGTGTTCGGTCTTGACCATAAACCCGCCCCCGGTTTTGCGGCCGAAGCGCTTGACCGGGGAATTTTCATAGATGACAGCTCCCTGGGTTTCGGCCAGCTTTTTCATGCCCCGGGCCAGCCGGGCCGGGTTGAGGATGCCGCACCGGGGTTCGAACCATCCGATTTTATAAAAATCCGTGTGAAATTCTTCGGCCAGCCGGGTCCGGTCCCAGCGCTCCACCCCTCCCAGTCCCCATTTTTCCATAATTTTGAAATCATGTTCCACCCGCCGGACCTGTCCCGGGCTGGTGCCCACCAGCAGATAGCCGCTTTTCTCATACTGGCATTCGATGTTGTTCTCCGTGATAACCTCATGCAGATAATCCACGGCGTTTTCCATGTAAATATGTGCCGCCCGTGCCTTGTGATCGTTGAACCGGAATTTGGTGATCCCCTTGGTCAGGCCGAACAGGGTCATGGAAAACCCGCCGTTGCGGCCCGATGCCCCGTATCCGCATACATCGGATTCAATGATGCGGACATCTAAGTCCGGGTTGAGCTGCTTGAGATGATATCCTACGGAAAGCCCGGTGTATCCGCCGCCGATGACGGCCACATCCGCGGTTTGGCGACCGGTGAGCGCCGGGTTGGGGGTGATCGCCTCGGGCAGGGATTCCAGCCACCAGCTTTTGGATCGGTAATCGGTCATGGGAGTCCTCCTATATTTATTTCGTTTCGCATTCCATTGTGATTATTTGAAATTTTTCAGCACTTCTTTCGTGTCTCTTTCCACTGTTTTTCGGGGGCCTGCTCATCATCTTTGCTGTTGACGGCGACGGGAAAAAATGATAGTTAGTTGGTTGACCAATAAATTAAAAGGTTCGGCAAGGTTTGTCAATTCATTTTTAATTTTTAATCAATCGGAATCCTGATGGACTGGTAAAAGGTTGATTTTGAGCGAGATCGTGGATTTCGGGGGAAAAGCGATTTTCGTGGATGCGTTAAGAATGGCAAACTGTTTGAGGCGCTTGCGCCGAGTTTTTGCCATTCAGCATCGACGAAAATCGCACCCCGAAAGACGCTCGTAGCGAAAATTCGACCTTTTACCAGTTCATCAGGATTTTCTAAAGGAAACACCATGGGCCGGAAAAACGGTCAGGAAGAAAAACGGACGCGCATTCTCGAGGCGTTGCATAGCTGTCTGACGGAAAAACCCTTTGATCAGACCTCCATCAAGGACATCGCCCGGGCCGCCGGCGTCAATCACGGGCTGCTCCACTATTATTTCCGGAGCAAGGAAGATATCCTGCTCCATTATATCGATCATGTCATCGGCCGTTACAAGGCGATGTTTGAACAATGGCTGGCGGAAAAGCAGGCCGAAGGGGTCGCCGGAAAGGACCTGGCGGCCGCGATTTTTGATTTCATGAACGATCGGATCACCCTGGACCGGCAATTGTCTAAGGTTTTTATCGAAATATGGGAAATCGCTGTCTACAATCCGGCCGTCAGGGACAGGCTCCGGCGGGCGTACCGGGAATGGATGGAAGTCCTGGCCTTTATCCTGGGCGGGGCAACGGCTGATCCGGCCGCAACAAAGCGAATCAGCATCGCCATTGTGGCGTTTCTGGAAGGAATGTCCATGTTTTCGGTCATCCTGGACCCGGATTCCATAGACATCCGCGAGGTGCTCACCGGGTTTCAGAACCGCATCATCGAGATGCTTTAATTCCAATTCGCATTACGCGGCATCTGTGTTGGCTGCGTCGTCGGCTCCTCGACTTACCGGCAGTAAGCCTGCGTCGCCTCCTCCTTGCCGCCTCGACGTCATCTTGAATGCAAATTGGAATAAAGAAAAATGATCATTGGCTGACGGCAAGACACTGGTGTGCATCATAACGGGAGGAAAACGGATGAAATCGATTCTCATAAAAAACGGCTGGATTATCGACGGCACGGGAAGCGGTGGATTTGACGGGCATGTCCGGATCCAGGGGGACAAAATCGAGGCGGTGGCGAAGACCAACGGCGATCTCCCCGTGGCCGACGAGACCATCGACGCCGCCGGACACGTGGTGGCGCCGGGATTTATCGACATGCATTCCCATTCGGACTGGGCCCTGCCCCTTGCCGATCATGATATCTGCCTCAGCCCCCTGCTGGAGCAGGGGGTGACCACGGTGGTGGGCGGCAATTGCGGTTTTTCCCCGGCCCCGTTTACGGCCAAAACCCGCAAGGTGATGGGCATGGACCATTTCAACCTGATGATCGACAAGCCTCTGGATTATCAGTGGACCACTATGGCCGATTTTCTGGATCGCGTGGACCAGGCCCGACCCCTTTTGAATATGGCCGAACTGGCCGGCCACGGCACCATTCGGCTCGCCTGCGCCGATACCCGCCGGGGCGCCATGCCCGAACACGAACGCGCCGTCTGTCTGGACGCCCTCCGTGAAAGCCTGGACGCCGGAGCCTGCGGGTTGAGCTTCGGCCTGGGTTATGATCCGGGCATGTATTCCCCTGCCGATGAGATCGACGTCTTCTGCCGGGTGGCGGCGGAAGCCGGCAAACCGGTCACGGTCCATTTAAAGGCCTTGAGCCGGATTTCACCGACTTATCCCGTCACGTATCTAAAGCCCCATAATGTCCGGGCCCTAAAGGAGATGCTTGACGCGGCCCGCCGCACGGGAGTTCGCCTTCAGGTTTCCCATCTGATTTTTGCCGGCCGGCGGAGCTGGCCCACAGCCGAAACCTGCCTGAACATGATCGCCGATGCCCGGAAACAAGGCGTTGACGTGATGTTTGACGCCTTTCCCTATACCTGCGGCAACACCACCATCAACGTGGTGCTTCCCTACTGGTTTCTGGCCGGGCTGCCTGAAGCGGCCCATGACAAATGGATGCGGGCCCGCCTGCGCACCGAAATGGCCGTGGGGTTCGGCCTGCTGGGATTTTCCTTTTCCGATTTCCAGTTGATGGACGCGGCCGTCAACGAATGGCAGGAATTAAACGGATACCGTCTGCCGGATATCGCGGCAAAATGGAATACGACCCCTTTTGACGCCATGCTGCGGCTGAGCCGGGAAACCCGGGGCCAGGCCATGGTCCTGTTTCACAAATACAGCGGCGAACCCGGCCGGGAGCAGGCTTTAGACGCCGTGCTCGCCGATGACGCCTGCCTGTTTGAAACCGACGCCATCATTCACTTTCGGGGCCATCCCAATCCCGCCACCCTGGGCGCCTTTCCCAAAATCCTGGGCCGCTATGTCCGGGACCGAAAACTTTTTTCCATGGAAAACGCCGTGCGGCGCATGACCGGGGCCTCAGCCGAGCGGTTCGGCATCCGGGACCGGGGCGTGCTGGCCCGCGGCAAAAAAGCTGACGTGGTCATCTTTGATCCCGCCGTCGTCGATGAAACCGCGCCCCGCGATCCGGCCCCGGCCGGAAAACCCAAAGGCATCGCCCAAGTGTTTATCAACGGCGTCCAAGTGGTCAACAACGGCGATTATATTTCTGGGATCAGGGCCGGAGAGGTCATCCGGGTGTAATTCCAATTCGTATTCAGGGGGCATCCGTGTTGGCGTCGCCGCCGGCTCCTCGACTTGCCGACCGTGTAAAACCAGTGTCGATTCCTCCTCGTCGCCGTATGTCATCTTGAATGTAAAATGGAAAAAGCTTGGATCCGGATGGTCATGCCGTCAGATTTTTCTTGAACTTTGCGGTGGATGCTGTAAGACTTTTTAACAAAATTGGTTTTATCCGCTTGAGCGGAATTATATTTTATATTTATATTGAGTTATGTCATAGGCAAACGCCACCCAGGCTCAAACGGGGTGGCGTTTTTTATTTGGAGGGGAGAGAAACGGGAAATGGCCGGGCTTCTGGTGATCGACAATTACGATTCCTTTACGCACAATCTGGTGCAGATGTTTATGTGTTATGATCTGGAGATCCATGTGCATCGGTGCGACCGGATTACCCTGGCCGACATTGCCGCGTCCCGGCCTGATTATCTGGTGATCAGTCCCGGCCCCAAAGACCCGTCGGACGCGGGAATTTCCACCCGGGCCGTGGCGGAATTTGCCGGAAAGTTTCCGATTCTCGGCGTGTGCCTGGGGATGCAGTGCATCAACGCGGCTTTCGGCGGAAAAACCGTCCGGGCGCCCGTTCCGGTGCACGGCAAGACCAGCCGCATCCATCATGACGGTGTCGGCGTTTTTGCCGGAATGCCGTCGCCGTTTACGGCGGCCCGATACCATTCCCTCATGACGGCCGATGTCCCGCCAGACCTTCGGGTGACCGCCTCCAGCGGCGACGGGTTGATCATGGGCATCGCCCACATTCGTCATCCTCTGTTCGGGGTCCAGTTCCACCCGGAAAGCTTCATGACGGAACACGGGTTTGCGCTGATCGAGAATTTTCTGCGGACCGGGCCTTATCCAATTCGCAAAGACATTTTAGAAACTTTAGGCGAACCGCAATATCAAGCACTGGAGAGCAGCAGTCCATCGGTGAGCGGATTGAGCGCGTGAAGTATGGCGTTGGAATCCCGCTATCCTTCAAAATTGCCCGCACCGTGAAAGATTTATAAAAAATATGGCAATACGATCAAAGCACTCAGCACCCACTCCCGACCCGGAACTGATTCGTCTGGCCGGAACCCTGGAAGGGGTCGATATCTTTCCGGTGGCGCTTAGAGCCCCTTTTCCGGAGGTGGCCGCGCGGTTTGCGGACCGGCCGGGCGCCGTGGTGCTTCTGAGCGGCGGGGGTCTGGACTGCGCCCGTTACCATTTACTGGCCATCGATCCGTGGCTTCGGGTGATCGGCCGCCGTAACGGCATTCGGATCGAAACCGAAGCCGGGTCCCTGGACTGGCCGGGAGACCCCTTTGACGGGCTTCGCCGGGTTATCGATACATACCGGATCGACGGCGTTAATTCTTCGGTACCCATTGCCGCGGGGCTGTTCGGGTATCTGGCCTATGATCTGAAAGACGTCATCGAAACCCTACCCCGCACCGTCATGGATGACCTGGGGCTGCCGGATCTATGCCTGTTTGCGCCCTCGGTGGTTGTGGTGCATGACAAAGCAACGGGCGCCACCCATGCCTGTGTGACCCGGCGGCGGACAGAGACCGGCCCGAAGACGGCGGATATCAAACATTTGAAAATCCTGCTGGAAGCCCCGGCAGCCGGCGCCGGGTTGAACGATGACCTTCGGGCGTCACCGTCGCCTCGTAATACGTCCGGAGAGGCGGGCGGATCTGGGCGCAGCCGGATTCCGGCCGACGCCGCTGATGCCAATATCGTTGATGTCGGCGGCGATTCCGGGCAGCCGACATTTATCCCGAAGGACTTGAGTTTTGCCGGTTTTCATGGCCCGGCGGGATTTCTTGAAACGCCGGGTATGTCGGTAACGGCCGAATTCCAATCGTCGTTTACCCGTAACGCCTACCTGGAGGCCGTCGGCCGGATCAAGGGATATATTCTGTCGGGCCACATTTACCAGGTCAACTTGTCCCAGCGGTTTGAAACCGGGTTTTCCGGCGATCCCTATGCCTTGTTCGCATCCCTGTATGAATCGGCCCCCGCGCCGTTTTACGCCTATGTTCACGCCGGGGACCACTGGATCATCTCCACCTCGCCGGAACGGTTTCTGCTACGCCGGGGATCATACGTGGAAACCCGGCCCATCAAGGGAACCCGGCCGAGGGGAGCTGATCCGGACGAAGACGCGACCCTGGCCCGGCAATTGCAAACCAGCCCCAAGGATGACGCCGAACTCTCCATGATCGTGGATCTCATGCGAAACGACCTGGGCCGGGTCTGCCAAGGCGGCAGCGTGGCGGTGGCCGAGCACAAGCGGCTGGAAGCCTACCGCAACGTTTTTCATCTGGTTTCAGTGGTGACCGGCACGCTGCGGCCGGACGCGGACGCGGTGGACTTGATCCGGGCCACGTTTCCGGGCGGTTCCATCACCGGTTGCCCCCGCATCCGGGCCATGGAGATCATTGACGAGCTCGAACCCTGCCGGCGGCACGTCTATACCGGGGCCATGGGTTATATCGGCTTTCACGACACCCTGGATTTAAATATCGCCATCCGCACCGCCACGGTTTTCGGGAATAGGGTCTATTTTTCCGTGGGTGGGGGCGTGGTGCAGGATTCCGACCCGGCCGACGAATACGAGGAGACCCTGCACAAGGGAAAAACCCTGACGGCAAAACTGCAAACCGGTCCGGCGGCATTTGAGGCGGCCGCGGCGGCATACGTCTGGCAGAACGGCGTGATGAAACCCCGTTCCGAAGCCGCCGTCCCCATTGATGACCTGGGCCTTGCCTATGGGTACGGATTTTTTGAGACCCTTCGCGTGGAAAAGAGCAGGCCCGCCTTTCTGGCCGATCACATGGCCCGCTTTAACCGGGCATGGGAAGCGCTGTTTCAGACTCCTGTGCCGGACCTTACCTGGGATGATATTATCCGAAAGGTGATCGACGCTAATAGCCTGTCAAACGGCACGGCCGCGGTCAAAATCATGGCCACCTTCGGAGACGGCGCCGGGCCGCCTCGTCGTCACGGACTGGTGGTGTCGGCCCGTAACTATCAGCCCCGACCGGCCCTGGCGGAAAAAGGCGGACTCGATCTGGCCGTCTATCCCCATCCCCGCCAGACCCCCCTGGCCGATCACAAGACCCTCAATTACCTCTATTATTATCTGGCCGGGCAAGGGGCGAAGCAGCAGGGGGCGGACGAAGCCCTGATCCTCAATCCCGACGGCAGCATTTCGGAAACCAACACGGCCAATATCCTCGTGATCCGGGGAAATACGGTCATCCGGCCACGGTCGTCCCATGTCCTGGAAGGGATCATGGAAAAACAGGTGATCCGATATTTTAAAGAACAAGGATATCCGGCCGCAACGGAAAGATTGGATGTAAAAGATTTGTTTGCCGCCGACGGAGTGTTTCTGGCCAATTCGCTTATGGGCGCGGTGCCGGTGCGGCGCATCGACGGCAAGCCCCTTTGTCGGTGTGACGCCCTGGTCGCGGAAGTGTGCGCGGCGGTTCTGAAGCAGTTTTAAAAGCTGTTCCGTGTTGTGGCGGAGAATGTGATCGTTTTCAGAGCCTAAGGGCCGATGCCGTCTCATCGGAAGCATCTTTAATATGCTTTTTTACCGTGCGTCGGTCCAGGCCCGTTCTCCGGGCCACCTCCCCATAAGTGCCGTATTTGCCGTATAAAAGGCGGCAGTATTGTTTCATCAGATTTTTCGCATCAATGCTGCCGTTTTCCATATCCGTCATAATCCCTGAAGCCGAGGCATCGCCGGTTTTTTGGAAAATACCTTTATAAGTTCTCTTGAGCAGGATTCGCCTGACGCACTGACCCAGTTCACGGACGTTTCCGGGCCATGGATAATTTTTTCCCACCTGGTCGGCAATGATTTTCCGGGTCATACGGAGCAGGCCCGGTGACGGTCCGCCGGTAATTTTTTCAATGGTGAATGCGAGCAAATCATCCAGTTCGCCGGGATCTTCCCCGATCCGCTGACAAAGCGGCGGCACTTCGATGATGTCCGAACACAGGCGGTAAAAAAAATCATCCCGCATGCCGGACAGACGCCCCCCCGCATCGGTCATCCGGTTGGTGGCCGCGATGATTCTGCCTTCAAACCGATGCTCCCGGTGGCTGCCAACAGGACTAAACCGCCTTTCTTCCAGGACCTTAAGGAGTTTGATCTGCACCGGAATCGATACTTCCCCGATTTCATCCAGAAAGATCGAACCGTAGGGGATGCAGCGGTTGAATATGCCCTTATGGTCGTCTACGGCCCCGGTAAAAGCTCCCTTTTGATGGCCGAAGAGTTCGGATTCAATGAGGTTTTCCGGAAATTGCGAAAGGTTGAGGGCCACGCAGGCGCGGGTGAAGCTTTCGGAGAAACATCCCGTTTTTTCATCAAAGGGGATATAGCCGCTTTGTCCGATGGCCATGGCTGCCGCGCCTTTTCCGGTACCGGTTTCCCCCAGAATCAGGGTTGAAAAATCTTCCATCCGGGGCCACAGATACTGATTGTAAAGATTCAGGTCGCAGGTGAACACATTGTTCCAGAGGTTTTCCCGTAGTTTTTTCATGCAGGGGCTCCGCCCCACAAGACTCCGGTCGATGAAGTAAAATGCCCGCCGCAGTTGAAAGCACAGCGAGAAATAGTGCATTGATTCAGCGGCGTCAAACCCCCTTTTTCGAAAAAATTCCAATACATGGGCAGCAAAGGCGACCTTGAGCGGTTTTACCCCATGATGAATCTGGTCAAGAATCAGTTGGTCAAACCGTTCCAGAAAAAAATAAAAGATTTCAAACAGGAACGCCGCCGTCAGAATTTCCCGGTCTTTACCTGAAAATTTTTTCAGATCCGCCCGGCCGGATTTTTCCAGGCCGGCGATTTTCTGCCGGACTTCCGAGACAACCCTTTCGATGAGTTCGCCCGGGGAAACATCCGTCAAAAAGCCGGTGATCTTCAAATCGGCGGAAGCCCGCGCATCGGAAAATGGGTTGGCCAGAACGGCCTGATTGACGGCCAGAAAAAAGTTTCGTTCTTCATCGGTTAAACCGGCTGTTTCAGACATAATTCCTCCTTAATATCAATTAATGTATACATGATATTCATAAAATGTACAGATTTATTATTTATCGTTTATCGCATTTCCGGCTAATAAATTATTATTTTATAATTATTACAATGTATTGTAATAATTTGAAGAGATCTGGCATGCTTATTGGAATAAAGGCCTTCAGTGGTTCATCTTTCACCCTGACAATAAGGAGGCCAATTTATGAGACTGCTGAAAACGATTCAACAAAGCATTGCCGGCGTCACCGCCAAGGTTATGACATCCATTGCCCTGTTTGTTTTTCTGTTCCTGCCTTTAAACACCCATGCCGCGGGACTTCTCATCGCGGACGGCGGCTTTGGCGGCGTTCTTGAAATCCGGGAGCATGATGTCAAGGTCACCATCAATAACGGCATTGCCGTCACGGATGTCACCCAGGTGTTTTTAAATACGGAAAACCGCCAGGTGGAAGCCTTATATACATTCCCGGTGCCCCGGGGAGCGTCGGTGGCCAATTTCAGCATGTGGATCAACGGAAAAGAGATGATCGGCGAAGTGGTTGAGAAAAACCGGGCACGGGAAATCTACGACAGCTACAAGCAAAAGCGCCAGGATCCCGGCCTTCTGGAGCAGGTTGACTATAAGACCTTTGAAATGCGGATATTTCCAATCAATGCGGGCGCGGAGCAAAAAGTCCAGATATCCTACTACCAGGAACTGGACATGGATCACGACCGGGGCGCCTACGTCTATCCGCTGGCCACCGTAACCCGAAGCGGCATTGATGCCAATACCACCGGCCGTTTTGCCATTCATGCTGACGTGAAGTCCGCAATTCCCATCACGGATATTGAAAGTCCCAGCCACGGGGACGCTTTTGCCGTGGCCCGGCATTCCGAAAATTACTGGGTGGCAAGTCTTGAAACCTCCGGCGGCAGCCTCGCGTCTGATGTGGTTTTAAATTACGGCATATCCCGGCCGGTCAGCGGCATGGATTTAATAACCTCCCGTCAACCCGGTGAAGACGGGTATTTCTGCATGACCATCACGGCCGGAAAGGAACTGGCCGAAGCAGACGGCGGCATGGACTATGTGTTCGTGCTGGATGTGTCCGGGAGTATGGCCAACGACGGTAAACTGGTTGTTTCCAAAAACGCCCTTGAAGCGTTTGTAGCTGAAATCGGAGAAAAAGACCGGTTCGAAGTCATGAGCTTTAACGTAAGTCCGAATATCCTGTTTGGAGAATTGAAATCCGCTTCCGGCGTCCATCAGAAAGCGGCCCGGATATTTATGGCCGGCCAGAAGGCCAGGGGCGGGACCGAACTGGCGCCGGCCATGACTGCGGCATATAAATACGGGAATCCGGATCGGCCGCTCAATGTTGTGATTTTAAGTGACGGCATGACCGAGCAGAAGGAACGGCGGATTCTGCTCCAGATGATTCAATCCCGCCCGGAAAATGTACGAGTGTTCTGCATCGGCATCGGCAATGAAGTGAATCGGCCCCTTTTGGAACAGATGGCCGAAGATTCCGGCGGACTGGCGGCGTTTATTTCCGGTGGAGATGATTTTAAACGCGCGGCCCGGGGATTTCGGCGTAAACTGATGCGGCCGGTGGCGACGGATCTGCGGATCGATGTCGACGGGGTGAGAGTTTATGATGTGGAGCCGTCTGTGCTGCCCGGTCTTTTTCATGGATCGCCCATTCGCATTTACGGCAGATACAGCGGAGGCGGAGAAGGGCGTATTCGTCTTTCCGGAAATATTCAGGGTGTCGCCATGTCCCGTTCGGCCAGCCTGATGTTTCCGGAAAACGATTCGACAAATCCTGAAATTGAACGCATGTGGGCCTGGAAGCGGGTGGATCAGCTTCTGAAGCAGGCGGACCGGACGGGATCACGGGACCGGGTTCTCGATGAAATCATCCGTCTGGGCGAGGAATATTCCATTGTCACCGAGTACACGTCTTTTCTTGTGCTTGAAAACGACGCTGAATACCAGCGCTGGCGGATCGAAAGACGCAACGCCCGGAGAATGTCCGGAGAGCGGGAGGCCCGGGCAAAACGGCAGATCGAGCTGGATCTGATCAAGAAAAAGGCGGCGGCGGATATCGGCCCCCGTGATCCCGCAAAAGATTTCCGACTGGCGGAACAAGCCCTGCCGTCCAATTCCCGAAACATGACGCCTTCCGGAAGTCCTTTGCTTCGGGAACCGGACCCCGGGCAAAGCAGAGATTTAAATTTCGGCAGCGGTCCCGTGGGTCCCCTGTTTGCCGTGGCGGCCTTCTGGCTCCGCCGGAGGAGGATGAAAAAACAGACGTCGCTTATTTGGATGCAATAAGGCGGATTAATTGAAATCGCCGGGGCATGGATTGAAAATGGATTTGGAAATGCCCCGGCGTTTGAAGGCAGAAAGGATTAAACATGAGCGCCATTTCATCTGATTTCAGTGTCAAGGAAGGTCTTAAAGGAATCTCAAAGATATTTTCCGGCATTACGGGCATTGATTTCTCATTGGATGTCCTGGTTCTTGCCGCCATGACCATATTCTGTAATCTTCACCTGGTCATGGGGTGGTCATGCGGGCATCTGATTTTTCAATATGACAAAATTATATCCGGAGAAATTCACCGCCTGATCACCCATCCCTTTGTTCATCTATCGTGGTACCATTTTCTGCTGGACGCCGGTGCCTTCATGCTGCTGTATGGCGGTATGAAGGAGACGCGAGGCTCCCGGAAGCTTATGACTGTAAGCCTTTGCGGTCTGTGCGGGTTAATCCTGCCGCTGCTTCTCAGTCAGGCTTTGTATGATAACGGATTGTCTGGATTATCCGGCATCGCCCACGGATTAATGGCGTTTTCAGCCCTTGAAATGTTGCAGTCGAAAACGGATGCCAAGGTCGGCATGGTCTGTCTGGCGGCGGTGGTTGTCAAATCTCTCTATGAGGCGGTGACCGGCCATGTCTTTTTTTCTTCCCTGCACTTTGGATTATGCGGCATACCCATCGCCCTCTGTCACGCCGGGGGGGTAATCGGTGGCATTCTTTCATATTTTATAATACAGTATTTTGTTTTTTTTAAACCCATCAACGCATCGAAAGGATAAGACATAATGTCGACGCAAAAGGGACGCGGGAAGGCTGCCGGTAAAAGCCAGTTCGGCCTGATGACCACCCGAAGGTTCGCCCCGTTTTTCTGGACCCAATTTCTCGGAGCATTTAACGACAATGTGTTCCGGAACGGCTTGATGATCATGATTGCCTATGGCGCGGGCATGAAGCTTGCCGATCAATCGGATATCCTGATCAACGTGGCGGCCGGTCTGTTCATCCTTCCGTTTTTCCTTTTTTCGGCCACTGCGGGCCAGATCGCCGACAAGTATGAAAAATCCAGGCTGATTCAGCGGATTAAACTGCTTGAAATCGGCATCATGGCGGTCGCGGCCGTTGCTTTCTGTTTCAGCAGTGCTTTTTCGCTCATTTTTCTGTTGTTTTTAATGGGCGCTCAGTCCGCCTTTTTCGGACCCGTCAAATACAGTATCATTCCGGACCATTTGAAACCGGATGAAATCGTGGGCGGCAACGCCATGGTGGAAATGGGCACCTTTGTCGCCATCTTGCTCGGGCTGGTCACAGGTAATCTCATCAACCCGATCAATTTTTCGCCATTATGGATCGGCGCGGCCGTATGTCTGGTGGCGATAGCCGGATGGTTTTCCAGCCGGTTTATTCCCGAGGCCGCGCCGCCGTCGCCGCAAATTAAAATCAACTGGAATCCTTTGACCACCACATGGAAAACCATCGGTTTTGCCCGTAAAGTACATTCGGTTTTTTTATCTATTCTGGCCATTTCATGGTTCTGGTTTCTGGGCATGGCTTATCTGACTCAGTTGCCTAATTTTACAAGGGAAATCCTCAAAGGTTCCCAGGATGTGTATACCCTGCTTTTGACGGTGTTTTCCGCCGGCATCGGCCTGGGGTCTCTACTTTGTGAAACAATGTCCGGACGAAAAGTGGAATTGGGGCTGGTGCCCCTTGGCTCCATCGGCATCAGCCTGTTTGGGTTTGATCTGTTTTTCGCCTATAGCGCGCCGCAAGTGGATCATCTGATGGGGATCCGTGAATTTCTCATGTCTGCCGGCAGTGTTCGCGTCCTTGCTGACTTAGGCCTGATAGGCATATTCGGCGGGTTTTACATTGTTCCGCTCTTCGCGTTCATTCAGATGCGCACTGCTCCGGAATACCGGGCCCGGGTGATTGCGGCCAATAATATTTTAAACGCGCTCCTGATGGTGGTCTCAACCATCAGCGGAATCGTTTTTCTCGGCATCATGGAACTCGGCGTTTCCGAATTTTTTCTGGTGATCGCCGCGATGAATGTCGTGGTGGCCATCTATATCTATACGGTGGTGCCGGAATTTGTCATGCGGTTTCTCATCTGGATCATCACCCACACCATTTACCGGGTGCATCATGTCAATCTGGATCGAATACCGGATGAAGGCCCGGCAGTGATAGTTTGTAATCATGTCAGCTATATGGACGGCTTGATTCTGGGCGGGGCATGCCGGCGGCCTATCCGGTTTGTCATGTTTGAGCCGATTTTCCGGATTCCGGTATTAAAATTCATCTTCAAGACCGGGAAAGCCATTCCCATTGCCTCCCGCCGGGAAAATGAAGCCGTCTATTTAAACGCATTTGAAGAAATCGCAAAAGCGTTGGATGAAGGCGAGCTGCTTTGCCTCTTCCCCGAAGGAAAGCTGACCACTGATGGTGAAATTGATGAATTCAAGCCCGGAATTGAAAAAATCATCAAACGAAATCCCGTTCCGGTGATTCCCCTTGCCCTTTGCGGGCTGTGGGGAAGCTTTTTCAGCCATAAAGGAGGAAAGGCCCTGACCCGATGGCCGAAGCGGTTCTGGTCGAAGGTTGAAATCCACACGGGCGAGCCGGTCCCTCCGGAAGCGGTCTCCGCCGAAGATCTGAGAAGACGGGTCCTGGCTTTGCGAAAGGATTTTAAATAAAAAAAATGCCTTCTTTTTTCTCTCGACCGATAACCGGATTGGCCTGCGGGGTTTTTCTGGCCATCGGGCTCACGATAATCCCTCCTATGATAAAGGCGAAAGATATGCCGGTGCTCAAAACCGAAGAGCATGTCATTTTATTGCATGGCATGGCCCGGTCGAAAACTTCCATGGGCAAACTGGAAAAGTGTCTTGCCGGGCAGGGTTACTCCACCATCAATGAAGGATACCCGTCCACCCGTGAACCTGTGGAAAAAATCGCGGACAAATACCTCGCGGCCATGGTCGACAAATGCCGGGCTGCCGGGGCTGAAAAAATACACATTGTCACCCATTCACTGGGCGGGATCGTTGTCCGGCAATATCTTCAGACCCAGTCGCTTCCAAAGGGAAGCCGGATCGTGATGATCAGCCCGCCGAACCAGGGGAGCGAACTGGCGGATGCGTTCCGGAATCTTTGGATTTATAAATGGATCAATGGCCCTTGCGGCCAGGTTCTGGGCACGGAACCGGAAAGTCTTCCCAATTCACTGAAGCAGGTATCGGGGGAGATCGGCGTGATCACCGGCAACAGGACCCTCAATCCTTTTTTTTCATGGCTGATTCCCGGGGAAGACGACGGCAAGGTGTCCGTGGAACGGGCGAAACTTCCGGAAATGACCGATTTTATCGTGGTGCCGGGAAGCCATTCCTTTATCATGAACCATCCGGAAGTGCTGAAGCAGGTCTGTTTTTTTCTGAAAACCGGAAGATTTTTCAATAGAAGGGACTCATAAACAGCGTTCGAAAGATTTTTAATATCGGGTTCGGATGGGGAGGCCGCATAGGATCTATTCGCGATCCGGATTCACCGGGCCGCGGTTTTGCTTGATCCGGCCGCGGTGTTTTTTGTCCGCCAGTCGCTGTCGCCGGGCCTGGCGGGACATCCGGGTGGGCCGGCGGGGCGGGGTTTCGGTCAGGGCATCGTTGATCAGCGCGATGAATCGCTCAATGGCCATGTCCCTGTTGGCGGTCTGGCTCCGGTGCTTCTGGGACGTGACCCGGAGCACGCCGGTTTTAGTGATGCGGGTGGCTAATTGCTCGCGGATGCGCGTTTTCTGGTCTTCGGAGAAAGATGGTGAATTGTCCAGGTCGAAACAGAGCGTCATGCGGGTACTGACTTTATTGACGTTCTGGCCGCCGGGGCCGCTGCTCCGGGAGGCGGTAAAGGTCAGCTCATCCTCGGGAATAATAATGTCATCTGATATCGCTATCATGAGTGAAATATTTTCGCTGTTGTTGGCGGGCGCGCTGCGCCGTAACCGTTGCAATGGTTGTCTTCCTGACGTCTTCTTGCCGGTGAGGCGCTGATCCGGGGGTCAGTCTCGTTTTGTGGAGACCGTCAGCATGGGCGGAAGCGGCAGGTCGAGGGCATAGGCCACGGCCCGCAGCAGTTCGGCCTCGGCGGTGGTAACCGTTTTGTCAAAAAGCACGCAGTGGGCGCAGGCGTCCAGAAGCACCCGCTTGACCCCGGGCCGGGCTGCGGCGAATCTGGAAAGGGCGCGGCCCACATCTTCAAGCGGCGCGTCAGTGAGTTGTCGTTTCTCCCCAGCGCCGGAAACCGGGATTTGCTTCATGCCCGCGTTAAAGGCCATGAGGGTTTCCCTGGGGTCCGCGTGACCCACGGCGGCCACTTTCGAGAGCACCACAACCGCGTCATCTGTCAACGGCTCGATGCTTCGGTAAGTTTCTTTTTCGCCCCGGGGAAGAAACGCGGTATCCAGGCGATGGGTGATGATCTGCTGAACAACGAATTCAAACAGCGTGATTTTGCCGTCAGCCTGGACCAAAGCCTGAACCGACTGTTTGAACCTCTCATATTGTTCCGGCGACAACTGACGAAGGGCCGGCAGGGACAGATCCAGGAGCGTAAGCGGCACTTCCGGGGCAAGCCCTGCCATGGCTTTTTCCAGGCGCGCCATCCGGGCGATCACCTTATCCGACGCCATGGGCGCAAAGGCGGCCATCTGCTTGTTTTTCTCAAGGACATCGTTATCCAGAAGCAGGGTATAGATCACGCAGGACGCGCCGAAGGGGTCCCGGAGATCTTCGCGCACCGCCGCCGGAATGGCATCCAGCATTTTGGCGCCGCCGGCGATGTTTTCCGCCGACAGGGTGCCCACCCGGTTCATAAACCCTTCGGGCGCCATGGACCGGCCCATGCCGGGGGCCGCCGC
Organism: Desulfobacteraceae bacterium; assembly: GCA_003597945.1. Taxonomy (GTDB): domain Bacteria; phylum Desulfobacterota; class Desulfobacteria; order Desulfobacterales; family Desulfosalsimonadaceae; genus SURF-33. Next base: position 4,204 of record QZJS01000111.1, on the reverse strand, counting down.
GCTCACCAATGGAGAAACCCCGGCGGCCGGCGGGGCGCTGATGGTTTTCCGGTCGTCAAAATCACCGGAAAACGACGGGTCGATGCGTCGGATGCGATCAACAATGGGCGGATGGGTGGCAAAAATGGATGAAAAGGCTTTGCCGAAAAACATGTGGCCGGTTTCAGCGGCCATCGGGGATTTGACGATGGTTCCCGCGGGAAACCCGCCGATTTTTTTCAAGGCGTTGGCGATTCCCGTGGGATTGCGGGTGAATTGAACCGCCGAGGCGTCCGAAAGATATTCCCGCTGCCGGGAGATGGCGCTCTGGATCATCCGGGAAACAAAAACCCCGATATATCCAACCAGGAGCAGGGCCAGCCCCATCATCACCGCCCCTCCGGAACCCTTGCTGCTGCGGCCGCCCCCCCGGCTCGAATGCAGGAGTATCCGGCCAAGGACCGCCAGAACCAGGATTCCGCTGATCAGGCCGATGAGATGGATGTTAAGCCGCATGTCGCCGTTTAAAATATGGCTGAATTCATGGGCCACCACTCCCTGGAGTTCGTCCCGGTTTAGCTGTTCCAGACATCCTCGGGTGACGGCCACCACCGCGTCTTCGTAGGTGTAGCCCGCGGCAAAGGCATTGATCCCGACCTCATTGTCGAGCACGTAGATCATGGGCACGGGCACGCCCGAGGCAATGGCAATCTCCTCCACCACGTTAACCAGCACTCTTTCCCTGGCGTCGGTGGTGGCCGGGTTGATCCCCCGGCCGCCCAGGCTTTCAGCTACATAGGAGCCGCCCCGCCGCAGTGAGATAATTTTAACCACGCTGCCGCCGGCAATCACGATCAGGGTGCCCAGTGCGACCCCGACGAAAAGTTCCGGATGAAACCATGTAAAATGCGTGCCGCCGGTTCGGCCTTCGGCTTCGGCGTAGAAAAAGATCACCACAACAGCCATATAGACCGCGAAAACGATGCCCGTCACCCCCAGCCCGAAAAGCAGAATAAGCTGGGTGCTCTTGTTCCGGGATCGGTCCTGTTGTTCAAAAAAATTCATGGTGGCCCGCCTTGATCATTAAAATGAAACTTTGGGCGCCTTGCGTTCTTCGGGCGATTCCGTGGATTCCAGAAGCTGGGCTTCCTGGAAATTAAACGTATTGGCGATAATATTGTTGGGGAATTTCTCCCGGGCGATGTTGTAGGACATGACCGCGTCGTTGAAGGACTGGCGGGCAAAGGCGATCCGGTTTTCCGTGGAGGCCAGTTCTTCCTGGAGCTGGGCCATGTTCTGGTTGGCCTTGAGATCCGGATAGGCTTCCGACAGGGCGAACAGGCGGCCCAGCGCCCCGCTGAGCATGGATTCAGCCGATGCCAGGCCTTTCATGGCGGTGGGGTCTCCCGGGTTGCCCGCAGCCTGCTTTGTGGCGCTGACGGCCGCGTTCCGGGCCTGGATGACGGCCTCCAGGGTTTCGCGCTCATGCTTGATGTAGCCTTTGACCGTTTCCACCAGGTTGGGGATCAGGTCGTGCCGGCGCTTGAGCTGGACATCGATCTGTGAAAAGGCGTTTTTGTAGCGGTTCCGGTAGGTGACCAGGTTGTTGTAGATCATGACGACAGCGGCCACGAATGCGATGACGATGCCAAGAATAATCAGTCCTGTCATTAGTTATCTCCTCCTTTATTTTATGGACAATCTTTATCAGTCTTGTCAAAAACTGTTCCGCGCCGCCTCATGGTTGCCGGTATCGCGAACCATCAGTCCACTCGCTCAGCGCGCATGTTGCCGGACGTGTCGGTTGATCCGCTGAATTTCTCAAACTCGGGCTTCGCCCTCAGACAGTGAGAAATTCTTAACGCGAATCAACCGCCCCGCCTTTTCCGGCAACACGCGCAAATCCGCTCGCGAACCGATGGCTCACGATATCTCCTGCAGACGGATGATCGTGAAGCGGAATCAATCGCTTTTTGCGAAACCATCCATTCTGCGACAGCATTAAAAATCTGACAGATTCTGGTAAAACATCACCGTGGCCGGGCTGGTGACGGTCGGATCGGTGACCACGTTGATGCAGGCGGGTTTGCCCGAAGCCACGGCCCGTTTCAGGGCCGGGACGATCTGGTCGTCGGCGGTGACCAGTTCGCCGTATCCGCCCAGGCCCTCCACCATTTTCTCGTAGTGCCGCATGCCCAGCTCCGAGCAGGTGCACCGGTACGGGCCGAGGCTCATCTCCTGGGAGTGCTTGATCATGCCCCAGGCGCAGTCGTTGTTGACCACGCAGATAAAGGGGATATTGTGGCGCACGGCCGTGTCGAATTCCATGGAATTGAACCCGAAGGAGCCGTCGCCGTTTAAGACCACCACGGGTTTGTCCGGATGAGCCAGCTTGGCGGCCATGGCAAAGGGAATCCCCGTTCCCAGGCATCCCAGCAGGGCGCCCGCCGGCACCATGACCCCGCACCGGTTGGCGGACTGGAAGCCTGCAAGCCCGAAATAGCTCGTATCCCCGCCGTCGGCCACGTAATAGGCGTCAGGGCCGAAAACGCTCATGATGCGATCCACCAGCCGGATGGGGTGGATGGGATCCGACGGGGTCCGGCGGTTTTCCAGCTCGGTGGTCATAAAGGCCGCATAAGCGTTGCGGAGCCGGCCGAGCCAATCGGTGTGGTCGCGTTTATCCACAAGGCCCGCCAGCCGGGCAAGCACCGCCTTGCAGTCGCCAATCAGCCCGACGTCGGCGGGCCGATTCCGGTCGATTTCCGCGGGATCGATATCGATCCGGATGACCTTGGCGTTGGGAAACAGCCGGCCGGACTGCAACACCCAGTTAAACCGGACCCCGGCCGCTACAATCACGTCGGCCTGGGGCAACCCGGTCATCAGGCCCGTGAATCCGCCGTCGGAGATGGAAAAGGGGTGATTATCGGGCAGGACGCCTTTGCCGTTGTTTAGCAGGCAAAAGGGGATCCCGGTTTTTTCGATAAAGGCGTTCAGCTCCGTTGCGCAGTCGGAAAACCCGACCCCGGAGCCGCCAATAAACAGGGGCCGGATCGCGCCATTGATGAGCCGGGCTGCGGCCGCCAGTTCGGATTCATCGGGATGGACCGCGGTTTTATGCTTCCGCCGGACGGGCATGTCTACCTTTTTCTCATCAATGCCGGTAAAAAGAATGTCCGGCGGCAGCTCCAGAAAGACCGGGCCGGGCCGGCCCGAGATTGCCTGCCGGAATGCGATGGAAAGATATTCCGGGATTCGGCGGGTTTCATAACAGGTGGCGCTCCATTTGGTCACCGGCTTGACCATGTCGATCTGATTCATTTCCTGCAACGCGCCCGTCAGATCGTCCCTCAAAGGATGACGGCCGCAGAGCACCACAAGAGGAGCGTTGTCCAGATAGGCATTGGCGATGCCGGTCAATGAATTGGTGAAACCGGGACCGGCCGTGACCAGGCAGACGCCGGGCTCGCCCGTGTAAGCTGACCATGCATGGGCCATCATGGCCGCGGCCTGCTCGTGGCGCACGTCAATGGCCCGGATGCCGTACTGGGTAAATCCATCCAGAATGCTTTCAATGTGCCCGCCCGAGAGCGTAAAAACCGTTCTGACGTTCTCAATTATTTTCAGGTATCTGGCAACCAGATGTCCTCCGGAAATATCGGCCATGAGCGCCCTCCTTCAGTTGTAATGAATCAATGATGATACATTGGCACAAGGTGTGAACATTTTCATTGCCGGCGAAAAATTTGTATTTTACATCACCAGTTTGACGGCGCCCTCGAACCACTGGGCGTAAACCCCCATCCCCTCGACTTTCAGCTTTCCTTCGGCCGCGGCGTTAAACGAGGCGTCGCTTCGTTTGTCGGTCATTACCGAAAACCCGGTGTCCGCGTCGGCCCAGACAAGGGCCACGTCAAAGTTTTTCTGGTTACCTGGAATGGACCGGACTTTTCCCTTGTCGAAAATAAACAACCGGGCGTTGCGGCCGTCTTTGGTCTTGATCAGCACCCGGGCGCAAGCCTTGCTGATGTATTTTTTAAAGGCCGAATTGGTTATGGCCGCGACCCTGAGGATCTGATAGAGTGCGAAAAGCAGCAGCGAGAATTTCATGGGAGCGCTCCTTTGTCGTTGGATGGATCACCCAAGCTTGCAAGACCCGGGGAAAGATTATAATAGCATATGAATGCGGCGGTTTCAATATCCGGATATCCCGAATTTTTTC
>QZJS01000030.1 GCA_003597945.1 Desulfobacteraceae bacterium | reverse complement strand
CCGGAGTACATTTTTTTAAGATAGAGTTTTTTCTGCTCTTCGGTGCCGAAGGTTTCCACCAGCTTGCCGGCGCCGTGGGTCAGGCCGGGATACATCATGAAAGAAAAGTTGGCGCCCACGAAATAATCGCCGGCGGCCATGGCAAGGGTTTTGGGCATTCCCTGTCCGCCGTATTCCGTGGATTCCGGCATGGCCACCCACTCGCCTTCCTTGAGAAGCTTCATCACCCGTTTGAATTCATCCGGCGTGGTGACCTTGCCGTTTTCCAGCTTGCAACCGTGCTCGTCGCCGATCTTCTGGGTGGGAAGAATCTCCTTGACGGCCAGGTTACGGGCTTCGGTAACGATCATGTCGACGGTTTTCTTGTTGAATTCGGCGTACTTTTCGTGTTTGCTCAGTTCGCCGATCTGAAGCTGTTCGTGAAGAACAAAATCAACATCCCGACGATCCGCAATAAGCTGTGCCATGATACTTTCTCCTTTATTTTGAAATGTATGATGAAATTATTGCACCGCAGCCGTTTTTGTGCTGCCGATACCCTTGAAATAGAGATCCACCAGCGGCTCGGCCATTGATGCCATGTCATAATGACCGCCGGTATTGACCCATGTGCTGATGACCTCGTCCACCGAACCGAGCACCAGGCGTTTTGCCAGGCTGATGTAAACATCTTTTCGAATGCTTCCTTCGGCCTGTCCCAGCTCGATAATTTCTCCGACCAGGTCCATGTACTTCTTGCTCAGATCCTTGACATATTTATCCAGGCGGCCGTTCAGCCGGGATTTCACACGGGCCTCGGACTGGAAAACGATGGCCATTGCTCTGTCATGCTGAAATTCTTCAAGATGGCGCCGGATCAGGTTCACCAGCTTTTCACGCGCATTCCCGGCCTTTTCCACCTCCGTGCGGAAGCGGTCAAACACCTCCTGGGTCCGGCAGTTGAAAAATTGCAGCAAAATATCTTCTTTACTCTTAAAATACAGATAGATGGTCCCGTCCGCCACTCCGGCTTCCCTGGCGATCTGAGAAACCGTTGAATAAAAAAAACCGTTTTCCGCAAAAACTTTGATGGCGGCGTTCAGGATCAGGTTGTATTTGTCGCTGCTGTTTCTGCTGAGCTTTTTAATGACCCACCTCTTGAGATCCGCTGAAAATAAACGGATTTTATGCAATGAATGAATGTTCATTCATTATCAAAAGCTCTCGGCGGATGTCAAGAAAAAAAACGTTCGGAATTAATATCAAAAGACAGTAAAATTAGAAATAGGATCAGGATTTTACACGTTCCACATATTGGCCGGTACGGGTATCGATCCGGATCTTTTCTCCTTCTTCAATAAAGGGCGGCACCTGAACCACGTATCCCGTTTCCAGAGTGGCCGGCTTGGTGCTGCCGGAAGCGGTGTCCCCCTTGACCCAGGGATCGGCCTTGATGATCCGCAGTTCAATAAAATTGGGCAGTGTGATGGCGATGGGCCGACCGCTAAAAAGCAATACATTGCACACCGTATTTTCCTTAAGCAGCCGGTGATCGGTCCCGAGTTGTTCTCTGGTCACATATTCCTGCTCATAGGTAGAGGTGTTCATGAAACAGTACCGGTCTCCCTCTGCGTAAAGATACTCCATCTGTTGCTCTTCCAGGTCGGCCGGTTTGAACTTTTCACCGGAACGGTAGGTCCGTTCAAACTGATTGCCGGTCACCATGTTTTTCAACTTGCATTTGTAAAGGGCCTGGCCTTTTCCGGGTTTGGTAAACTCAAAGTCAACCACCACATAGGGATCGCCGTCAATTTCGATTTTTAATCCTTTTCTGAGATCACCGCTTTCATACATCGGTATGTCGCTCCTCATCTGAATAATAGTTTTTTAACAGGTATTTACCGTTTTGGCCGACCATATGCGACCCGCCGGTAAAAAGTCCAGAAAAAAAGTAAGGTTAAGGCGATTGTTATATGCGTCGGGCTTGTGCGACAAAATGCCGGACTTTTTCCGCGTCTTTTGTAAATCGGATCGGCCGGCCGGATTTGTCAACGGCATTGGTCAGCGTGCAGGAATCCACGCCGGCGGGGCTCACGGATCCAATTCCCGCATACACATTTTCAGGGGACAGGCCCCCGGCAAGGATCACCGGTATCGGGCTGGTCCGGACCAGCTCCGCCGCCATATCCCAGTCGCAGGTTCTGCCGGTTATGCCTATAAATCCGTTGACAGGCTGCCCCATTTCCCCGTTTTGGCCCATCAGCAGCGTATCGGTCAAAAAATAGTCGCTGACCGGCGCAAACAGGCGTGTTAGCGTCTTTACTCCGGCAAAGGCCGCGGCGGCATCCGCTCCCAGGGCGTCCATGTGGTCTTCTGTTTTATCGGTTTTTTTATCATCATTGCTTTTTCTGGTATCATTGTCGCTCGTGCCGATCCTATTGGCTGGAAATTTTTCACCAGGAGCGGCGGGAATGGGAATGGAACGCATGATGGCCATTTCCGGAAACCGCTTTTTCACCGCCGTCTGCAACCCAACGTGCCGGGCGCAGGCTTTTTCAACAGTCGAATGGTCTTTTCCGGCAACCAGCATTTCGCAGAAATGAATGATATCCGGCTGGTAATAGTCGATGGATCGCAGCACCAGGTCCGTGTCATTATAAAGCAGGATCAGGCTGCTCCGGGCATTTGCGGCCGCCACCGTCCGGACCGTCTCCCGGATAAGGGGCTGCTGCCATGTTTCCGCGGACAGCACCACGCTGCCGATGTGGTCCACTCCCAGTGCTGCCATGGATATGGCTTCCGCCGGCGTCTGCACTTCGTAAATCTGAACAATCATACTGGTCTAATCCGTTTTGATTTCTTGTGATTTCAGAAAAATCCGTTTACGCCGTTTCACGGGATCCTTAAACAAAAAAGAGCTTCAGGGAAGTTTCCTGGAAGAAAACCCGGAATTTAAAACCGAAAATTAGTTGACATTTCCGGGCACCTTTAACATATTTGGTTGATTTGTTCAATTTTTTTGTTAAAATTCGATAATATATCTTCATTACTCGATTTTATTGCGCCATTAAGAGGCTTTCATGATCATTGTTATTGATTTCGGCTCCCAGTACAATCAGTTGATCGCCCGCCGCGTGCGGGAAAACCGCGTCTATTGTCAGATCGAACCTCCAGGCATCGACGTGGATACCATCAGATCCCTCAAGCCGGACGGCATCATCCTGTCCGGAGGGCCGGCCAGCATTTATGAAAAAAACAGCCCCGGGATCGATCCCGCGATATTTGATCTCGGGATACCGGTTCTCGGTATCTGTTACGGCATGCAATTTATGATGCACACGCTGGGAGGTAAGGTCACACGGGCAAAAAAAAGGGAATACGGTTTTGCCGCGTTAGGAATCTGCGATTCCGGGGGTCTGTTTGAAGGGATTGAAGCGAACACAACCTGCTGGATGAGTCATGGAGATTCCATAACGGCGCTTCCAGACGGTTTTGCCATCACCGCCGCTACGGACAACACGCCTATTGCCGCCACGGCCAATCCGCGTAAGCGTTTATTTGGTCTCCAGTTCCATCCGGAAGTGGCCCACACCCCCGCCGGCGGGCGCATGCTGAAAAATTTTCTGTTTGAGATCTGCGGATGCCGCCGCACCTGGACCATGAAAACATTTGCTCGCCATACCATTGCGCAGATCCGGGATGCAGCCGGTGATAAAAAAGTGATTCTGGGCTTAAGCGGCGGAGTCGATTCATCCGTGGCCGCCGTCCTGATTCACAAGGCCATTGCGGCCCGCCTGACTTGTATCTTTGTGGATAATGGCCTGCTGAGGCAAAATGAAGCCGGCCGCTTAAAGACCCTTTTCAAACAGCATTTGCATCTTAATATTCGGTATGTCAACGCGTCGAGGTTGTTTTTAACAGCGCTGGAAGGCGTTGTCGATCCCGAGCGAAAACGAAAAATCATCGGCAAGATTTTTATGGATGTGTTTGAAAGTGAAGCAAAAAAAATCAAAGGCGCCGAATTTCTGGCACAGGGGACCCTTTATCCGGATATCATTGAATCCCAGTCGGCCTTTGGCGGTCCCACGTCCATTATCAAATCCCATCATAATGTGGGGGGCCTGCCGAAAAAAATGAAACTTAAGCTCATCGAGCCGTTGAAATTGCTTTTTAAAGATGAAGTGCGCGCCCTTGGATCTGAACTCGGCCTCCCCGATGAGCTGGTCTGGCGACAGCCTTTTCCAGGCCCCGGCCTGGCGATCCGTATCATTGGGGAAGTCACTCCCGCAAGGCTTCGGGTTCTGAGGAACGTGGATGCTGTTTTGCTTGAAGAAATCAGGACCGCAGGATATTATAAGAAGGTATGGCAGTCTTTTGCCGTGTTGCTGCCTATTAAAAGCGTGGGCGTCATGGGCGACAAGCGCACCTATGAAAATATCGTTGCCATACGGGCGGTAACCAGCAAAGACGCCATGACCGCGGACTGGGCCAGGCTGCCCCAGAAACTGCTGGCAAAAATTTCAAACCGGATCATCAACGAGGTCTCCGGTGTCAACCGGGTGGTCTATGATATCAGTTCAAAGCCCCCGGGCACCATCGAGTGGGAATAGAAATGGCGGATGACGAGCCTAAAAAATTTAGAATTGACCTGAGTACGCCTGTATCCGACGATCTTTCCGCGGATATGCCGATGCCCGATCAGCCGAAAGGAGCCCATACGGCCCGGCGGCCGATGGTGGTTCTTCTTATCTGCATAGTGATCATAGGTCTGATATTTGTGTGGGGATATCATGATCTCAAGAAAACCCTTCACGCGGTGGATACCACCGGATCAACTGAAATTTCCGTTCTCTCAGACCAGATTGACGAAGCGTTTGAGGAAGTAAAAGCGGGAATGGCTGACCGTGATACGGCATTTCAGGCCGAAATATCGCGTATGGAGGCCCAACTGAAAACAGTTAAATCCGCCGTTGGCGATGCGCAAACCCAAAAGGTGGATAAATCTGAACTCAAGACGGCAACCACTCAGATTTTAACGGTTATTGAATCCATAAAAAAAGATATGGCGGAGATCCGGCGTCAGGTTGATCAATTGGCCTTGCAAACCGAATCGGCCATCGGAAGTCTCGGAAAAGTCCGGTCCGATATTGAAAATAATCATCAACAGATCGAGAAACTCTCAGTCAAGGGTGTGGATAAGGATGCGTTTGAGGCGGCCCTGACAGCTGAACGTGAATTTATCCAGCAGAACATGGCCCATGCATCGGAGACCGTCTTCAGCCAAATCGCATCATTGAAGCAGGCGCTCTCAGACTTGCGGCTGCAAGTCGATACGCTGTCTCGATCCGCGTCCATGCCGGCGCCGGGAAAGCAGAAAACACCCCCGAAGCCCGTTGGCGGCATCATTGAACAGGAAATACAATAACCTTCAGGGATACTGAATGCATCCGGAACGTCTCAAAAATCTGCTCCAATCCGTGGCCTGCGGCGAAATTGCTCCTGAAAAGGCGCTTGACAGCCTGAAGCATCTGACGGTGGAAGACATCGGGTACGCGCATATCGATCATCACCGGTCCTTAAGAAAGGGCTTTCCGGAGGTGATCTATGGTGAAAATAAAACCTCCGTCCAAATTATCGGCATCATGGAAAAAATGATGTCGCGGGAAAACATTGTTCTGGTGACCCGCATTGATGCGGCAAAAGCAAAACTGGTGATGGACGCGATTGCCGATGCCAGATATTATAACGATGCCCGGATGCTCGTCTGGGCCGGCGGCGAGATTTTGGTCACGGGCAAGGGGACCATTCTGGTCATATCCGCCGGCACCTCGGATATCCCCGTGGCCAGGGAAGCTTTTCTTACTGCCCGGGCCATGGGAAATAACGTAAAAAGTATTTTCGATGTGGGGGTGGCCGGCATACATCGTCTGTTTGCGTACAAAGATGAAATCGAGTCCGCTGCTGTTTTGATCGTGGTTGCCGGTATGGAAGGCGCCCTTCCCAGCGTGGTGGCGGGACTGGTGGACAAACCGGTCATCGGTGTTCCCACCAGCGTGGGCTACGGCGCCAGTTTCGGCGGACTGACGGCCCTGTTTTCCATGTTGAATTCTTGCAGTTCCAACGTGGCCGTTGTTAATATCGACAATGGTTTCGGGGCCGGCTACATGGCCTCCATGATCAATCGGCTTTGAAAATTGATAAAGTTGGGGGTCAAACCTTGATTTGTACACTGGGGGGATTTAAACTTTTCGGCTTTTCCAATAAATTATAAATCCAGGTTTGATCCCCAAGGCTACAATAAATCACAAATCAAGGTTTGACCCCCTATTATGCAAGGTTTTTAAATATTAATAAAAAAAGTGAAATCGGAAATCGAATGAATTCTTTACGTCGGCTGCTTCAATCAAATTCCAGGGAAATCCGGTTTTTTCTCGGATTTGTCGTGCTGTTTGTCATTCTCCAGTCCGCACACTATTTTACCCGGTCCTACACCGCGCCGTTTCTGGTGGATACGATGACCACCCGGGCCGGTTCCGCACTAATCAATATCATTACGCCGGGTGAAAAAACCGTGGTCCGCGACGGCGCCATCATCGGCGGCGCTACGGTAGAAATCATGCGCGGATGCGAGGGGATTGAGGGGATGCTGCTGCTGATCGCTGCGGTATTGGCTTTTCCGGCACGGACCCATTTAAAGGTTTACGGGATCGCCGGCGGAATTCTTTTTATTTATGCATTTAATCTTGCAAGAATCGCGGGACTTTACTACACGGTCAGATATAAACCCGCACTCTTTGACATGATGCATATTTACGTGGGGCAGACCGTGATTATTATCGTTTCCCTGATCTTTTTTATTTTCTGGTTGAGCCGAATTGACCGCATTGCCCAAAACAGCAGACAATAAAAGCCGCTGGCGACCAGGCCCTTTCATGCTGCGCCTCATTGGGGCAGCTGTCTTTTTTATTATTATCTTTTACATGGTCAATCCGTTTTACGCTCGGATCCATCTGCCGCTGATCGCCGCGCAAATGGAATGGATGCATCCGGAATATGACGTGAAAATCAGCGAAATTGTCACCATTGATCGGATCGATTACTTCCAATATACCATAACGGTCAACAAGCCCATGGCAAACCGGCCGTATGCACCGCTAAAAACCGGAAACACGGTCCGACTCAAGGCCCAGGCCAACTCCCTGTGCATCGCGCCCATCATCGTGTTTTCCCTGATCCTGGCCTGGCCGGGCATCTCCCTGCTCAATCGTTTGCAAACCTTTCTGATTTCATTGCCTCTGATCATTTTGGTCCATGCCGTCGACCTGCCCATGATTTTTATCGCCAACATCGAATCCGTCCATTCAACCAATGATTTCGGCAACGCAAGCCGGTCTGTCTGGTCGCATATTCTTAACAACGGTGGCCGTCAGTTTCTGGCCCTGGTGATATTTCTCATCAGTATTGCTCCGATTTATCTTAAAATCGATTACGGCCGCCATCCCGCAAACCATATCCAAAACAGTAGCCAAACCGTCGTGCCGCGCCGAAACGATGCCTGTCCCTGCGGCTCTGGCAAAAAGTATAAAAACTGTTGTTTGGACAATAAATAGTCGGCGAAAATCCGCTTGTAAAGTATCAATCTTCCGGGCTGTCTTGTGAGCCGATTTGGGCTTCCGGAACAATCACCACTGTGGCCGCCGCTTCTGTGTTCAGGTATTGCCGGGCCAACGCCGATATTTCCTCCGGGGTGACGGCCGTGTAATCGGTCTGGATGGTGCGGCACCAGTCCAGGAGTTGGGGATGGCGGGAAGAGGTTTTCAGCACGGTGTTGAGCCAGTAGGTATTGGTTCTGATTGTCTCCGCAATTGATGTCAGGATGGGGTTGACGGCCCGTAGTACCTCGTCGGATGAAACGCCTTCGCGGGCCAGCCCGTGGGCGATATTTTTCACGGCATTGATGATATTGTCGGCATCGGCAGGGTCAATTAGAACTATGGCGTTGAGCATTCCAAAGCCCGGATAGGCCCGGCTGGGATCGTTATAGGCGTAATAAGAATAGGCCGCACCCATGGTTTCCCGGATATGCTGCCGCATGCGGTCGGTAAAAATTTCCGACAGGACCGACAGCCGTCGGTTGGAGCCGATGTTCCAGTAGTCGATGGTGGGAAATGCCACCGTCGCCATGCCCTGGGGGATTCGGGTGGGCACGTATAAGTGAAGGGATTGCCCCTCGGGAAAGCGCGGCCCCCGGTCATCAGCCCTTACAGCAGCCTTTCTTGGCGGGAGGTTGCCAAGATAAATCGCCGCGAGTTTGATCACCGTATCCACATCCAGGTCGCCGACAATGGAAAGTTCCAGCGGGCTCTGGTTGATGGCTCCGCCCACCCATTGCCGCACATCATCAAGGGATGATTTTTTGAGAACCTCGAGTTCCGGCATCCCGAACCGGCTGTCCCCGCCGGCCAGAAAACGGTTGCCGTGAAACACCATTCCACCATTGACAGTATGGGCCAGGGCCTCGAGTTCCTGCTCTAGTTGTTGTATGGCAAGGGCATGGGCATCCTCCCGGAACCCGAGGTCCGTGAGATGGGCCTGGTAGAGCTGGAAGAGGGTTTCAACCTGATCGGAGACCGTATGGCCGGCAAAGGCGAAATGATCTTCAGCCGCCTGGAAAGATACGGAGGTGTGGGTTCCGGCCAGGGCCTGGCGGAGGGTATCCCGGTTCATTTCCCCCAAGCCGCTTAATTGGATCACTTTCTGGCTGACAGTTGACAACCCCGGCCGCTCTTGAGGTTCCGCAGCCCTTCCGTTTCCAAACACCAGTGACGCCATGACCTGGTTGGCCTTGAAATCCGTCTTCTTAATGTTGATCCGGACTCCGTTTTCGAGTTGCACCATAACGATGCCCAGATCAGATATTTCTTCCCGCAAAACGATGGTTGCCGGTTTTTCCGGGATCGGCAGGTAGGGAAATACCAGGGATCCTTTTTCCAAAAAAGGCGCCACGGGAACGCTTCGGCTTTTGAAATACGCCCTTAGTATCCGGTCGTCGGGCGCGGCGTCATATCCAAAAAGATCGGTATTGCCGGTTACGATGACAAGGCGATGTCCGGGGGACCAGTCGCGCAAGAGGGCCTCGTGAAGATCGTTTCGGGTGGCGTTTTCCACCATGGGCAGCAGCAGATCCATCCGCTGCTGCGGAGATAAAAATACCTCCATGTTATTGAGGCTGCGGATAATCTGGCGGGCCAGATGCCGGCTTTCCCGTGTGGGCGCGGTTTTGACAGCGTTTTCAAGTTCCGCGGAAAATTCCCTGCGGGCCAGGTCGATTTCATAATCCGTGAATCCGTGGGTGATGGCCCGGCGCAGGGTCTGTTCGATTACCGACAAGGTCTGTTCCCACTTTTCCGGCGGGCATTCGGCATTGATTTCAGCGGTCTTGACGTAATTGAGATAGATGCCCGAATGGATGACGGCATGGGTAAAGGGTGTTTCCGGGTTTTCCAGCATTTCAGACAGGCGGTTGTTAATGATATGGTTGGCCATGCCGGCATAAAGCCGTTCACGCCGATAATCGGTAGAATCCGTCGGCTGGATTGTTTTGGAAACCGCTTCAATGCTGACGCTGGTTGACCCGGCCTCACTTTCAAAATGGTGAAACGCCTTGGTTCCGCCGTGGGCGATAAATCCGGGGTCCGAATAGGCGCGTTCCGGCGCCCGGGCCGTGATATCAGTAAACCGGTTCCGGATAAGCTCATCCGCGGTTACAATATCGAAATCGCCGGCCATGATCAGGATCATGCGTTCCGGCCGGTACCAGGCATCATAAAAATCTTTGAGCATTTCCCGGTCCGCGGCCTTGAGTACCGACTCTTCGCCGATGGGCAGGCGCCCGGGGAGCAGGGCGTCGGGAAGTTCAAAATTAAAGGTTTCCACAAACGTCCGATACCCCACGGAATCCCGGGTCCGTTTTTCCGCCAGGACCACCTGGCGTTCCCGTTCGACCTCGTCTTCCGGTATCAGTGCCCCCGCCGCGTAATCCCGCATAACCAGAAGCCCCTGTTTTAAGCTCTCTGCATCGCCTTTGGGCAGGTCGATATCGTAAACCGTCGTGTAAAATCCGGTTTGGGCGTTGGCATCCGGTCCGAATTTCATGCCGATGCTCTGGAAATATTTGACCAGTTCACCGGGAGAGAAGTGTTCCGTGCCGCAAAACAGAAGATGCTCCAGGAAATGGGCCACCCCGCGTTCGGATTCGGATTCGTGCATCGATCCGGCCGGTACGAACAGATGCATGCTGACCCGCTGTTCCGGACGGCTGTTTTGCATCATAATGTAGCGGAAACCGTTTGGCAGTTCCCGGTAAACGACATCCGGATCCCAGGCAAGGTCGGCTGCCATGTGTGGCCATTGTTTTGAAGGATGAAAGATCGCCTCCATGGGTTCGATGGGCTGAATCGTTCCCGCGTTTCCGGCCTGGTCGATATAGTACCTGCAAGCGCCGAAAACATTGCAGCAGCCGGCCAGCGCAAAGGCCGTGGTAATAACAAGGATAAAGGAAGCGACGCATCGTTTGAGCCCGCAATTTTTCATGTCAGCGTGTCCTGTTGGTTATATTTATTGATGTCTGATGTTTGCCCGGCTATCCGCTTCTTTCCGGAAAGGCATACGAAATGAGCAAACTCAGGATTTTTAAGATTCCATCATTATTGTTTGATTCGTATTACAAGCCGGATAAAAAGTCAACGCAGGGGCGATGCGGCTGTGGCTCCGGACAACACAAGAGATTCATAGAAGAACGGCGCGCGGCTTAGGCTCTTTTTGTATCGTATTATGTGGCATGACCGCGCCCTGAAGGACGATGAGATTTTGCCTTGATGTTGCAAAAGCCCTGTGTTAAGACCTGCGCAACTTGGTTTTATTTGTGATCCCGGCATGGAGAGGAATAATGACGGTTGAATGGTATGTGCTGATCCTGGGTTTTCTGGGCGGCTTTTACATGGCGTGGAACATCGGCGCAAATGATGTCGCCAATTCCATGGCGTCCGCAGTGGGGGCCAAGGCGATCACCATGAGGCAGGCGATCGTGATCGCTGGCATATTAAACATCATCGGCGCCGCCTTTATCGGATCTCATGTGACCGATACCATCCGGAACGACATTATCTCACTGGAAATCCTCGGCAATGCTGAACTCGCAATGACCGGGGCACTCGCCGCGCTTATTTCGGCAGCCATGTGGGTATCTTTTGCCACCTGGCGGTCTCTGCCGGTTTCTACCACCCATTCCATCGTGGGGGCCATGATCGGTTTCGGGATTGTTGCCGGCGGAGTATCCATGGTCAACTGGATCAAGCTCGGCGCCATTGTGATGAGCTGGATTATTTCGCCGGTATTTAGTCTGGTCATCAGCTATATCATGTTTAAGATCATCGTCCGATTAATCCTGATCCGGGCCGACAGTTATAAGGCGGCACTGAGACTATCCCCTTTTTTTATCGGTATCGCGGTGTTTATTGTGGTCATGTCATTTGTTTTCAAGACGCCCTTAGGCTCTTCATTTAAATTGACCACGCCTGTCGCAGGATCTCTTTCATTGATATTGGCGCTACTGGCCGGCTTCGGGGGGAAAAAACTTATTGCCCGCGCGTTTGCGACAAGGCCGGACCGGGACGCTGAATCCATTTTCCGTCGGATTCAGATTGGAACATCCTGCTATGTGGCTCTGGCTCAGGGGGCCAATGACGTGGCCAACGCCATCGGCCCTCTGGCCCTGATCTATTTCCTGGTAAAGACCGGAGAGGTCGGGCCGAAAGTGCCGGTTCCTTTTTTTCTGCTGCTATTTGGAGGAGTTGGGATTGCCATCGGGGTTGCCATGGGCGGCAGGCGCGTGATTCAGACCGTGGGCGAAAGGATTACCACGCTTACCAACACCCGTGGCTTTTCCGTGGATTTTGCCGCGGCAACGACGGTTTTGGTGGCATCCAAACTTGGACTGCCGGTGTCAACCACCCATGCGGCGGTGGGCGGGGTTCTGGGCGTAGGTCTGGCCGGGGGAATTGAGGCAGTAAATTTTGCCATTGTTTTTAAAATCATGCTATACTGGATCTTAACCGTGCCGGTATCAGCGTTTACCTGTATGGTTGTTTTTAAAATACTTCAGGTTTTCATCTAAGGAGCCGGTTCATGAGAATGCCTTTTTTTTCCATGTTTGTTACGTCCCCGTTTGATGCCCTTCAGGAGCATGCCGAAAAAGTTAAGGAATGTTCCTGGGCTTTCCAGCAGGCCATGGAATGTTATGTGTCGAACCGTTGTGAAACGTTTGAAGCGCATCGGAAGGAGGTTCACCGGTTTGAACATGAGGCGGATGAAATCAAGCGCCGAATTCGCGCCCACCTGCCGAAAAACGTCATGCTTCCATTTGAAAAATTTCAGCTTTTCCGATATCTAAGAGAACAGGACGGTGTTCTCGATTCCGTGCATCATGCCACTACATGGGTCAGCTTCCGGCCGGAAAACGGCATTCCCGCCTATGTAGAAAAGGATTTTTTTCTTTTAGTCGACGCGGTTATCGAGCCCATTGAGGAACTGACCGTCATGGTCGCCGAAGCTCGGATTTATTTCAGAAATTTTTCGGAAAAGCAGCGCCGGAAAGTCAAGGAAATCATCCGAAACCTGAGACAGATGGAGCATGATGCGGATAATCATGAGTACGCGCTGGTGCACCGCGTTTTTACAAACGAAAAGGATCCCATCACCTTGTATCATCTGGTGAGATTGTCGGAACTGATCGGTGATATTGCGGACCATGCGGAAAACGCGGCGGATATGATGCGGGCCATGATCGCCAGGTAGTTTTGGGTGGGCCGTCAGTTCAGAAAAGCCCAATTGATATAGGCGATCAGGCTGACCCATGAAATGATGCAGAGAATATAGGCGATCCAGTTGGGTTTTTTTCTGGCCCGTCCAAATTTATCCACCCGTCCGACGCGGGTGTGACATGAAAAACACTCCTTCGCATCCAGAGGCAGATTGATAAAACATTCCGGGCAGCGCTTGACCAGAATATTAGCAAAATCAACGGTTTCTTTTTTTTTCTGTTTTCGACCCGCTAAAGCCATACTCCCCCGCATATTATACGATATGTCGGCCCATGCAGACGTTGCAGAATATCAGCCGGTGAATTTTTCAGCTCTGAAACTGATCAGATAACTTAACATGGCTGTTTTCCCGCAAACCGGCGATCCAGGACTGGAAAAAATCGCTTTGTTTTTGACGGGTCAGGCGTTTGATAATGTTGTCCCTGCTCACCGAAAAACCCGCCGGTATCGGAAGGGTCCTGCCGGTCAGCGCGACAGCATAGTAATTTCCGTTGTCGCCGAGAATGATGGTTTCCGGAAAAGGAGTGTCCGGTGACAGGTTGTAGGCGGCATCAATGACGGCGGAAGCCTGCTCAAGTTCCGGCGGCGGATTGTTTCGATTCTGAATTGTTACGGTCTGGATGTCATATCCTTTCTCCTTGGCTGCCGCTGACAGTGAGCCAGTGGCTCCGGCCGCGGCAAGTAACTCTTCGGCCGTCTTTTCAGCCGCCAGTCGCTGTTCTTGCGCCTTTACATCATTTTCCACCTTTTCCCTGACGGTTTCAAGATCCGGAATCTGTTCCGGCTGTTCCGCGATGACCTGAACCAGATAATAGATACCATTGATGTCAATGACGTCGCTGATGTCCAGAAGTGGAAGGTTAAAGGCAATATTGGCAAAATCCGATGCGCCCGGGAGATTGGAAGGCCCCTGCAAACGATTGAAAAAATCGGTTTCCACAAGATCCAGTCCCAGCTCCGCGGCATTTTCCGCCAGGTCGTCGTCGCCAAAGGAGATGTTGTAAATGGAAACCGCTTCATCATAGGCTCTATTTTGGGCTTTTCTTTCGGCCAGTTTCCCGCGGATAATGTCGGCGACTTCGGCAAGCGGTTTGGTTTCCGGCAGCCGGCGTTCTTCAATTTTTAAAATATGCCATCCATGCCGGGTTTTGATCGGGTCGCTTATATTTCCGATCTCTATTGAAAAAGCGGTTTCGGCAACAGCCGGAAGCAAGTCTGAACGCGTCAGTGGGCCAAAAGCCCCGCCGGTTTCCTTCTCAGGGCCTTCACTATATTGTTTGGCGAGCTCGGCAAAATCTTCGCCGGCTTTTGCCCGCTCCATGAGAGCAAGGGCTTTTGCCCGCATTTTCTCTGCCGGCCCGCTTCCCTCGTCATCGGCTGATTTCAGGATGATCTGCCTGCCGGAAACCGTTTCATCGATTTTAAATTCTGCCGGGTTGGCGTTGTAATAACTTTCAATTTCCTGTTCCGAAACAAGCACGTTATCGCGATAGGCGGCCGGATCGAATTTTACATACCGGGCCTTGATGGCTGGCGCCGTCATATAATTCTGCTTGTTGGCGTCATAATAAGATGCCATCATCTCATCTGTAATTTCGATATTTGTGAAAGTTTGGGGATTAAAAGAGGCATACGCGATGGTAACTGCGGTGTTTTCCCATTCATACCAAACTCTTGCCTCTTCTTCCGACACTTTGACGCTGCCGGCAAGAATGGTTCTGAGCTTGTCGAAAAGAATGGCTTCTTTCTGCATGGATTCAAAAGATTCCGGTGTCAATCGGTTCTGGGAGAGCAGCAGGCGGTAGCGTTCCTTGTCGAAAACGCCTCCTTCCTGAAAAGCGGTTATCCGGGTGATGGATTCGATCAGTTCTTGATTCGAGACGATAATTCCGGCACCTTCAGCCGCCTGGCGCATCAGTTCGGCTTCGATGACCTGGTCGATGGCCTGCTGCTGAATATTGAACATTTTAATAATCTCATCATTGAGCTGGCCGCCGAATTGTCGCCGGAGATTTTCAAGAATATTATAGTAGGCCATTTGATAATCGTTGACCGTGATAGGGTTGCCGTTGACGCTGCCGATTGTGGAGGTCCGGCCGGAGTTGTATGTGCCTGTGCCTACAAATACAAATGCCAGCACGATAAGCCCTAAAAGAATTTTGATGATCCAGGAACCGGCGCTTTCCCGCATGAGTCGTAGCATGTGTTTCCTCGCTTAACTTTCTCTTTTGGTTGTAAGATTGATATTATAATGAAACCGTCGCATCATCTGAATGGCCCGATGAGGCCTTTTCGCCCGGTAAGGGTAAAGGTATTTCTATGGATAATATAATATTTTGTCAATATTTTATCGGTGTGCATGCGGTGCTTCCCTGTCTGACGGATGCCGGACAGGGCGGATTAGCTTTTTTCCGCCGCTGATGGGCTTTTGTGAAAGGGCGGAAAAAATAATTATTGACACGCCGTATACATTTTATTACTTGAGGTGTGTCATTGCATCGGGGCTGTAGCTCAGCTGGGAGAGCGCATGACTGGCAGTCATGAGGCCAGGGGTTCGATCCCCCTCAGCTCCACCAGAAAAATCAAGGGTTTGCAGGTTCGGCTTGCAAACCCTTTTTAATTTACAATCCGCCAGTTTCACCATAATTCCACCTTTTTTGACACCGGGTTCTCTGGTTTATAATTTATTTTTCCGGAATACGCACAAGCCGAAAACCACTGTTGCCGTAGCGCAGGCTGGGAACGGAATCGAACCGGCTGGCTGACCGGCAGAACCTTGCGTAATTTATCCAACTGCCGCCCCGCAGCACTTTAGTATCGCCGTCAGCGGGTCCGGTGGGATCGATAACAGCGGAAGTGGGATAATCTCCATACCAGTCCGCGCACCATTCCCATACATTTCCGTGCATGTCATAGAATCCCCATGCATTGGGCTTCTTTTTGGCTACGGGACGCGTCCCCGCGCATTTCGGCCCGCCCCAACCGCTTGTATCCAGACAACCGGCGTACTTGACTTCTGAATTTCCGCAATACCATCCCATGGGGCTGAGATTGCGATCCCATTCGCATCCGGTTGCCGTGAGTGCGCCATTAGCTATGGCTTCAAGGGAGCCTGCATTGGCTGCGTATTCCCATTCGGCTTCTGTGGGGAGCCGGTATACATCGGCACCCTCCCGGGCGTTGAGCTTGTGAATGAATTCCTGCACGTCGTACCAGGATACCTGCTCCACGGGGCAATCTTCACCGCAGTTCTTAAAATACGATGGATTGTCTCCCATCAACGCTTTCCACTGTCCCTGGGTTACTTCCGTGGTCTGAAGGTAATATCCTTTTGTCAGTGTCACCTGGTGCCGGACTTCGTCGCCGTAGCGGCCGGGTTCCTTTGACGGGCTTCCCATGATGAAGGTTCCCGGGGGAATAAGGTTAAACTCCATGCCGAGGGCATTGGTTATGGTTTTTTCTTCCGCCTTAGGTGGGTCGGCGGTTAAGGCTGTGTGTGTGAAAATAAAAACGCTCACGAGTGAAAAAAAGGATATTTTTAACAACAATCTGTATATCATTATGTTCTCCGTTCTTCGTTTGAAATGCTTGCCAAGGGTCTTGAAAAAAATGACCGTTTTCGGTCGTGAAAAGCTCAGCATTTTTCCCCTTGCCGCTAATGCTTTTGAAGCCCATCACCTCCTTAGAAATCTCGCTTTTAATGCGATAACCATTCCCCCGGATATTTGATCACAGCCAAGTGTTTCAGCGGCCGGCCCGATTTGCGCGATGACCCGTGAAATGGTTTATTATATGATAAAGCATAGTATTTTAACAAGCCTTCCAAATCAATCACTTTTTGGATACAATCCCATAAGGGTTAAAAAATGATCCTGATAATAATGTTTGATTCAGGCGGCATATTTGATCATAATGACCGGGAACAGCCGAAGCGTGACGCGGTTTTCATCGTCGTGCGGAATGCGAAGGACAGATAACCTATGTTGTTTCAGGGAGATTGAAAACATGACACGAAATATTTTTGTTTTATTAATCGTTATGTTGATTACATTCGCATCGGGTTGCGTGTCGCCCAATGTCAAGCTGTTTAGCGACGCGACGGATCCGCTGCAGGAATTCACCCTTGAAGGTGAGGGAAGGGAGAAAATTCTTTTGATTCCGGTCAAAGGCGTTATTTCCGATTATGGCAGAAAAGGGATGCTCCGCACCGAACCGAGTATGGTGCAGGATATTGTGTCCCAGCTCAGGCTGGCGGAAAAGGATTCCCAGGTCAAGGCGATAATACTGACCATTGATTCTCCAGGGGGATCGGTCACGGCCAGTGATCTGCTTTATCACGAAATACTGGCCTATAAAGAACGGACCGGCGCCAAAGTGACGGCGGTGATGATGAATATCGCCGCATCCGGCGGTTATTACATGGCCCTGCCCGCGGATCTTATTATGGCCCATCCCACGTCGGTGACCGGTTCCATCGGCGTGGTGTTTTTGCGCCCCAGGGTATACGGTCTGATGGATAAAATCGGCGTGGCCGTCTCGGTGAATACATCCGGAGAAAACAAGGACATGGGCTCTCCCTTCAGGGAGGCCACGGAAACCGAAGTTGCTATTTTCCAGGATTTGACCGACCGTCTCGGGACCCGTTTTATCGATCTGGTGGGAAAACACCGCCGGATCGATCCGGAAAGGCTTGCCGAGATTGCCAGTGCCCGCATTTATCTGGCTCAAGAGGCCATGGAGCAGGGCCTGGTGGATGAGATCGGATATCTAAGCGACGCTGTCGATCGGACCCGCCGACTGGCCGCCCTTCCGGAAAAAAGCCGGCTGGTGGTCTACCGTCGGGAAGAATATCCGGATGACAATATTTATAACACCAACGCACTGTCGAGCCGAGGCCGCCTACATTTGGTGGACCTGGGTTTTCCGGATCTGACGATGCTGAGCCAGCCCGGATTTTATTATCTATGGCCCGCCGGCATTGATTTTGAGTAGAAGCTGTTTTAAGGCTTTTTAACAGATTCTGCTTTTTACCGTAAAGCTTACAGGATCGATGGATGACCGATATAAACGACAATGTGGACAAGCTTAAGCGGTTTCTACAGGACCAGGGACATGAACTGACGGAACTTGAAAACGGGCTCCAGCTAAGATGGGATTCCGGGCATGTGATTGAGATCAATGCCCTGACAAGGGACTCCGATTATTTCTGGGCGAGCATGGAGACGACAAACGCGGATCCCGACCAGCGGCGGATGGAAATTAATTCTGTCCATGAGTCTTTGGCCGCAAGCCTTGACGGTCTGGCAACGCTGGGATCGTTTGAACAAACCCAGGATGCGGATGACCAGTTTGTCTATGTGGCCAATGTAGAATTGGACCCCTCCGTTGTCTATTATGGCGCCATTGACATGGATGACCTGTCGGCGACCGAGTGGGCGGCGCCCCCGTCGCATGGGAAACAGATCCAACGGAGACAGGAACCCACCGTTGAAATGAAAAAAGCGGCGCGAAAAACAATGAGTCCGGAGAAACTGGAACCAGCCGCTAAAAAAAGGCCGGCGGCAAAACCCCGAGCAGAGGCGATCTCTCGGAAAACCGAATCGTCAGGGGAAAAAACAAAGCCGACTCCCGGAAAACCGTCTGATCCCATAGCGTCCGCCAGGACCGTGGTGGCGCAATTGGAAACCATTGATGGAAAGATGATCCGTCAGAGCCTGGACATGATGAATCTGCGCAGATCAAGCAGCATACGCCTGATGCTGACGCGGATTTTCCGAAGCGCTGTTGACCCGGAAGAACTGATGCAATCTATCCGGGAGGAGGCGGAAAAAATTGTAACGGATGAGGATCGCAAGGAACTGGAAATAGTGCGCGTCATGAGTGAAAACGGTTTTCTGGAGCCCGTGGTCAACCTTTTGTACCGGGAGGTTGAAAAGAGGGCTTGAGTGAAATGCCTATGGGCGGATCTGGTTTCATGGGTTCCGGACGGCTCTCACGTTTCCGCATTCTCTGGAATCCATGTTGCGGGCGACCCATTCAGCCGGGCTTACCCTGTGCAATGTGCTGACATTGACCTGCCACCCGTCCGCATATCTTGTGAAATGTTCGGACGTCCAGTACCAGTCATTATCACTTCCCACGGGAAATACCGGGTCGGTTTTATAGATACCGGCCAGTTCACCGGGTGTCGGCAGGCGCCAGTCCCGATATCCGCCAATGGAAAGGTCCTTAACAAAGGTTTTCGCCTTTTCGTAATCCATGCATGTTTTGGTCGGGGTCATTGCCCGGGCATCCAGAATGCTCCACATAAGACGGGTTTTTGAATCAACCGCTACACCCTCCTTCTGTATGGTAAAACGCCCGCTTTGTTTCAGCAGCTCCCGGAGTTCCGCCATTTTTTCAGCTTTTGCGTGGGCGGCGGCATTGTCATCGATTTCAGTAATTTTTATTTCGATATCGGTCCTGATGGGTGCGCCGGGATAGGCGGCCAGAAAATCCGTGAAAACCTCCCTGGCGGCGGCGTGGTCGTTTCCGAATTGGTTCGCTTTTTTCACCAGCGCCTCAAATATTTTATCGTAGTGATCCCGCTCCTGGTAGCCCGGCAGCAATGCTTTTAACTGGTCGGCGTAACTGTTGTCATAATGTTTAATAAATGCCTGGCTAAGGGCAATACATTCGGGCCAGTCTTCCTCTTTTTCGCACGCATCGAGTTGTTTCCGGATAAAGATGAAATATTCGGCACTTATGTCCTGGATATGCGCGTTTACCGCATCGCGATGGGTACCGGCCGGATGGTCGTCCAGATATTGCTGTAAAGCGGCGATTTTTTCATCCGCTTCTCCGGTCGCCAGGATCTGCGCAATCCTTTCATAGTCCCTGTTTTCAATCTGATTTGACAATTTTTGAATCTGATCCGCAGCACGGGTCCGGGCTTCTCCGGCGTTCGGGGATTCGTGAAATTTTTGGTATAATGAACGGGCTTCTTCCAAGTCATTGCTCCGAAGGAGTTTTTCAGCGGCCTTTTCAACTTTTTCCCATTCGCGGGTTGTGATTTGCTTTTCTATCTGGGTGATCCTGGCATAGGCGTCCCTGGCGTGATCACTGGTTTTATTAGCATCGGCATAGGCTTTGAGAAGTGCGATCTTTTTTTCGGGGGCGGGCTGGCTTTCCACCCGGGCCAGCAGTTCCTGGTATTTTGTAACATCGGATTTTTTTTCATTGATTATGTGGAAGACAACCCCGCCAATGGCTATGATCAAAACGGCAACGATCGCGGTGATGGCGATAATCCGCATTGAGCGTTTTTTATGGGGAGTTTTTTCAATCCGGTAATTTTTTTCCCTGCAGTAATTGTTGATATATGCGTCGGCCTCTTCCTGGTCCATGCCATAGTCCATGGCTTTTGATACCAGGAGGTTGAAATATTCGGGCCGGATGGTGCCGCCGATGGCGGAAACGTCGATATCAGAATGCAAAGAGGTGAGCTTGGCTTTTGCCAGGCTGATGTCGTAGGCATTCCGGCTTTCGTTGCTTTTGAATATCGTCAGGCATTGACCGGCAAGTATGTTTCCGGCGGTGATTTCCGCATCTTTTCTGCTGAAGTTGGCCAGCTCTTTTTTCTTATGCGTCGCTTTTTCCTGGAGCAGGGACAGCTCGGCGGTTTCCGGTAGATTGAGGAAGTCGTACAATGACGATTTTTGAACGATTTTTAAATTTTCAATGATTGATTTTTCAATGGATTTGTCAAGGGCCTGGGGTTTTGCGATTTTTTCCTTGTCGTCTTTTACAATCGGGCAGCGAACGCGCCTGCGGACTTCCTCCGGTTTGAAACCATAGCGCTTGGCGATTTTGGCGATTTCTACTTCGGTGATATATCCTTTTTCCATTCGCAGGACGATGGCCTGATCGACCTTCTGATATTGTATTTCCTTTTTGGCGGTGATCCGCTCCTTGATTTCGCTTTCCTTGATTTCGTGGATGTCCGCAAGCTTGGCGATTTCCTCGTCAAGAAGATAACCTTTGCCGATGAGTATATCGATATGCCTGTCGATTTCGGCAAATTTATCCTGTTTTCCCTTTTTTAAAATGTTGAGGGCATCAAGGGCTTCCTTTTGGCGCAGTTCCTGGTGCATCATGACCCGCTGTATTTCCGGGATCAAGCTGATGTATTTCTGAGCCTGGATGCCTTTTGTAGGATGGTTGCGAAGCCGGCTCCATTCCGCCTTTTTTTTCTGGATGACCTCATAGATGACCGTGTCATTGGTTTCCGGCGGCTCGACATTAAGTTCCAGCAGAATATAAAAATTGTCGCGTTCCATTTTCACCTGAAATTTTTTGGGGATCTGTTTACAATCGGCCTCACCATATCATTGACGACACTAAAAATAAAGCGGATGTTTATACAAAAAAAAGATGCGATGGCGGGCCGAGTCATACTTCTGTGTTTTTTTGACTGCGTCGGACAAGGGTCAAGAAATTGTCGGCGTTCAAGGCATGGAAACAGTGTCCCTGTGATGCTTGCAACCCTTGCGGCGATAGCGTTGATTTTTTTAAATACAGTCCGGCATTTCGGATACATTATTTTGCGGCGGAGACGGCGAGTAATGTGAGCGCGGCATTCGGTTCAGTGAATGACAAGGCTCTGGGACCTGGCTTTGGCCCGGTCAAAATCATCACCGCTGATCACCGACGAGGTGTCCAGAATCACTTCCACCTGTCGTGTCTGGCTGGTTTCAACGGCGGTCACGTGAAGTCTGCCTTCTTCATTGAGGTTAAAGGTGATGTCAATGGGAAGATCTGCCGGCAGATTTGGCGGGAGCGTCAATATGGCGGTTTTGATTTCAACGGCATGATCCTCAGGGACCTCGATCATGCTGGTTTCGCTTTCCATGATGCGGATCAAAACGGATTTCTGGTTGGGAATGGCGGTATAAAACTTTTTTTGTCTGGAAATGGGAACCGCTGTATTTCTCAAGACGATATTGAACACGATCTGTTCGTCCCTGGTGTTGTGGGCGACTACGCCAAAACTTTTACTGGTTACATTTTTCACCTTCATCATGGCGCTTTCAACGCTGGGAAGGGTATATCCGGTTTCATCGGCTACTTCCCGGGCGGCTTCTTTCACATCATCAGCACTGAGTTCCTTTCTTGCAATCATTTCTGAAATATCATCGACATGGCTGATGGTTTTTTTGGATTTAACTGAAAGGCGCTGGATCAGATCGTCGTTTAAGGTCAGTTTCCAGCCGTAAATGGCGGCGCCTTTAGCCACGGATTCGTCCGGGTCGAATATTTTCGGGACGACTTTGAATTCGCTTTCGATCCGTTCCCTGACCTGGGGCATGCGGGACGCGCCTCCCACAAGGATGAATTCATGAAAGCTCTGGTATCCCTTACCCTTTGCATCTTCGAGCATCTGGCGGGTGAATTCGATGGTGCGCTCGATGAGATCCGCCGTGATTTCCTCGAATTTTGTGCGATCCATTGCAATCTTGACCCGCTCACCTCCATGGGTAACGGAAATCGGGGCGTTTGGACGCTGGCTTAATATTTTTTTTGCTTTTTCCGCCGACAACTGAAGATCCTGCCATGTATCCGGATCATCTAGAATATCTTCATCCGTTCCGGTTTCCGTCTGGAACATTTCTACCAGATAGGCCACAATCCGGTCATCCCAGTCTTTGCCGCCAAGGTGATGATCGCCGCCCGTGCAGATGACTTCCACGGAATCTTTTTTGATATCGATCATGGTCACGTCGAATGTGCCGCCGCCCAGGTCGTAGACCAGGACCACGCGATCATCGGTGGTGTCTAACGACCCGTAGGCGATAGCCGCGGCCGTGGGTTCGTTGATGATCTGCCGAACGTTGAACCCCGCGATTTCACCTGCTTTACGGGTGGCCTCCCGCTCATTGATGCCGAAATATGCCGGACAGGTGATGACCACGTCGGTGACTTTTTCCCCCAAAAACTGTTCGGCGTCCTGGGCGAGTTTTTTTAAGATATAGGCGGAAATTTCCTCGGCCCGATATTCTTCGGCATTGTGGACGAAAATAAAATTGGGTTCGCCCATGGACCTTTTGACGAAGCTGACCACGTCATTGGGATAGAGTTTGGCGCTTTCCTTGGCGACATCGCCGACAACGATGCTGCCTTCGTCGAAAAAAACCACCGAAGGCGTCGTACGTTCATTTTCGGCATTGGGAATAATGACCGCCTTGCCATACTCGTCCACGTAACTGATGGATGAGTAAGTTGTGCCAAGGTCGATTCCAAAAATGCGTTTTGAAACATTACCCATTAGATTATCCTGTCATCCGGCATATGGTTGTTTGAGAATATATATATGTTGACCAATTCAGGCCTCAAGACTTTACCTTCATACTCGTAGCCGGGCCGCAGCCGGGCGGCAATGGTCCTGTCTTTTGCGGGATCATCGGTTAAAATTTTATCCACTACCCGTTGCCGGCCGGTGTCCAGCCGATCCTCCTCGCAGGTATAGGGGATGATCCCCTCCCATGTGAAGAGGTCTTCCAGATCTGAAGCGGTGTTGATGATGAATTTTATCAGTTTTTCGACAGTTTCATCGTGTGTGTGGGTGTTCGTGTGATGGGCGGCGAATTTTCGCATGTCATCGATGATTTTAATCACATCGATAAAAATGCGTTGCAGGTATTTCTGCAACAGGCCCTGGCGGTATTCCTGAAGATCCTGGTGCAGGCCATCAATAATTTTATTTTTGTGGGCGTCGTATTTGAGTTTGCTTTCAAAGGATCGCGTCAGTTCTTGAATTTGTCCGCTGATTGTTGTCAGAGGGTCCAATTCGAAAACTGATTCGTCTGCTACCGGCGTCTCATCAGATATCGGATCTATGGGGTCCTCATTCTCTTCACTCATTTGTTTCTCTTGTTCGAGCATCTCTTCAGGAATCGGTTCTTTTTCATCTGAAGGGTCGGAAAGCGGGGAGGAAACATCTTCCAGCGTGTTGATTTCAAGCCCCAGTTTAAAGAAGTCATTTTCCTGTGTCATTCTACACCATAAGTGAAGATGTAATTGGTTTTCCTGATTTTATGAATGGTTCTGATGATTATGTAATTATTCTAAAATATTAAAATTGAAATTAAATATTTTGTCAAGTTTTTTATTGTCCGAAAAGTCAATGACTTCGGAATAATTAAGGATATTCAGTTGTCGGCGTCTGGATTTTTCGGCGGTGTCAGGGTTTTTCCAGAAAACGATTTACCGACTGTTTCAGCCATTCGGTCCAGTCCGTGATACCCTCCCCGCTGGTGCAGGAAACTTCAAAGATGCGAATTCCCGCATTGATCTGGTAGACCCGCTGTTTGAAAAGGATCATGTCAAAATCCGAATAGGGTAGAAGATCGATTTTATTGACCAGCAATGCTCGGCATTTGCTGAACATGAGCGGGTATTTCAGCGGCTTGTCGTCGCCTTCGGGTACGCTCAAAATCATGATGTCCATGGCGGCCCCGGTATCGAATTCAGCCGGACAGACCAGGTTGCCGACATTTTCGATAAATACCAGGTTCGCGGACGCCGTATCAATGGCCTCCAGCCCTTTGACTACCATGGCTGCATCCAGATGGCAGAAGCCGCCGGTCCGTAACTGAACGCTGGGAACCCCGGTCGCGGCGATTTTTTCGGCATCTACCACCGAGTCTATATCCGCTTCAATGACGGCCATGTTGAAATCGGGTTTCAATGCCGCAAGCGTTCTCAGCAGTAGGCTGGTTTTGCCGGCGCCGGGCGAGGCCATGAGGTTTACCAGAAAGGTCTTTTCACGTGAAAGTCGTTTCCGGAGGTCATTTGCAGCGGCGTCATTGTCGGACATGATCGCCTCTTTTACCTCGATAAGTTTTACGCTGCTCATTATTCGGCCTCCATTTCTTTGATATAGTATTCTCTTCCGGAGATGATGGAGAAGTCTCCTGCTTTCCCGCAGCCGGAACAGCATGTTCCGCCGATCTCTTCTCTGCGGATTTCCATCGTTTGCCCGCATAGATTGCATTTCAGCACGATGGGCACTTTTTCAATTTTCAACACGGCTCCGGCGGCAACCGTGTCCTTGCTCAGATAATCGAAATAATGCTGGATCCATTCGTTTTCAAGATCGCTCATCTCGCCGATGATCAGGGTGATGGATATGACTTTGCGGACATGGTTCACTCGGGCGTGCTTGAGGACGATATCGAGTATTTTTTCAGTGACCGACAGTTCGTGCATGCCTGACCGCCTTGAACAGTTAATCCGGATGGGTTCGGGTGAATAATTATAATAACCAATAACGTTTTACCTTACATGAATAAGTCTAAAGTGTAAACAGATTATTTTCCGGCCGTGGGCAGGACTTACCATTTTTTTACCTTGGTTGACTTGCGCCCGGATTTATCTTATAATAATCCGAGATGTTCTTAATAAATCTTTTTGTTGATGAGCTCGCCTTTTTCGAGAAAATCGCGTCCCGAAAGACGCGCGAAACAAACAGATTCGCTGTAGCGCGGGAGGACTTCTTGTGAACCGGTTTGCGTATCGCATGGCGGGATATGCCGTGAAGGCTTTTACGGATCTGTCTAAGGCAAGGATACGCACATACGGCAAAGAAAATATTCCCAAAGGCGCACTGATTTTCGCCATCAATCATTTCACCCGGATCGAAACGCTGCTTATTCCTTATCAACTGCACCGTCTTACCGGGCTGACTTTCTGGAATCTTGCCGATTATGAACTTTTTGATGCAGGGCTGGCAGGAATTTTCAACCGCCTTGGCGTGGTTTCCACACGGAATCCGGATCGGGACCGGCTGATGGTCAAAACCCTTCTGACCGGCGAGGCCGCGTGGATTGTGTTTCCGGAAGGAAGGATGGTCAAAAGTAAAAAGGTCTATGATCCAGAAGAAAAAGTACTGGGTCGGTTCCGTATCGCATCACCCGCCGGATATCACCCCCCACGTACCGGGACCGCGACCCTGGCATTGCGTACCGAATTCTATCGGCAGCGAATCCGTATTATACGGGATTCTTTTCCCGAAGAGATCGACCGTCTGGCCCGACTTTTCCAGATTGACCAGATATTGCGAATATCGAACATTGAAACCTTTATCGTCCCCGTCAATGTGACCTATTATCCCATAAGGGCAAAGGAAAATGCCTTAAGTCGTCTGGCTGAACTCTTTATCGGCGAACTTTCGGAACGGGTATTGGAGGAAATCATTACCGAAGGAACCATGCTTCTGGCCGGTGTGGACATGGATATCCGGTTCGGCGCTCCCATACGGATCGCCCCTTATCTCAAAAGTTCGGCGGTACAAAAAGATATCGCCTCGTTAAAGCCCATCAATTTTGATGATCCCATCCCGTCACGACCCATGATGCGAAAGACGGCCGTCAGGATCATGGAACGTTACATGTCCAACATTTACGGCATGACTACCGTCAACCATGATCACTTGCTGGTGACGCTTTTAAAATATTATCCATCCGTCGAGATTGATGAAAAGGATCTGCGGCGCAGGGCCTATCTGGCGACAACGCTTAATTTTCAGAAAATGGGGATTTATCGGCATGAAAGCCTGATCCAGAACCAGATTCATCTGCTCACCGACGACCGGTACGGTAAAATTGATAATTTCGTGTCTTTTGCCATAGATAAAAAAATTATCCGGCGGGATGGCGACAAGTTCGTCAAAATGGTGGATTTCTCTGAATCAGGTGAGTTTCATCGGGTGCGCATCGATCATCCGGCTGTTGTTATTTTAAATGAAATCGAACCTTTAACAGAGCTTCAGGAGCATCTTGAGGCCCTGGCATTGGAGCACGGGCTCCGCGTGAAACACCGCCTCCAGGAATACCTGATAAGCAATGCCGCATTTGCCTATGAAAGGGATTATGCGGCATATGCCGTGGAAGGGGAATCCAAGGGCGCGGATGTGGGAGCACCATTTCTTATTCGCGGGCAATCCGGCAAAATCGGCATTGTGCTGGTACACGGATATATGGCGGCCCCGTTGGAAGTTCGGGCTTTGGCCGAGTATTTAGGGTCTATGGGATATTGGGTCTACGTCCCGCGACTTAAAGGGCATGGCACCGCTCCTGATGATCTTGCCGGGCGGCGTTATATGGAATGGGTGGAATCGGTGGAAGAGGGGTATGCAATTATGGCGGATCTCTGCCGGATCATTGTGGTCGGGGGGTTTTCCGCGGGCGGGGGCCTGGCCATGGATTTGTGTACACGTGTCAGCAATATCGCAGGGGTGTTTGCCATCTCGCCGCCGTTTAAACTTCACGATTTTTCGGCCCGGTTCGTTCCGGCGGTCAATCTCTGGAATCGCCTGATGAAACGGATGAATGTGGAATCGGCCCGTAAGGAGTTCGTGGAGAATCGACCTGAAAATTCCCACATCAATTATGTCCGGAATCCATTGTCGGGTCTTATGGAACTGGATCATCTCATGGAACAACTGGGAGATAAAATTTCAAGTATTGCCATACCGGCCCTGATCGTGCAATCCTATTCCGATCCCGTAGTTCATTATAATGGATCGCTGAAAATTTTCAAACTGCTCGGCTCCCGGCAGAAGGAATACCTGATGGTCAACCAACCCCGACACGGCATTGTCAACGGAGAGGGTGCCGACCGGATTTTCAGGATCGTCCATGAGTTTATCCAGGGACTGGAGCCCCCTGCTTCCGTCCGATGATGGGGCTTTCCTGTCACAAGTATTCGAGAAAAAAGGATAATATGAAAAAAGTACTCATTGTCGATGACAGCAAGGTACTCATCACAGCCCTTAAGGGCGGACTGGCAAAATACAAGGATAAATTTGAAGCCATTTTTGCCGAAGACGGTCTTGAGGCCATGAATCTGCTGGATGAACATTTAATATCACTGGTGGTCACCGACATCCAGATGCCGGTCATGGACGGCCTGGTGCTGCTGGCATTCATCCGTGAGCGGTATCCGGACATCCCGTGCATCATCATGTCAGCATACGGAGATGATGAACTCAAGGACCAGGTCAGCCCGGACATCATCCATTTCATTGAAAAGCCGATACAGGTCGGGAAGCTGGCTGAAACCATCATCCGTGCCATATATAAAAAGAGCGGCAAATCCGGGCGCATTGCCATCAGCGACCTTCTCAACCTCATCATTCTCGGCAAAAAAACCTGTATTTTTAAAATAATCCCGGAAAACGGCGATTCGGGTTATTACTATTTCTACCAGGGGGACCTGTATAACGCGGTATGCGGCGACCGGCAGGGCGAAGATG
>QZJS01000077.1 GCA_003597945.1 Desulfobacteraceae bacterium | reverse complement strand
TAAAAAGAAAGTGGATGAGATAAAACCGTCGTTTCCGGAAGGCATTGAGTTCAAGGTGGTTTACGACCGCAGCAGTCTGATTAATCGCGCCATTCATACATTGAGAAACAGTCTTCTGGAGGAAGGAATCGTGGTGGCAGCGGTTATTATTATTTTTCTGCTTCATTTCGGAAGTTCGCTGGTGCCGATTATTGTGCTTCCGGTGGCGGTGGCGCTGGCTTTTATCCCAATGCATATTCTGGGAATTAATTCCAACATTATGAGCCTCGGCGGAATCGCCATAGCCATCGGGATCTTCTCTATCGGCGGATACTTCGCCGCCATTGAGGTTTTGGGATATCTGCGGAGAATCGCGGGTGACGTGAACCTTGTTGCTTTCGGGGTTCCCGAGGCGTTTTTCGCAATTTTGAAACTCGCCCTTGTCATCGGGCTGACAGCAAGCATGCCCTATGCGCTTTACCTGATCTTGCAGGATTTGAGGCGAATTTACCCGACATTTTCGCGCAAGGTCCTTCTGGGGTTCTGGTTCGGGTCCGTTTTATTGTTCGGCGTCGGCGTGCTGTTCAGTTTAAGTGTTTTATTGCCTTACGGCGCCCGGTATCTGCTCAGCTTCGAGGGGCCGACCATCACGGCCTGCATTTCCACCGGCAAGTTTGTTTCTTTTTGTTCGCTTTTTATTATCGGTTTCGGTTTGGTTTTTGAATTACCCCTGGTGATGATGCTTCTCGCCCGCATGGGTGTCATAACCCCGGAGGCTCTATCGAAACATCGGCGTTATGCGATTCTTGGCGCAACCATTATTTCAGCGATTCTGACCCCGACCCCGGATGCGGTTAACCTGATGCTGATGGCCGTTCCGCTTTATTGTCTTTTCGAAATCGGCCTCTTGTGCATGCGGTTATAATATCTATCGTTTGATTTCTTGAATACCTAAACTTCGCGATACAATAATGTCCCTTGATCTTAACCAGTTTTTCAGAACCAAAAAGAAAAAGAGTAAATGTCGATTTTATGGATAGTGGCGGGATTGGTTCTGCTGGTGGCGGGAGCCGAGGCATTGGTGCGGGGGGCCTCAAAATCAGCGGCCGCCCTGGGGATATCCCCGTTGGTGATCGGTTTGACCGTTGTCGCCTTCGGCACCAGCGCACCGGAGATGGCCGTCAGTGTGATGTCGGGTTACGCGGGACAGGGCGATATCGCCCTGGGCAACGTGGTGGGCAGCAATATTTTCAATGTATTGATAATTTTAGGACTGTCCGCCGTAATAACGCCGCTCGTGGTTTCCCATCAGTTGATTCGCCTGGATGTGCCTTTCATGGTGGCCGTTTCCCTGGTATTGTTTGTATTCAGCCTGGACGGCAGGGTCGGCAGGGTGGAGGGAGGCTTTCTTTTTACCGGCATTGTTTTATATACGGTTTTTCTGATCATAAAAAGCCGTCGCGAAAAAATGGCCCGCGATGATGAATTCGCTTCAGAATATGGTTCAGGGTCCATAAACTCCCCTTCGGCCTGGAGCCTGAACGTCGTCTTGATTGTTTCGGGGCTTTTTCTTCTGGTGCTGGGGTCCCGTTTTCTTGTCGACGGGGCCGTGGCCGTGGCGACCTATCTTGGCATCAGCGAGCTGATCATCGGTCTTACCGTTGTCGCCGCCGGGACCTCCCTTCCGGAGCTTGCGACTTCCGCAGTTGCCAGCATTCGCGGAGAGAGGGATATCGCCGTCGGCAATGTGGTGGGCAGCAATATCTTCAATATATTAGCAGTCATGGGAGTCGCGGGCATGGTGTCGCCGGGGGGAATATCCGTTTCGAAAACAGCCATTGCTTTCGACATTCCGGTGATGATCGGAGTGGCCATTGCCTGTCTGCCGATATTTTTCAGCGGCCGCCGCATTAACCGATGGGAAGGCCTTCTGTTTTTATTTTATTATGGTTTCTATACGATTTATATCATTTTAAACGCCACGCGGTCCGACAATCTGGGAACATTCGCCGCAGCCATGACCTGGTTTGTGCTTCCCCTGACGTTTCTGACGCTGCTTCTGATTACCTTGAGCGCTATTCGGGCTCCCAAACCGAAAATATGAATTTTAATACCCGATCTTTACGTCGCCATCCAACAATTCTTCGCGGCCCGGCGTCATTCCCTTCATAAAAAACAGCACGCCTCCCTCGAAATGGGTTTACCGGCGAAACCAGCCAGTCGTTGGAGTGATTGACAACGGCCGCTGATACTGTTATTGTTCTAATCATGAAAGCCCTTGAGCTCATTTGCACGCGCATCGTTTACTCTGAATCGGCATTTGCGGAGCTGAAATTATGGCATCTCCCAACGCCGGCACAAGGGTCGTTGCATATCTTTAAATACAGTCTGGCGTATGTCGTGAGCGGCAAATGCGTTTTACGCTACGATAATGAATCCGGCAAAGGCGATCATCGGCATTATTACGATGAGGAAAGAACTTATGCATGTACCACGCCGGAGCGGCTGATCGATGATTTTCAGAAGGATATCGAGAGGTGGAACCATGAAAACCCTGACGCTTGATGTGCGATCCCCCGCTGATGCGATGGCGGACTTTACCCATGCATGGAACACGAAAAAGCCGGAGAAATCCGCGCGCATCAGCTTTGCGCGGCCGGAACTGCTGTGGCGGGTCTTAACCGAAAAGCGATGGGAGTTGTTAAAAACTCTCTGCGGCGCCGGCCCCGTATCGATCCGGGAAGCCGCGCGGCGCGCCGGACGCGACGTCAAAGCCGTTCACGGCGATATCACCGCGCTGTTAAACGCCGGAGTCCTCCAGCGCACTGACGACGGGCGCATTGTCTTCCCGTTTGAAGCCGTAAAAGTCGAATTTCTGCTGCATGCGGCTTAACCGTTTGGCTGTGGTCGCTGAGTTGAGTCCAACGTTGTAAAGCTTCCATAATACAAAAAAAAAGAGGACCGGATGCCCACCGTATTCAAATCAGGCCCGTATCGATTCTTTTTTTATGCCGGTGATCGTGATGAGCCGCATCACATTCATATTGAACGCGATGACAAGATCGCCAAATACTGGCTGGATCCCATCCGCCTTCAGAACAGCGGGGGATTTAATCGACTTGAATTAAGACAGATTGGAAGTATTATTGAAAAAGAATAAATGTCGTTAATGGAGGCATGGAATGAATACTTTGGCCGTTGAAATCGAAATCCCCTATGCCGTGGGCGCTGATTTGACAGATGATACATTGTCCGTTGATCTAAGTGACGGACGCACCATCTCAGTTCCGATAGGCTGGTTCCCCCGCCTTGAGCACGCCAGTCCTCAAGAACGAACAAGCTGGCGGCTTATCGGCAAAGGGCATGGCATTCACTGGGCGGACATTGACGAAGATATCAGCGTGGAAGGTCTTCTGGCCGGAAAACCCTCCGGAGAAAGCCAGCGTTCCTTAAAAAAATGGCTTCAAAACCGTCAGGCGCGCCGTAAATCTGCTTCCTGATATGTACTGATTTTAAAAAAATCAGTACATATTTCCAACATATGCACGGCGACAGTGTCTATTGCGACCATCACAAGGCAACGTATTTAAGAACAGGATCGGAGAACTGATAAAAATATACGGAATTCTCAGGAGAAGCCCCATGATGTCAGATCCTCACGATTTTCATGACCACAACCACGACCATGATCACGAACACGATCATGAGCATGAACATGACCACTACGACCAGGAAGCATCGGAAAAAAAGATAAAGGACCTGTTTGAAAAAATCAAAAACCCGATCCCGGTCTATCTGTTTGCCCAGCGGGGCAAGAATGACGTGTTTTCAGACACGGCCCGACAGGTGATCCGGTATTTCAAGGAGCTGACGGGAAAAATCGATTTCAGGGAATTCGACGTAACACATGACATGGCGAAAAAATGGGACGTCACGGATTCGCCCACCATTCTCATCGACCCGGACCGCTATCATATCCGCTGGCTGGGCGCGCCCCTGGGGGAAGAAGGCCGGATTTTCGTGGAAGCCCTGCTGCTGGCCGGATTCCGGATGTCCAATCTCAGCAAACAATCCTTATCGGTCATCAAGCAGATCACGGAAAAACGCCACATCAAGCTGTTTGTCAGCTTTTCCTGCCCCTACTGCCCCCAGCAGGCCGCCAACGCCTTAAAGGCCGCCGTCGAAAAGCCCGACCTGATCTCTCTGGAGATCATCGACATTCAGGCCAACCCGGACCTGGCCCGGAAATACGACGCCCAGTCCGTGCCCCAGGCATTTGCCAATGACGTGCTCATCGCCATGGGGGCCCAGCCCGAGGAACTGTTCATGCTGTCGCTCCAGAAAATGGAGCAGCAGACCATCTTTATCCCGGACAGCGACGCCGAAGAGGTCCAAACCGACCTGGTCATCGTGGGCGGCGGCCCCGCCGGTCTGACCGCCGGCATTTATGCGGCCCGGAGCGGACTCAAGGCCGTGATCCTGGAGCGCAACGTCATCGGCGGCCAGGTAGCCACCACGCCGGTGGTGGAAAACTACCCGGGCCTGACCCAGATCGGCGGCAAGACCCTGGTGGAAATCATGACCACCCACGCGCTGCAATATGTGCAGATCTTTCTCGGGGAAGACGTGATGGAGGTCAACCCAGGCCATCCCATGACGGTCCTGACCAACCGCCGCAAATTCATCACCAACGCCCTGCTCCTGGCCACCGGCGCGGTACACCGCCATCTCGGCGTGCCGGGGGAATCCCGGCTGTCGGGTCGGGGGGTCAGTTATTGCTCCACCTGCGACGGTCCGATTTTTTCCGGCAAAAAAGTGGTCATGGTGGGCGGCGGGGACAGCGCGGTCACCGAAAGCCTGCATCTGAAAAATATCGGCGTGGATGTGGTGGTGGTTCACTGGCTGGACAAACTCGATGCCCAGGATTTTCTGGCCCGGCAGCTCATCCAAAGCGGCATCCCAATTCTTTACAATACCGAAGTCAATGAAATCCTGGGTAAAACCAGCGTGGAAGCCGTCACTCTCTTCAACAACAAAACCAAAAAGACCAAGAAACTTAAAACCGCCGGCGTGTTCATCTCCATCGGCTACTTGCCGTCAACGGATCTGGCGGAAAAAATCGGCGTGGAACTCACCCCCGAGGGATTTATCCGCACGGATCAATTCCGGACCAGCATCCCGGGAATTTATGCGGCCGGAGACGTCACCGGCGGCTACAACCAGATCGTTACGGCTTCCGGCCACGGGGCCGAAGCGGCCCTGACCATTTTCCGGGACCGGATTCAGAAACAAAAACCGGAAACCGCTTGACGGCTCTTTAACGACGTCCGGGGCATGTTAAGCCAAGTACGGATATGAAAGCGCTCTTTCACCTCGATCTTGACATCCGCAGCAGTAATGTATAATCTTGCTGTATACATTACCGGAGGAAACCTATGATAAGAACTCAGATTTATCTCACGGATCATCAGCGAGTTGAGTTGGAAATCATGTCGAAAACTCTTGGCAAAAAGCAAAGTGAACTTATTCGTGAAGCAATTGATCGCCTTATCGATCAGACCGGACAGAGCCGACGGGAAAGCATATTGCGAGAAGCGGCCGGAATATGGAAAAACCGGACGGATCTTCCCGATTTCAGCTCCATACGATCCGAATGGGACCGGCAGTAATCATGGAGGATTCCTTTCTTCCCGACACGGACGTCCTGATCGATTTTCTGCGCGGTTTCCATAAAGCCGTAGATTTTATAACCACCAATTCACATAAAATCGTTTTATCTCCTATTGTCGTAGCGGAGTTATACGCCGGCGTCAAAGGGCCTTCGGAATTAACCGTTTTAGACAATTTCGTGTCCCTATTTACCGTCATCCCGGTCACACCCGCCATTGCCAGAGCCGCAGGACTCCATAAACGAGATTTTGGCAAATCACACGGTGTCGGTCTCGCGGACGCCATCATCGCCGCGACCTGCGAATCTGCAAATGCCGCCTTAATAACTCTGAATGTAAAACATTACCCAATGATCAAAGACTTGAAACCAGCTTACGGAAAGTAAGAGGCCAACAACAAAAGCAATCCGGTAAGCATAAGCGGAAAGTTCACTCGGGCAAAGAGCGGCCATGAGCGTGTTGATCTATGTTGGCATTTTTTTGGGATTATTGATCGTATCACTGATTATTATCAACGGAATCAACATTTTACAGGCTGGCCCCAAGATACCGGACGGGAGGACCATGGCGCAAATTCTGGGTGTTGCCCCGGAAACCGCCGTTTTCGATGATGTGGAAAAGCTGTCCCGCAAAGACAAAATGCAGCTTTTTTATGCCGCCAACACGCCGGATATCAGGGCGTTAAACGGCGAGTATGAAGCAAAACTGCTCAGCGGCGGCATTCTCGGGCCGTCATCGGCTCTGTTCACGCACCATGTTTTCCCCACGGGCCGGGTGACCCCGCGCACCCGCTGGGTGGGTAAAGGGTTTAAGCCAAATGATGAAAATTCCGGGAAGGGCTATAATCTTTTCACCCGGAAAAAGCCCGGCGGGACCGCTGAAACGCTCCGCATCCGGCCCATGAAAACAGCGCTGGCCGTTTCAAAAGTCGGGAAAGACGGCAAGCGGTCCTTTCAGGTGGATTACAGCGCGGACAACACCGGCATGATTCATTCCATGCGGGATGAAATCCGGCAAATCAACGAAAACCTCTTCATCGGCGCCGGCTATATGGCTCTGGGCGGCGGCCCCATAAACCCCGCGCCATTTGCATTGATCGGCCCGCCCAAACCGTGGGTCGGCCTCGACAGATAACCTTGTATCCGGGGGCTTTTATGAACAATGATGCCCGCGTCCTTATCCGAAAATGTGAAAGCTATAATCGGGACATCATCAAAGATATCATCGCTGATGGCATGGAAGAACTGGGATTCCGGCCGGCAGGGAATCTGTTTGTCAAGCCCAATGTCGTTTATGCCTCCAAAAATGGAATATACGGTTCCACGGCCTATACGCACCCCGCAGTTGTCGGCGGGGCCCTTCTGGCACTGTCTGATCAGCCGGATGTCTCCCGGATAGACATGGGGGAAAAAACGGCCATCGGTTACCCGACCCGCCTCTCCTATAAATACGCGGGATATTATGATGAAATTAGGACCGTTAAAAAATACGCACCGACGCCGGTCAGCCTGTTCTGTATCGAGGAGGATTTAAGAGACCGTGTTTTTATCGGCGGACTGGTTCATGACGCCCTCCGAATTTCCCGAAAAATGGCCCGGGCCGATGCCCGGGTTTATCTCCCGAAACTCAAATGTCATTGCGTTTCCAACATGACCGGCGCGGTTAAACTGAACATCGGCATCTGTTCCGATGACGAAAGGGCCATCCGCCACGATTTCATGCTCAACGATAAAATCGTCGATCTTCTGGCCGCGGGCATGCCGGATTTTATTATAATGGATGCCATTGACGTCGGCGTCGGCAACGAGGCATTCCCAAGCCCCAGAAAACTGGGATTGATCCTCATGGGTAAAAATCCACTGGCCATCGACCTGGTGGGAGCCCGCCTGCTGGGTTATGATTGCAAGGACGTGCCCTATCTCAAACGGGCCGTGGAACGGGGATACGCCCCGGCGCGAATTGATGATATTTCCCTTATTGGGGATCTGACAAGCATCGACGATATTGATCGGGCCGCGCAAAAAATCCAACCCTACGACTCAGAATTTTTCAAATGGCAGGACATCGGCGGTGAACTGGCCCGGATGCGGTCTCCCATCCGGTTTTACTGGGGCTATACCGGCAAACAGGAAAAAAGCAAATGCCTGACAGGCTGCATGATGGGAGCAAAAATGTATTTCGCCTTCCTGGAAAAATTTGCCGGAGAAGCGGCATTCCAGAAAGCCCGGCCGGTGGTGATGGTCATCGGGCAGATCGATGAACCCATCGACGCCGACGGTCAGGAGGTCTTCTTAATCGGCAGTTGCGCCAAGGCTTCCATTCGCCATGCGAAAAAAATCACCCGGATCGACAACTGTTTTACCACGGCCGTGGACCTGGCCCAGATCATCCGGGGAAGACTCGGCATGCCCGCGCCGGTTTTTGCTCCCTCCGAAGTGATGCCCCTGCTTTATAACGCGATTATCGCGGCTCTGAATAAAATAATCCGCCGGCGATATTTTCAGGACATGGGCCATTTTCTGAAAAGAGGGCTACAAAAAAGGATATAAAAGGTTTTAGCTTTTATTCGGATTTTTCCGCCGTTTTGCCGTCCATCTTCGCCTTGAAGATCATCAAACCACCTAATAGGGCAACGGACCCCCCGGCAAGGCATTTGGCCCACATCATGCCTTTTTCCGGAGACAATCCGACCTCCAATTCAAACATGGGTGCCGGCTGAATGTAGATCCCAAATAGATGCCAGGCCCCGTAAGCCAGGAAAGAGAGCCCGACAACCATAAACAGGACCCCGAAAAGCAGGGGCCGGCGCGACATCCGCAACGCCTCGGAATCATAAGCTTTCATTTAATATAATCCCTTTTCCGCGACTGATGCCGGGATATTTCAGAAATGTAAGCGTTTTCCACCCCTCTGACATTTTTCAACGCCAAGTTTTAAGTCCCCATGGATCAATTAAGTTCACTGGATTATTTTCAGAATAAACAAAAGGATTTATCCCCCCGGCCAGACCAATCGGATCAGGAGTCAAATACCGTCCAGTATCCGGATCATAATACCGGTGCCAGTTATAGTGCAAGCCGGTCTCCGCGTCGTAATACTGTCCAGGAAACCGCAGGTTGTTGATGATGGTGGAATTAACATTGACCTCCGCCTTGCCGAAGGGCTCGTGGTCCGCCGCCCAGACCACCACATTGTCCGCGTCCACCACCATCCTGGGCGTGCCGAGGCCGTCGTTGTAATAAAAATAAACGTTTCCCCCGCCGTCCGTCCGGGCCAGGCAGTTCCCGCCGAAATACAGATATTCAACAGCCAGGGCCGGGCTCCCCGGATTTTCCGCCGCCAGGTTTCCGTCAAAATCATACAGAAAAACCGCTATGACCGTCTGGTTATCGTTTACGCCGGAGCCGGGCGCGGTAAATGGTAGCCACCAGGTTCATGCCCAGCACCAGGGCCGTGCCGTACTGGAGATGGCCTTTCAGGCTTTAAAAAAAGGCTGCCATTCGGTCTTGGAAAAAGCGGTTTTTAATTCATTATAATTGGTTATCAGCTCTTTTAGGCTTTCGGGATTCTGTTTTCTGAGAATCGTTTTCGGGGTGACATATGCGACACCCAAAAAATCTGTAATCTGCTTAAACGTGCTTTCAGGATTGCTTATCAAATCCTCATAATAAACAGAAATAAGGCGATCTTTTTCAAACTTTTTTTCTCCATCGATTTCCCATTCCCGTGTTTGCTTAAAACCTTCATCCAACTCCTGTACGGTGAACGTAACAGCCTTTTTTGCATCCAAAATTCGGCCCTCGTCGGAACGGGCGGTCCAGACATCCCGCAAGCCGGCTATTTTTCTGGAAACCAGTGTTCGGAGGATGTTGCGCCGCTTCAAGTGAATTACCCACAGGGGATCCAAATTCATGAGGCTGTCCCAGACCTGGCGGGTTGGATCATCTAAAGGATGATAGTAAAAAATTTTGAAACCCTTGGCTTTAATATGAGGCGCCTGTTCGCCATAAACCCTTGAAAGAATATCCAGATGGTTTCTACCATGGAGCCGATTGAAAATCTCACCTTCCGCATATATATGGGGATGGGAATTAAGAAATGAAATGAGCATGTTTGAACCGGTTCGCGATCTTGTGAGCACGATAAACCGCCTGAAATTCAAATGCCCGCTGACATGCGCTTCCATTGGATGTTCTCCGTCATTTTTGTTCTTCAAATTGCCGCCTGTTGGACGGAATGCCATGTTAAAAAAATACCTGAAAATCCATTAAACTAAACATCCGGCGATTTGCGGCGCTGAAACCCCTTATAAAAAGGAAATTCCAACGGCCCCGTGTATCGCCGCTTAAAAGGCGTCGCATACCAACTCCGGATGATATAATCCAAATCGGACTCGGCAATGCGATTCAAGTTTTTCCGAGTGCGGTCAAAATATTGTTCCCCCCGCTCCAATAAGGCGGCGCCGGCATTGGCCGCAGAAAAAACCTTATTCATTTTGTAATGCCGGATGGGAAGCAGGCCCCGTTCAGGAATAAGCAATTCCTGCCATGTCAGGGTGCGCTCGTTGCGAAGAAGTGCATGGAATCCCTGATTGAGATCAATTTCCGGATAAAATCGAACCAGCGGAATCTTGCGGAGACAGTCGATCGTCCCGTATAACCGGAATCGAATATCAACAGCAAAGGAAATCGGCCAGAAATCGCCAAAGGCCCATTGCACCGGCTTAAAATTTTGGTATTTATAACAAGTACTTATCGGTCGGAAGTAATAAGAATCCATTGATTCTAAAAAGTTATCCGACGTAATCGCCTTTGCCTCCTTCGCGGGCATCATATCCAGAAGAATGCCGGCGGCATAGTCCCATCCTTGGCTGTCCGCTACGGAAAGGTAATTCCGAAGGGGTTTGGAGGTTTCAGGGTGATCGGCTGCCGGCGCTTCCAGATCAAGGAATTCATCCACATCCACCGTCAGCACCCAACTGCCGGCCTCCTGAAAAGCCGTCATCAAGGCTTTCAGCCAAAACACCTTGGAGGAACGAAAAATCCCAAAATACGGATAGACCACATGGATATCATCTCCTTCCAGAATATCCGACAGGGGCGGATCCGAGCCGTCATCCACAATAATGAAGCGCTCGACGCCCAGAGCCCGATAATGGGCTATCCAAGGCTTCAGCAATGAATAGTTATTTCGGTTTACCGCGTAAAGCGTAATCTCGCCGGTCTTTTTCAGGCGATTGATCGCCTCTCCCCCAAAAAGCGCATCCATGTTTTCCATACAGCTTCGGGTTCGGGTATATGCTCTTTGGGCGGATTCTAAAAATGCAGAAAACTTCTGCCGGGCAGGATCCGAAATGGAGATTTTCCAGAAGGTATAAGCGGCATTGAGCTTGTGATAGAAATGAATTTTTTCATCTTTATCGATGTAATCTTCGTTTCGTGGATTTAACGGATTGCCCGTGGCGCCAAGATCGATCTCCTGATGATTTACCGCAATGCCGTTGAGCTCCAGGTACTCCCGGCACCAGCGGGACCTGTCAAAGATATTCACTCCCGGGCGTGAAGCGAACACCAGATGGGGATAGCCTGTCAGCAAGCGCAGAATCACGCCTATTTCATCAAACTGGCGCGGCATCAGTTCATTTATGTAAGGCGCCTGGCGATAAATATGGGCGGGTATCGTTATACGACCGGAGGTGCCATCTCCCCATGTGCCTGAAAAATGGTGAATCAAATATTCCGGGTCCAGATTGCTGATCAGGCTGAGCGTCTTTTCGACATCATCTTCGGACAGAAAATTATCCCCATCCAAACTCGAGTAATAACGGGCTTCAATCAAATCGCTGAAAGCGTTTTTCGCCCACGAGAAGTGCCAGTGCGGCAAGGGCGGCAAAGCATGGAACCGCAAAAGCCCGGTTTCGATTTCATCCGCAAAGTTTTTCTCTACCCAATCCCGGCAGGTTGTATCGGCATCAAAACAGGCGATAATAAGCTGTGCACGCCCCGTAAATTTTTTTAGTACGGCAAGATTGTGGGCCAGCGTCTTCTGGAGATCGCTGAATCGATTCATCACCGGCGCGCAATAGGCGATCTCGGCTTCCTGCTTTTTATCTTGCATTTCCATTCCTTGCTGGAAACAGGATTCAATTGATAGTCAAAAATGGCATTTTCTTTTGTGGGTGGGCACTATCTCGAATTGGCCTTTGCATATGCCAGTTCTTCCTGTAATAGCTGCACCTGCGCTCGCCAGTATGCCAATTTTTCCGCCGACCCGGATCCTGATCCATTTTGGGCAGCACCTTCATTTGAGTCTGAAAGTATGTCAGTTTCCGGAAAATCATTATGTTTCCTTGCTTCCGACAGCAGCAAACGATGCGGGGAAACATCTCCCCGGATGGCTTCCAAATCTCTTAAAAGCTCTATGGCGCGCTTATGCCAGTAGCCGATTTCTTCGTTGATGCCTGCTTCACCCGTTTGGGAAGCGGCCTCCGCCGTGTTGCGGTTAAGCACCGGAATGGGAGCATCGGAGACGTCCTGAAATTCCGGCATACTCCCATTTCCGGACTTTGTTCCTCTTACCCGGGCCCGCAACCCGCTAAGCATGCGCTTATGTCGGTCTGGCAGCCGGCGCCCAAGCAGCAGGAGGAGCCGCTGCAATTGATAC
Organism: Desulfobacteraceae bacterium; assembly: GCA_003597945.1. Classification (GTDB taxonomy): domain Bacteria; phylum Desulfobacterota; class Desulfobacteria; order Desulfobacterales; family Desulfosalsimonadaceae; genus SURF-33. Next base: position 16,442 of record QZJS01000077.1, on the reverse strand, counting down.
CACAATAGCCCCGGCAACCTTCTTAAGCGCCAATGAGCGCGTGTGCTGCACGGCCGATGGTCAGCCATCATCTCCGTGCCCGCCTCCATTGCGCCGAAAATCTGATCGGCGAAAACCGGAGTTTCTAAAGTTCCGGTTGGAGTCTGCTGAGCCGCTTCTTGCGCGGCGTTCGGGGCATCTTCTGTTTTTTCGGCACGGTCATGGCTTTGCCGTAATTCCATTAAAACGTCTGGCCAATCGGGTATTCGCGCTTTTCCGATCTTTCTGCCGCTGAGCAAGCCATACACGGTCCGGGCCGCAACCCGGTAAGGCGCTCCTATTTTCCAGGATCTGCTCCTGAAAATCGTATCCATCTGATTGCGAAGTAATTCAGCGTAACTGACAAGATGGCCCCTTATCCTTTCTTCTTTTTTCAGACGGTTTTCCAGTTCTGACAAATTCTGCTGTTTTTTCTCGAAACGGATTTCCAAATCCGCCAGCTTTCCCTGGACCCATTTCAACTCGGCACTCAGAATATTTTTTTCCTGCTCCTGAAGGGTAAGCCGCTCTGTCATCCCTTTGATTTCCCGCCCCGCCTTTTCAGCGCTTTGGCGAAACGTTTCCTTGGCTTGCCTTTCTTCTTCTCTTTTCTCTTTTGCCCATACGGCCTCACGACGAGCCTCACCGGCCAGTCGGGTTTGATGCGTCAGCAGCTTTTCAAGAGATGCCGTATTTTCCTCTTCCTGCTCGACGAATTCGCGCAGTGCCCGGTATATCCCATCGCTTTGACTTATCCGGGTCGCCGGGGCATAAATTTTTGCAGCCCGTTCCGGGGGGGATTGGATCCAGTTCACAATCTCGTCGCAACGCGCGTCAAACGAATATAAACCACCGATTTCATCCCATTTCTCCCGGGTTCGCCCCAGGACTTCCGCATAATTTGACCGGCAAAAAGCGATGCGGTCTTTAAACTCCTCGGCATTGTGCGCGTAAAGCAAGGCGTCGCCAAAGAGCTTCCGGATTTCCGGAAATGAATCGGTCAATACCGGCAGGCCGCAGGCCAGGCTGTCAAACACGCGATTGTTGATGAACCCGAACGCTCGCATATCCTTCCAGTGATCATTGAGACACAGATGTGCCGATCGGTAAAGCTCAGGCAAATCGGCGTTCGCAATGTACTCCTTTTCGACAAGATGCCCCACGCCGAATTTCTCCCAGGCCCGGCCAAAAACACGAACGTCAATATTGGTTTCTTCGATCCACCGGGCCATTTCCCTGCGCTGTCCCCGGCTGTTGGCCACATAAACGATGCCTTCCCGGACCTTGGCCTCCTCTGAAAGGGTCTGGCGCCGGAGATGCATTTGGCCGAAATCTGTACATTGCCGGGCGACTTCAACCGGCGTACGGGTTATTTCACATAACATGCTTCGATGAAATGCCGAGGCGGTTAGCACAAGATCATAAGCGTCGAGTTCTTCGGATGTCACCATCGCCGGATGGCTGATAATCCAGATGATATTAAACTTTGTTTTTGCAGGCCGGAATTGAGACAACCCCCGTAACACCAATACCACATCTTCGCCATGATCCACTGACCAGTTCGGGCGAAAATCCTGTGATACCGCAATCCCCTTTAATGCCAGGGATCGCTTAAGCGCGTTGCCAAAATGAAAATCACCCCAACGCTGTTGCGAATCATCGTCGGGCGCTGGATTTTTAATCGTTAGCTTCATTATCGCTGCCAAGTCTTAAACATCTGTAATTTGATTTCAACCTTTTCAAAAATTGATGAATTGCCCATAAAGCACCTGGAATGGAATAAGGCATTGCTTTTCATGATCTAGCCTATCTCAGAAACCGGGTTGTATTTCAAGTTTTAACCGGCCTTTTATTTTTTGTGGCGCCGAAAAGGATGATTTTGAAGATGTGATCGATTCTTTCGGATGAAGGCGTAATGAATAAAAAACTCCGGGAATCCGAATCATTTTCAACCGTTTTGAGGGCAACTATCCTGTATGCCGCAATGGGTATTATTGTACCCAGGCATCAGAAAACGGGAGCTGCGAATACTCACCGTCGTAAGTCAACTCCGGAATTTTGGACATGTTCTTTAATTGGCGGGTCATGAGTCCGGACATCCCAAAGATCCAGATGCATAAGGATTTTACGGATCACGGGTCCGTTCCAAATCACAGCGGCGCTCATGTCAAAGCAACCCTTAAACCGCTATGACCGGCTGGTTATCGTTACGCCGGAGCCGAGCGCGGTAGATAATGGCCACCAGGTTCATGCCGAGGACCAGGGTGATGAGCACCAGGGCCGTGCCGTACTGGAGATGGCGGGTTTTTTCGATTTCCGTGCCTGCCGTGGCCAAAACATAAATATGATAAGGCAGGGCCATGACCGGCTCCATAATGGATTTTGGAAGCAGGGTGGTGAAAAATACCGCCGCCGTGAACATGATGGCCGCGGTTTCGCCGGCGGCCCGGCTTAAAGCCAGGATGCCGCCGGTCAGCATGGAAGGCAGGGCCGCGGGCAGCACCACCCGGTAAATGGTCTGCCATTTGGTGGCCCCCAGCCCCAAGGACGCTTCCCGGTAGGTGTCGGGAACGGCCTTTAACGCCTCTTCGGAAGCGCCGATGATCACCGGCAGGGTCAAAAATCCCAGCGTCAGCGCGCCGGAAAGGATGCTGATACCCAGATCCAGCCAGATCACAAATACCGCCAGGCCGAAGAGGCCGAACACCACCGACGGCACGCCGGCCAGGTTGCTGATCCCGAATCGGATGATGCGGACCATGATTCCCTGGCGGGCATATTCATTCAAATAAATGGCCGATGCCGCGCCCAGGGGAAACGCGATCATCATGGAACAGACGCTTAAATATACGGTCCCGACGATACACGGCAGTATCCCGCCCCTGGTCATGGAGTCATAGGGCATCTGGGTCAGAAAGGTCCAGTTGATGGCGGTCCAGCCGTTCTTGACCAGAAAAAAGACGATAATGGCAAGAGCCAGGGCATTGATGACCGCCGCCAGTCTAAACAGAAAAAACATGCCGCCCTGCATCAGGCGCCGGCGACCTCGTCCATGCATGGTTTCTGGCGGCTTTGAAATTGCTTCATTCATTTTCTAATCCGTCTGCGTCCATTTTCAAGCAAATTTATAATTTCAATTTGGAACAAGTCCGATTTTATAAACATTTAGTATTCGTTCCGACCGCGATTCTCACAGCGTCGCGGCCCCCACCTGCCGGTGCTTGTGGGAAATGTAATCCGCGATGAAATTAAACACCAGCGTGAACAGAAACAAGGTCATGCCCGTGGCGAACAACGCGAAATAATGATCCCCGCGAAACGGGGCCTCGGCCATTTCCGCGGCAATGCTTGCCGGCATGGGCCTCACCGGTGAAAAAATCGACGACGGCATCATGGCCGCGCCGCCGGCCACCATGAGCACCACCATGGTCTCCCCGATGGCCCGGGACATGCCCAGAATAACCGCCGTGCTCAGCCCCGAAAGAGAAGCCGGAATGATCACCCGCACAATGGTCTCCCAGTGAGTGGCCCCCAAGGCCAAAGACGCTTCCTTGAGCTCCGTCGGTACGCTGGTGATGGCATCTTCGGATATGGTGCAGATGGTGGGCACGGACATGAACGCCAGCATCAGGGAAGCATTAAACAGATTCAAGCCCGTGGGGATATTAAACGTATTCTGCAGGAACGGCGCCACCACCACCATGCCGAAAAATCCAATGACCACCGAAGGCAAGGAGGCCAGCAGTTCCACCGCGGGTTTGGCGATTTCCTTCAGCCGCGGGGTGGCGATTTCCGCGATATAAATGGCCGTCATGATGCCTAAAGGGATGGCCAGGGCCGCCGAACAGGCGGTAACCGCCAAAGAGGCCACGATCAGCGGAAAAATCCCAAAATCCGCCGGATCATAGGTGGGATACCAGTATTTTCCGAATAAAAAGTCCTTAATCGACACTTTTTCGAAAATCGGCAGGCCTTCTTTTGCCAAAAATATCAGGATCAGGCAAAGGATAGCGATGGACACAAACGCCATTATGAAGAAAAAACCGCGGATCGAAAATTCCCTGAACTGACGAACGGCATGTTTCATGGTTATGGACCTTGGGTTTTTATTCGGGTGTTCGCGGGGAGGGATTTAACATCCGTCCCTGTATTTTTTTGTGATCAGTCCTCGATTTAACCGTTGCAGCGACGGGCGCCCGTAATATTTACAGGTCGTCCGTCGCTGCAAAAAAAACTTAACACGATCCGAGGGTATCATCAATATTAATAAAGGGGAACAAACCCGGTTTCGGCAACGATTTTCTGCCCTTTCTGGGGATTCATCATGAAATTGATGAACTGCAAGGTCATGCCCGTGGGCCATCCCTTGGTGAACATATAGAGCACCCGGCTGACGGGATAGCTGCCGTTTAAGGCGTTGTCGCTGTTGCCCACCACGCCGTTGACGGTCAGGGGTTTGAGTTCATCGTTAAGATAGCTCAGGCCCACGTAGCCGACGGCAAAAGTATTTTTAGACACGGCCTGGGCCACGGCGCCGTTGGATGCCTGGAGCAGAGCGCCCGGGAAAACCCGTTCCTTTTTCATGACGATTTCCGACCAGACTTCGTAAGTGCCCGAAGACGTGTCCCGAGAAATCACGACGACCTCCTTATCCGGCCCCCCCACCTGCTTCCAGTTCTTAATGGAACCGCTATACATTCCTTTTAACTGGTCCAGGGTCAGGTTGGTCACGGGGTTGGACGGATGCACCACCGGAACGATGCAGTCATAGGCCACGCCGAACGGCACCGGATAGGCCCCTTTTTCAACGGCCTGAGCCACTTCCGAATCCTTGATGAAACGCGATGAGTTGGCCACATCAGTAGTTCCATCGATAATGGCCTTGATTCCCTCGCCCGAACCGCCGCCCGACAGCGATACGTTAACGCCCGGATAGGCCTTCATGAAGGCTTCGGCCGCTTTCTGGGCAATGGGCAGAACCGTGGTGGAACCGGTAATTTTAAGGTTTTCCGCAAAACACTGACCGGCAAAAAGCGTCAATACCATTGTCACGATGATCATTACGTTTTGTTTCATTTTCTTCATTGCTTCACCTCTTTGTTTGTTGTTATTGTTAAAATTATATTTATTTCCTGCTTGGGCCATGGCAACTCATCCAAACGGCCCCAACATTAACCATGAATTTTGACAATCATGTGACGGATTCAAAAAAATATGATGACGTCCGCGTCACGCAAATGTCACTTAAGCTTCATTATTTCGTGATACGGGCAGGTTAAACAGGGGTTACTTTAAGTTGTATCCTTACAAAAGGCGGGAAAACAGATATGAGCAAAAAAATACTTATCGTGGAAGATGAGCAGGACATCCTTCAGTTGATCACGTTTCATCTGCAGGCCGAAGGCTTTGCCACACTGACGGCCTTAAACGGCATCAAAGGACTGGAGCTGGCAAAAGAACAGATTCCTGATATGATTCTTTTAGATCTCATGCTGCCTGGCATGGACGGCCTTGAGGTCTGCAAAACCCTTAAACGGGACCCCAAAACCGAAAATATTCCGGTGGTCATGCTCACGGCCAAAGGTGAAGAAATCGATCGCATCGTGGGGTTTGAACTCGGCGCCGATGATTATATCACCAAGCCTTTCAGTCCCCGGGAACTGATTCTGCGGCTGCGGGCCATTCTCAGGCGCTACGAAACGGAAAAACCGACGCCATCAAAAATATCCTTCGGGGATTTACAAATTGATCTGGACAGCTACCGGGTCTGGATCGACAAAGAGCAGATCTACCTGACCATCACGGAATTCAACCTGCTGCTGGAACTACTGGAAAACAAGGGAAGGGTGCGAAGCCGGAACCAGTTGCTCGACCGGGTCTGGGGATACCAGTTTGACGGATACGCCCGAACCGTGGATACCCATGTCCGCCGGCTGCGGCAAAAAATCGGACCTTATGCCGATGCCATTGAAACCGTGCGCGGCGTCGGCTACCGCTTCAAGGACAGCGAATGAAAACCATCCGTTTCCGCACACAATTGCTCCTCTACTTCTGGCTCATTCTGATCATCGCGCTTTTTTTGCCCGCGCTTCACCTGTATCGCACCATGGAATCGGAAATCATCCAGGAAGCAACGGATAATGCCTTTACCCAGCTCGATTTTGTTTCGTGGATGCTGTCCGGGCAACCCCCTTTTGACGGGGACGCGGAACTGGATCAGTGGGTCACGGCGTTAGGTGAAAATCTGAAATACCGTATCACCCTGATCTCCTGGGGGGGAAGGGTCATAGCGGATTCGGACGTTGACTATTCCGGGCTTTCAGCCATGGACAGCCATGCGGAACGGGAAGAATTCATCGGGACGGTTCAGAAAGGCAAAAGCTCCAGCGTCCGCTACAGCACCACCCTGGATCGCAACCTGATCTATGCGGCCCAGGCCGTGAACATATCGCCATATAACAAGGTCGTACTTAGGGTGGCCATGCCCCTGTCCCGGGTGGAAGCCCGGCTGGGCGCCATTGCCGACCGCTTCTGGCTGATCCTGGGCCTGGTGCTGGCGCTGACCGGCATCCTTAATTATATTTTGGCAAGAAACCTGGAAAATCCCATCCGGCAGATTACCCAGGCAACCCGCCGTATCGGCGGCGGCGACTATAATGAACGGATCGATATTGCCGCCCCCGTTGAATTCGATGAACTATCTTCCTGCATCAACGACATGACCGACAAAATCAGACGGCACATTGAAAAAATCGACCAGCAGAAGAATGAATTCGAGGCCGTTTTTGAAGGCATGCAGGAAGGCGTCATGCTCCTGGATCAAAGCGGACATATCAAGGCATCCAACAATGCCCTGGCCTTAATCGCCCGGTGCATGCCGACCTGTCACGGACACCGGCCCATGGAAGTTTTTTTAAATCCCGAAATTCAAAAGGCCTGTGACGATGTGCTCGCGGGAAAAAATCATATCCAGTTGAAAGCGGCCATTGACGCGCAAACCATTTATGAAGTCAATGTGGTGCGCATTCCTTCAGGAGGGGCCGTGGCGGTCTTTCACGATATCAGCGATCTGGTGCATCTGGAAAAAGTCCGCCAGGATTTTGTGGCCAATGTCTCCCATGAACTCAGGACTCCCCTGACGTCCATCAAGGGGTATGCCGAAACCCTGCTGGACCCGAAGATGCGCTCTATGGAAACAATGGACGCCTTTCTGGGGACCATTTTAAAAAATGCCAACCAGATGTCTAATATCGTCAATGATCTGCTGGAACTCACCAAGCTGCAATCCAGGGACCGGCCGGCACTTGTCCTGACTGAAATCAATGCCGCCGCCTGTTTTGCAGCGGCCGAAGAAACCTGCCGGATCATCTCCCGGGAAAAAAATATCCGGCTGGTCAATCAGATGCCGGAAATCATCCCCGTCGTCGCCGAGGAAAACGCCCTGGTTATGATATTCCGCAATCTGTTGGACAACGCCATCCGACACAGCGATGCCGGCACCACCATCACCGCCGGCGTCAGCGATGTGGACGGCATGGCAACATTTGCCGTCGAAGACGAAGGCCCGGGGATTCCCCTGCGTCACCAGAAACGGATATTCGAACGGTTTTACCGCATCGACAGGGAAAGAAGCCGGGCTTTGGGCGGCACGGGCCTGGGGCTGGCCATCTGCCGCCATGCCACCAAGGCCATGGGCGGCGATATCTGGGTGGAAAGCCCGCCCCCGGGAAAAACAAAGGGCTCAGTCTTTTTCGTGACCCTTAAAAAAGCAAACCGGAAATAAGTCGGACGCCGCGGCACACGGAAACAGGACCCGGCAGGTTCGGATAAGGAAAAATGATAATGGGAAACCCGATGAAAATCTTAGCTAAAAATCTTAATTTCTATTATGGGAATTTCAAGGCCCTTGCCGACATTTCCCTTGAAATGAAAAAAAACCAGGTGACGGCCCTGATCGGGCCGTCGGGCTGCGGGAAAAGCACGTTTTTGCGATGCCTCAACCGGATGAACGACCTGATCCCCGGCACCCGGGTGGAGGGCGGAATCTTTCTAGAAAATGAAAATATCTACGATGCCGCGGTGGATGTGGTCAGCCTGAGACGGCGAGTGGGCATGGTCTTTCAAAAGCCCAACCCCTTCCCGAAAACCATTTTTGAAAACGTGGCCTATGGCCTGAAGGTCAACGGCATTAACAACAAGAACGTTCTGCGGGAACGAGTGGAAAAAAGCCTTCATCAGGCCGCACTGTTTGATGAAGTCAAAGACCGGCTCAATGATTCGGCTTTAGGGCTTTCCGGCGGACAGCAACAGCGACTCTGCATTGCCCGGGCACTGGCCGTGGAACCCGAGGTGATCCTCATGGATGAACCGGCATCTGCCTTAGACCCCATCGCCACCCAAAAAATCGAAGAACTCATTCACGAACTTAAAACCAATTTCACCATCGTCATCGTCACCCACAACATGCAGCAGGCGGCCCGGGTCTCTGATATCACCGCCTTTTTCTACCTGGGCCAACTCATTGAAGTGGGAAACACCGACAGTATTTTCACCCGACCGTCCCTGAAACAGACGGAAGATTACATCACCGGCCGATTCGGCTGATCCAAGGAGTTGAAACCCTATGCAACGCCACTTTATCAAGGAACTTGAAAGACTGAAATTGACCGTGCTCAAAATGGCGGCACTTGCACGCCGCGCTCTCCAGAATGCCACCCACGCTTACCTGAACCGGGACGAAGCCCTGGCCCGTCAGGTGGTGGACGGAGACCGGGAAATCAACGATCTGGAAATGGAAATCGATGAGCTTTCCCTGACCATGCTGGCCCTTGAGCAACCCATGGCCAAGGACCTGAGATTTATCCTGGGATGCACGAAAATAAGCAACGAGCTGGAACGCATCGCGGACCAGGGGGTCAATATCGCCGAACGCACCGTTTTTCTGTGCCAGAACCCGCCTTTAGACCCCATTCCGGCCATGGAGCGGCTCATCGAGGTGGTGGATGAAATGCTGGAAAAGGCCATCACCGCCTTTGCCGAGCAGAATACGGAAAAAGCTTTTGACATCAGCAAGATGGATGACCTTGCGGATCAATACACCTTAGAGGTCCTCCAGTCCCTTATTGCCTACATGGCCAAAAGCACGCCGTTAACGGAAAAACGGCTGCTCAACACCCGGCGCTCCATCCTGACCATCATCATTTCCCGATGCCTGGAGCGCACCGGCGACATGGCCACCAATATCGCCGAACAGGTGGAGTTTATCGTCAAGGGGAACAAGATCAAATATCAGTAGACAGGCGCGCAACGCATCAATCCGCTCGCTCAGTGCGCGTGTTGCCGGCCGGGGCGGTTGATCCGCTGAATTTCTCAAACTCGGGCTCTGCCCTCAAACAGTGAGAAATTCTTAACGCGGATCAACCGCCCCGCCTTTTTCGGCAACATGCGCAAATTCGCTCGCGGACCGATGCGTTGCGCGCCTGCCAGAGCCGTTGGGCCGCGAGAATTCTCACCAAAGCTATGGCAGGCCCTCGGCCTTTTTCGGGTTGAAAGTCGATAACGCATTAACCTCGTCTCTGGTCAAATAACGCCATTTCCCCGGGGCCAGGTCGCCCAGGCGCAGGTTGGCGACGCGGATGCGGTGCAGGTCCGTCACCCGGTTGCCCACGCTTTCCACCATGCGGCGGATCTGGCGTTTGCGCCCCTCCTTTAAGATGATCCGGAATGTCTTCTCGGTCAAGCGCCGGATTCCGGCTTTCCGGGTCCGGGTGCCGTCGATGATGATCCCGTTTCGCATTTCCGAAAGCGCTGCATCCGTTATGGGATCGGCCACGGCCACTTCGTATTCCTTTTCATGATCAAAGGACGGGTGGGTCAGCCGCAGGTGAAGGTCCCCGTCGGAAGTCATCAGCAGCAGGCCCGTGGAATCCTTATCCAGTCGGCCCACGGGAAAAATCCGCCGGGGAATGTCAATCAGATCCATGACGATTTTGCGGCTGCCGTGCCGGCAACTGGTGATATAGCCGGCAGGCTTGTTGATCATGATATAGACCGGCGGGTCCGCTGCCGGCGTTACCGGCCGGCCGTCGACTTCAACGCGATCCGCGTCCGGATCGATCTGTGTTCCCAGTCGGGTCACCACCGTACCGTTTACCGCTACCCTTCCGTTTAAAATATGGTGCTCGGCTTTTCGGCGGGAACAAATACCGGCATGGGCGATATAGGTCTGCAATCGGATCACGGCTTCTCCTGAAACAAGTATTCGGGTTCAAATCGGTTCAACCCTGAAATACATCCAATCCCCCCAAAAGTAAACCACCACCCGCAAAGCAGGACATTAAAGCGGCGCCTCAGTGCCTGCGCTTTAAGTTTCGACCCAAACCTGGGATTCAGAATAAACGAATTTTACAATGTGTAAAAAAAACCGACGATCCAATGGTTTTCCCTCAGATGGACTCCATTCAAAAAAATCACGTCAATGCACTAAATACAGCCATCCGCAACATAGCGGCCGCATGGCATGAACTTTGAATATAGAGACAGCTTAAGACACGTTTGGCGACCGGTGCGGCACGGGATCGGCAACACCGGCGGAGCGGAAAAACGTTTTTTGAAATACGGAAGACACGATTTTTAACTGATCATACATTCATACATCATTTTTTAAAAAGGAGGGACCGACCTGTAAAGCGTCAATAATGGAAACAGACCACGGCCGAACATGAAAAACCGTCTTTATGAAAGGAGAATGGAACATGACCAGAAAAATAAAAGTGATGATGGTGGATGACGAACCAAGGTTTCGGGAAACCACATCATCGCTGCTCAGAAGAAAAGGTTTTGATACCACCATCGCCGGTTCAGGGGAAGAAGCCATCAATATTATTAAAGAAACCCCCCATGACGTGGTGGTTTTAGACGTCAAAATGGAAGGCATGGACGGCCACATGGCCCTGGCGGAAATCAAGAAAATCGCCCCTGAAACCCAGGTGATCATGCTCACCGGGCATGGCAGCCCCGATTCGGCCCTCAATTCGCGCAAACTGGCGGCCTTTGATTATCTCACCAAACCCTGCGACATCGATATCCTTGCCGTAAAAATCAACGAGGCTTACACCGTCCGGCAAAACGGCACGGCCAAGACGGAAAAAAAGGTCAAGGATATCATGACCGGGATCGATAACTACTCCATGGTGACCGTCAACAGCACCATCCGGGAAGCCGTCGCTAAACTCATGAGCAGCCTTACCGAACTGGCTTCCAGCAGCCGGATCAGGGAAGCCGGACACCGGTCGATTCTGGTATTTGACGAACAGAAAAACTTTGTGGGCATCCTCAGCATGAAGGACCTGATCAAAGCGGTAAGACCGTTTTACCTTTCCCTCCCCCAGTCCTCCATGACCGACAGTATCCGTTACTCCCCGGTGTTCAGGGGAGGCTGGGACGGCCTGTTTTCCATTCAGATGAAGGCCCTTGCCGATAAGAAAGTCGGGGAACTTGTTCTGGAAGCCCCGCCGAGGATCGATGAAAACGCGAACCTCATGGAGGTGGCCGATCTGCTGTTCAAGACCCAGAAGACGCGCCTGATCGTCACATCCGGCAGCAAGGCGACCGGCATTTTGCGGGAACAGGATCTGTTCTTTGAAATCGTCAACATCATCACGCGATGACCCGATAGGAGGTTCCAATGAGTATGGAAATCAGTGTTGCGAAACTGGAGGAAGAAGGAGGGGCGGAAAAAAGTCAGAAATTCGCCCTCAAGTGGATTGCCATTTCCATCGGTGTGGGCCTTGCTATCTGGCTGCTCCCCACGCCGGAAGCATTAGGCGCCCGGGGCCACGGGTTTCTCGCCCTGCTGGCGACGATTGTTCTGCTCTGGACATCCGAGGCCATCCCCATCGGCGTCACCGCCATCGGGGCCGGCTGCGGAATGATCATTTTCAATATCCAGTCATCCAAGGCGGCATGGGAACCCTATGCCAACCGGACCGTCATCTTTGTTTTCTTCATCATCATGCTCGGAGTCATGCTGGGACAGACCAGCATACCCAACCGGCTCATGACTTACATATTGAAAATCGGCGGCACCAATGTCAAGCGGCTCAGCTTCATCATGTGCATGGGCGCCACCTTTCTGGCGGCATGGACCCATGACGCCACCATCACCATTATTCTGCTTTACGCCATGATGCCTTTGTTCTTAAAAATGGGGCTTACTCCGGACAAGAGCAACAGTTTTACCAAGCATTTCATGTTCATGATCCCTCTGGGGGCGGCATGCGGCGGCGGCGCCACCTTTCTCGGTTCCGGCCGGTCCCCGGCTTCGGCCGAACTGCTGGGCCAGATCACCGGATATAATATCGGATTCATGGAATACATGCTGTATCAATTCGTTCCGTCAATGGCCCTGGGTCTGGCCACATGGCTGGCGGTCTGGATTATGTATCCGCCCAAAATCAAGGAGCTGCCCGCGGAAATCGCCATTGAAAAAATGCCGCCCATGAGCAAAAATGAAAAAATACTCTCATGGATTCTTTTCGTGACCTTTATACTCTGGTTTCTGACGGATCTGACCAAGATTCACGTATCAGCCATCGGCGGTCTTTTCATCGTGGTATGCATGGCATTTAAAGTGGTGGACTGGAAAAAATGCCTGGATGAATATCCCTGGAACCCCATCATGGTGTTCGGCGCGGGGTTCTCCCTGGGCGTGGCCATGCTGGATACCGGGGCCGGCAAATGGATCGCCACCCAGATATTTCCTATCTTCACCGGCGCGCCATGGCCGTTTGTGGCTGCGGGCGCGTCCTGGCTGTCGGCGGTCATCACCAGTTTCATGGCCAATGCCGCGGCAACGGCCCTGCTGGTTCCCGTGGTAGTCCCCATGGCGGACATGGCCGGGACACCGGTGGCGCCCATCGCCATGTCCGTGCCCCTGGCCACGACGTTCGTGCTGCTGGTCATCGGATGTCCCCCAACCCTGATTGCCTATGGCTTCGGCTATTTCACGCAGTGGGAAGCCTTTAAATGTCTGTTCTTCAGATCTTTCTTAGGAATTATTGTCCTGGCTTTATGCATGGCCTTCTGGTATCCTCTGGCCGGTATGCCGGGAAACATCGACAACATGAAAACCCCGGCAAAGCTGACGATGTCGGGATATGAGCTGGTCGTGGAACAGCCGCAGCAGCAACAGCAACCATAACACGGACAGGCAAAACAAGAGTGAAAACCGCTTTCATGAATTCGCACCCAACCGAAAGCCTTTGGAGATTGAAAGCGGTTTTTCACGTCTTCTTCCAACTATTTATTTTATCAAAAGGAGGACAAAAAGCATGAAGCAGTTATTGTCAACCCTCTTAATCGCCGCGCTTGCCCTGATGCCGGCCACCGGCGCAAATGCCTCAAAGCTCACCGATGCGTTAAAGGAAAAAGGGATCATCGCGACGGATTTTGCGCCTGACATTGAACCCCGGGGCCGGCTTCACCTGGACGCCGGCTGGCATGATGAGGATGTGACCGAATTCGGGGACGGCTTTGCCAACCGTCGCGCCCGCTTGGGGCTGCAAGGGCGGCTGGCAGCGGATTGGTCGTTTGTCATTGAATATGATTTCGCGGAAAACGGGACATCCGCCAATGACGTGATGCTAAGCGGTAAATTTTTCGGAGGCTCGCTGAATATCGGCCAGTTCAAGGTTCCCATGGGACTTGATGAACTGACCAGCTCCAACGCGTCCGTTTTCATCGAACGGGCCGCGGACAGCAACACCATTGTAGATTCCCGAAGGCTCGGCATCGGTTATGATTACCATGCCGGACAGTTTGGAATCCAGTCCATGGTATATGGCCGGGCCATTGGCGGCAAACAGGACGGCGACATGCCCATGGGGATCGGCGGCCGCGTTTATGCCAATCCCATCAAAGACGAAAACATGCTGATGCACATTGGCGCGTCCGCGGCCTATGAAAACCGGCAGGATTACAACACGCTGCGCTACAGGGAACGTCCGGAAGCCAGGGCCGATGCGGATGTACGCCTGATCGACACCGGCACTATCACCGATGTGGACGACACCATTAAAGCCGGTCTTGAACTGGCGTTGGTCTTTGGTCCGTTTTCCACGGAGGCTGAATATCTGATGGCCGATATCAACCGGGAAACCGGGGAAGAGCCGACCTTCAAAGGGTATCATGTCCAGGCCAGCTATTTTCTGACCGGCGAGACCCGTGGATATCGAAACGGCGTATTCCGGGGCATCACGCCGAAAAACAACTGGGGGGCCTTTGAAGCTGCGGCCCGTTGGAGTTGCGTTGATCTGAATGATGATGGATTTGACGGCAGTGGAAAACAGGAAAACATCACTCTGGGTCTTAATTATTATGCCACCAGCAATGTCCGTTTCATGGCCAACTACATCATGGTTGACGTGACCGACAGAGATCCATCCAAGATCGCCGGCGGCGAGGATTCCCCCAATATTTTCCTGCTGCGGGCCGCATTTTATTTTTAGTCGATACAATCCAGTTCAAAGTTAAACAACGCACCGAATCCCGGCCGGAAGCCATTCCGGCCGGGATTTTTGCGCAACCATCCATCGTAAAACCCCGCTTTTCAATCCGCGCTGCCTTTTGAAAACTTTCCGCCAAAACATCGGCAGATCCGATCCATAGATCTCCGACTCCAACCCGCGTCACAAAACCGTCACAGACATGTTGGTTTTATTTCACATATTCGACACCTGTTTCTCACAATCAGCCGCTATATTCCGCTCCAACAATATCGATACCGGCGTTATCGACATGTCATGTTACGGGTTATGGCAAAATAGAAATTTAACTTTAATAAGAAGGAGAAAAACAATGTCGCAAACGGTAAAAAAATCCATGTTCATCTTTTTTTGCATCAGCCTGCTGATGGGGCTTTCCGGCAATGCCTTTGCCGGCCCGGTCAGCGCCAGTGATTTCATTGACAACATGAGCATCAACGGCGATTTGCGCATCCGCTATGAATACGCGGAAAAAGATGTGCCGGATGAAGACCCAACGGATCGCTGGCGTCAGCGGTTTCGTCTCGGCATGAAATGGAATAACAACGCGGAAAACTGGACCCTCGCGGCCGGCCTGGCCACCGGGGGAGCGGACGCCACCTCCACCAATCACACTTATTCGGACACCACCTTCTTTGAAACCGGCGATATCAGACTGGATTACGCCTATGCCGAACATAAGATCAATGCGTTGAAGTTCATCGCCGGCCAGCAGAAAAACCCCTTTCTGACAACCTGGGCTCTCTGGGACGGCGACGTGATGCCCGTCGGTTTTACCGGCCAATATCAGATGGCGCCGGTTTTCGTGACGATGGGCGGTTACGACGTCAGATACATTGATCGAGACGTCGCCTATATGTATGCCGTCCAGGCGGGCGCGAAGATCGACTTCATCACGGCGGCACTTGGCTACTATACCTACGGCCGCGTGGATGAAATTCTCGGCAAAGAAAACATGGACAAGGATTACGGCTACGACATCGTAGATGTTAATGTCGCCTCCGAAATCAAAATGGACCCCGTTACGCTTAGTCCCTATGCGCATGTTTTCTACAACATGGGCGCCGAAGGCGTGGAAGGTCAGAGTTTCCTGGGCGGAAATATAGACCCGGAGGATGAAAATATGGGCTGGCTGATCGGCATTGGCGCAAAAATCGATAAGTTCAGCGTGTCCGTGGATTACGCGAAAATCGGCGCCGATTCATGTATCGCGGCTTTAAAGGACGGCGATTTCGGTAACGCTCTGAATTCCGTCGATGTCCAGGGGTTCAAAGTCGGCCTCGGGTACAAAGTGACCCAGAATTTCAGCCTGGCCGCCACGGCATATCTGTATGAAGCGGCAGAACGCGACCTTGATCAGGATGCAAAAACCTATCACTTTGATTTAAATTATAAATTCTAACCATTTAAATTTTTTACAACGTTCAATCAAGCGCGCTCTGTGACCATAAAACGCCGGTAGATCCGATACCATTTACGTCCCCTCTTAAATGGCATCCAAATTCGCCCAAATGGTCACAGGGCGCTTCCTTTTCCCCGATCATCTTTTTCTTCCTTAAATTCCCTCCCCCTACACCTGCCTAAATTTTAACTTCGGTGGTCGCGGTTAATAAATCACAGTCTCGACAGCCTGTTCAATCTGTTCAGGCGTGAGATGTTGCGGCAGCCGTCGCCTATCATATCAATCTCTGATTCCGGGAAGCCGGATTTTAAAAGGCGTGAATTCGACGCTGGCCTTCCCATTGGCCGGCGTTAAAATAATTTGTTCCAGGCGGCCATTTGTGATAGTCTCGTAAAAAGTCGCCATCGGACGGCCTTGTAAAAAGTTCAAGATCAAGGCTTGCGCAATATCGAAGAATGCAGCGTACTTAGCGTACGTGA
>QZJS01000118.1 GCA_003597945.1 Desulfobacteraceae bacterium | reverse complement strand
TCTTAAATAAAATCAATAATCACTACTCAATCCCTCAAGCAGTGACTCAATCTCTATGAGACCCTTCTCACTTTGACACTACCTAGTTTTCAAAGATCAGATAACCGTCAGAAAAAAATCTCATGACGTATGTTTCATATGATATTCATTTTCACCAAAGTGTCAAGAAAATTTAATCAGACCGTTTCAGTTCCTTGATGAAAAAAGTATTAATATATATATGCAGCATGCTTGTCAATGAAAATCTGCATTACCGGCAAAAGACCTTAAAAAACTTTTTCTTGCCGGCCCGCAGCAGGATTTCGCCATCCGCTACATCGTTTATCGTGACAAGATAATCATCCGAATCCACTCTGTTTCCATTAATATATGCCCCCCCCTGGTTAATAAGACGACGTGCCGCACTTCCGGACTGGGCAAGCCCGACCTGGTGCAAAAGCTTGAAAATGGGGATGCCGGTTTTCAATTCTGATGCATCCATGGCCCTTGAAGGCGTGGTGTCGTCTTGATCCCGGGTCACAGACGATACCACGCCTTCAACGTGAACGGACAGGTCCGCCGACCCCGTTGCACCATTACGCGCAATACTGCTTGAGGAGAGAAT
This sequence comes from Desulfobacteraceae bacterium, assembly GCA_003597945.1. Lineage (GTDB taxonomy): Bacteria > Desulfobacterota > Desulfobacteria > Desulfobacterales > Desulfosalsimonadaceae > SURF-33. The sequence goes on along the minus strand of QZJS01000118.1, from coordinate 28,398 downwards.
CGAAGCCGGAATGATCCTCTTGCCGAAGTTGGCCGTAGCACTGTAAAAAGCTTTTTCAGCTTCGGCTTGACCATGGCACAGCATGGTTGTTTCATATGCCAGTATGAACTTGACGTGGTTTAAATCCGCGCCATCGAGTTTCTCGACCTCTCGGATTTCGTCCATGGGGAGAAAGGTGAACAATGCGAGAAAGCGGGCCACGTCCTTATCATCGGTATTCACCCAGAACTGAAAATAATCATAGGGAGATGTCCGATTCGGATCGAGCCATACTGCCCCCTGATGGGTTTTTCCCATTTTGATGCCGCTGCTGGTGGTCACCAGCGGGAAGGTGATGCCGAATGCGGTTTCCTGGCGGGTCCTGCGAATCAGTTCGATCCCGGCAACAATATTGCCCCACTGGTCGCTGCCGCCCATCTGAAGCCTGCATCCATAGTCATCAAAGAGCTTTAGAAAATCATAAGCCTGAAGCAGCATATAATTGAATTCAATGAAATTAAGACCGTCTTCGGAATCAAGCCTCGCCCGGTAACTTTCGGCCTTTATCATGCGATTGACGGAAAAATGACGGCCGATATCTCTTAAAAACGGTATATATTCAAGGCCGATCAACCAGTCGGCATTGTTGACCATCAGGGCCAGATTATCCTCAAATTGGATAAAACGCGACAATTGATTTTTGATGCCCGTGAGATTTTCGGCGATCAGCTCAGTAGTCAGCAGCTGACGCATTTCGGTTTTGCCGCTGGGATCTCCGACCATGCCGGTGCCACCTCCCACAAGGGCAAAAGGCCGGTGTTTGTTTCGCTGCATGTGGGCCAGCGCCATGATGGGCACCAGGCTACCGACATGCAGGCTCGATGCCGTAGGATCAAACCCGATATAACAGGTTACAGGACCGGATTCGACATATTCCCGAAGCTCCTCGTCATGCGTCGTATTTTCAATAAACCCCCGCTCCCTGAAGATATCAATCACATTCATACCCATTGTCCCCTGTTGCCGCTTTTAATATTGCATCATTTATTTGCGTACTCAATCGCCCTGGTTTCACGGATAACGATTACCTTGATCTGACCTGGAAACGTAAGAGTTTCCTCAATTTTTTTTACAATATCCTTGCTCAACAGAATCGCATCCTCATCATTGATCATGCCGCCGTCCACGATGATGCGCAGTTCACGACCCGCCTGGATGGCAAATGCGGAGGCCACCCCTTTAAAAGACTTGGCAATATTTTCAAGATCCTCTAACCTTTTAACATAATTTTCGAGCAATTCCTTGCGTGCCCCCGGACGGGCGCCGGACAGACTGTCGGCAGCCTGTACAAGCACGTCATAGACGGACTCAGGCGGCACTTCCTCATGATGCGCGGCAATGGCATATACAACCTTGGGGGACTCCCCACATTTTTTTGCCAAACGGGCGCCGATCTCGGCATGGGACCCGTCAACCTCATGATCAATGGCTTTGCCGATATCATGCAGGAGCCCCATCCGCTTGGCCAGTTTGACGTTAAGCCCCAATTCGGCTGCCATGGCGCCGCACAAAAAACCCACCTCGATGGAATGCTGCAAAACATTCTGGGCGTAGCTGGTGCGGAATTTAAGGCGCCCGAGATATCGGACCAGTTCATTGCTGATACCATGAACGCCTAAATCAAATGCCGCCTGATCGCCGGCTTCCTTGATGGTAATGTCGACTTCTTCGGTAACTTTTTTAACCACGTCCTCGATTCTGGCCGGATGAATCCGGCCATCCTCAATCAACCGAATAAGGGAAAGTCGGGCAACCTCACGTCGGACCGGGTTGAATCCCGAAAGGATGACGGCTTCCGGCGTGTCATCAATAATCAGATCAATTCCGGTGGCGGCCTCAAGTGCGCGGATATTACGTCCTTCACGCCCGATAATCCTTCCCTTCATCTCATCATCCGGAAGCTGGACAACAGACACCGTGCGCTCGGCGACAAAGTCCCCGGCATAGCGCTGGATTGCCGTGGCCAGGATCTTCTTTGCTTCTTTGTCGGCATTTTCTTTTGCTTCAGCGGTAATCCGCTTGATCAGCTTGGCGCCTTCGTGCCGGGCTTCATTTTCCATTGACTGGACAAGTAGATCCTTGGCGGCATCCGCCGTCATTCCGGAAATGACCTCCAGTTGTTTGCGTTGAGCATCGATGAGGCCGGCAAGTGAAGCCTCGGAGGTTTCCAGTTCTTTTTCCTTTCTTAAAATCTCTTTTTCTTTTCGAATAATCTCTTTTGACTGGGCATCAACCTGTTCGTTTTTTCTCTCAAAATTTTCCTCTTTCTGCTGCAGGCGATTTTCCTGCCGTTTCAATTCGGATCGGATTTCAGCGGTTTCCGCGTCAAAATCGCTTTTCATCTTGAAAAGCCGATCCTTGGCCTCGATTTGGGCTTCCTTGACAAGTGTTTCAGCTTTGCGTTCGGCCGCCACAACAATGCCGGCGGCCTTGTGCTCAGCTTCCTTTGCCGTTTGCGTCGCCAGATGATCCCTGAAAAACTGGGCGCCAAAAAAACCGACGACAGCGCCGATGATCAATATTACCAGATAGATTATACCTTCCATAACGATTCTCCCTGATATGATGCAGATCCGGATGCCCGTACTTATGGGGCGGATTTACCGGATCATTGGAAAAAGAAATGTAAACGACGATCTTAGATCTTGGTCTGGTGAAAAAATTGAGATGAGATAAAAATGGCGAGGTGTCGGTGTGATGCGTCAAGCGGAACGCAAGCGAGCATCATCTGGCACAGATATCATAAATCATGCGTAACAGCGTTACATCAATCCGCAATGTATCAATTTAAAAGAATACCCCCGCCGAACGTCGTGTTGAAAAAAACCTTGAACCGAACCGCTCAAGGTGGGCGCCTTATAGAATCTTTAGGCTTTTCCGTGCGAGCGGAACCTGCACACCGAATCCAGTGAAAGCTCCCTTAGTTTAACTGTTGGGTCAAGGGACATATTTCAATCACGAACGCGGCAGGGGTATATCGTAAAATCATTTTTTTGCCTTAATCACGAATGATGGTTTCCTAAAATAACAATACGCCGTACACAAAATGCGGAATCAGGGTCATAAAGAATGCTATCCGGCGCGCTTCAGCCCGATCATATTGTCAAGCCTGGCCGTCCGGGTTGCGATGGAACGCAAAACATTCGAATGATGATCCGCCAGTTCAAGATATTGCTTTGAAATATTGAGTGATGCCAACACTATTATCGCCATTTTGTTTGTTTTTAACGCGTGCGCCGGGAATTGCGATTCGACCTTTTGAACCTCCTGCGCCAAAAAATCTGAAATCTCCTTTGTTTGCAAATTATCATCGTCTGTCTTAAACCGGAATATTTCCCCCATCAGTTCGATTGAGACGATTTCTTCCACAGATATCCGATGCCTTCCATCAGGATTGCGTGGGCTGTGTTAAGCCTCGCTGTTTGTTTCCGATAAGTGGTCCAACCTTTCAAGCAGACCGTCAATTTTAGACCGTATCATGTCTTTTTGTTCGGCAAACCTGTTTTCCAAATCGATATTCTTTTGAACAATAGCCTCAAGATTATTAATTTTTTCAATGAGTTGAGAATTTTCAACCTCAAGACTTCTGCATCGTTTAATTAATAAACCGAATTTGTGTTCAATCTGATCAAATTGGAGCATTACGTTTTCAATATCCAATTCTCACCTCATATTTTTTATTATTTTATAACCTTCCGACGCTCTGAAAGTCAAGATATTTTCCGGCTGCGCCCCATCACGGCCTCAACCCGGCGCAGATCCTCCATGGTGTTGATACCGATAACCTCCGATGATTCAAAATCATTTAGGTTCATAAGTCCGATTTTTTTACCGGATTTACGCGCGATTCCTATAATATCAGTCAAATATATCTCCTGTTGCGCATTGCGGGATTCAACCTGATGCAAGGCGATCTCAAGAAAACTTCTTTTGACGCAATATATTCCAGAATTGATAAGCTCAATGGCTTTTTCGGCGGCGGTGGCATCGGATTCTTCAATAATAGCCTCGACATTTCCAGATGCATCGCGGATTACCCGACCATAACCATAGGGATTATCGAGGGTTACCGCCAATAGCGTAATTTCATTGCCATTTTGAAAATGTTGACTGATTAATCGCCTGATTGTAGCCGCGGCAATCAAAGGGACATCACCGCATAATATTATGGCCGCGCTGCAGCTTTCCGGTATAAACGGCAACGCGCACTGGACCGCATGGCCGGTCCCGAGCTGCTCGGACTGAATCGCAAAAAGCACTTGCGCTCGGGATGCAACGGTTTCCCTGACAGCTTCCGCCTGATTGCCGATAACCACCACGACATTCTTACCGGCCACGTCAACGGCCGTGTCAATGACATGCAGAATCATGGGCCGGCCTGCAACCGTGTGCAGAACCTTTGCCTTAGAGGATTTCATCCGTTTTCCCTTGCCGGCGGCAAGAATAATGACGGCGACCCTGTCGTTGTTGTTGCTTAAATCCATAATTCTCTTACTCTCTTGTTCTTTAATGGCACATTAAAAAAGGGCAAATCAAAAAAATTTGATCTGCCCTCTCGTGTTTCAAGCGATACAAAATTTCAAAGCATCCGGTTGTTTCAGATCCGGAGGCCACGCATTAATTTCGAGCTGCTTCAAAAGCCTTGATCCGTTCCATGGCCCTGTATAAAGCAATTCTGGCCCGCTCAAAATTTATATTATCTGCTTTATCCGCGGCCAGCCGTTTCTGGGCACGCTCCAGGGCAGCTCTGGCCCGGTCGATATCAATATCACGCCGTCTTTCCGCCGATTCCGCCAGTATGGTCACCCGGTCCGGAAGAACTTCAGCAAAACCGCCACTGACAAAGACAACATGCGGCTTGCTCTTGGCGTCACGGTAATGAATGGAGCCGATTTTAAGAGAAGTCAGAAACGGCGTATGATCAGGCAGGACACCGAACTGCCCGAGGGAGCCCGGCGCCATGACGATTTCCACATCCTCGCTGACAACAAATTTTTCAGGGGTGACAACTTCGAGTCGAATTAATTCAGCCATCGGTTTCCTCTTGTCAAATTTATGATACCGCCGCCATCTGGTTGGCTTTTTCAACAGCCTCTTCTATTGTACCCACCATGTAAAACGCCTGTTCGGGAATATCATCATGCTTGCCTTCAACAATTTCCTTAAATCCACGAATGGTATCGGCGATCTTGACATAGGCGCCGGCCTTGCCGGTAAATGTTTCCGCCACATGGAACGGCTGAGAAAGGAAGCGCTGCATTTTCCTGGCGCGTGAAACGGTCAGTTTATCCTCATCGGACAGTTCTTCCATGCCCAGAATGGCAATAATATCCTGCAATTCTTTGTATTTCTGCAAAATAATCTGCACCTGACGGGCGACCTTGTAATGCTCTTCACCGATATAGGCGGCGTCGAGAATCCGTGATGTTGAATCCAGGGGGTCAACCGCGGGATAGATGCCAAGCTCGGCGATCTGACGGGAAAGCACCACGGTACCGTCCAGATGGGCAAATGTCGTTGCAGGGGCCGGGTCGGTCAAGTCGTCAGCGGGAACGTAGACGCATTGAACGGCGGTAATGGAGCCCTTGTCCGTTGATGTGATCCGTTCCTGCAGGCCACCAAGGTCAACGGCCAGGGTCGGCTGGTAACCAACGGCCGAGGGCATGCGGCCGAGAATAGCCGAAACCTCGGAACCGGCCTGGGTGAACCGGAAAATGTTATCAATAAAGATCAGCACGTCCTGGCCTTCCTCATCCCGGAAATACTCGGCACAGGTCAGTGCGGAAAGGGCGACCCGGGCACGGGCGCCGGGCGGTTCCGTCATCTGTCCGTAAACCAGAGCGGCCTTGGGCAGAACGCCGGAATCTTTCATTTCGTGATACAGATCATTTCCTTCACGGGTCCGCTCACCCACGCCGGCAAAAACGGAAATACCGCCGTGATGCATGGCGATGTTGTTGACCATTTCCATCATGATAACGGTTTTACCAACGCCGGCGCCGCCGAACATGCCCATTTTCCCACCACGGGGAAAGGGGACCAGCAAATCGATGACCTTTACGCCGGTTTCAAGAACATGGACGGATGTATCCTGTTCGGTAAATTTAGGCGCGGCCCTGTGAATGGGCATCATCTTTTCATGGCTTACGGGCCCGAGCCCGTCAACGGGCTTACCCACAACATTAAGCACGCGGCCCAGGGATGCCTCACCCACCGGCATCATGATGGGAGAGCCGGTATCCTTCACGGGCATGCCCCGCACAAGACCGTCCGTAATATCCATGGACACGGTCCGCACCACGTTGTCGCCAAGATGCTGTGCCACTTCGACAACCAGGTTGTCCGCCTCATCATTGATCGCGGGGTTGGTGATCAGGAGCGCCGTCAATATTTCAGGAAGATTCCCCTGTTCGAATTCCACGTCGACAATCGGTCCCAACACCTGCGTTATCCTGCCGATATTCTCTGCCATTGATAAACCTCCTCAAAACGATATATAATGCATATTGATTGTTTGATTATCCTCGTAAAGCCTCTGCGCCGCCGACAATATCCATCAGCTCCGCTGTGATGGCGGCCTGGCGGGCCTTGTTATAGGCCAGAGTCAGGCTGTCGATCATGTCGTTGCATGCCTTTGTTGCATTGTCCATTGCACGCATCCGTGCGGCATGTTCACTGGTCGATGTCTCAAGCAATGCATGGTAAATCTGTATATAAACATTTCTCGGGAGCATCTCATTAAGCAGTTCATCGGGCGAAGGTTCAATGATATGTTCGGGAAGATAACGATCAGCGGTACCCTTTTCAACTTCCGTTTTTGTTTCGATAACGGGAATCGGCAGGATCTGCCTGATAACAGGGGGCTGACTCGCCATACCCTGGTAAGAAGCATAAACAACGAAAACTTCGTCGTATTCGCCAAACAAAAATTTCATGATCAGTTCATCACCGGATTTGGAAGCGGTGGTGAAACTGATTTTTGAACCCACGATATTCAGATAGGTGTTATCGACCGTCAACTTGTTTTTCCTGCACCAGGTATTGCCTTTTTTCCCGAAATTGGTAAAGGACACCTTCCGTCCCTGGGCGATCTTCTCTTCGTACAGGGCTTCCGCCTTTTCGATCAAATGCGTGTTGAATCCACCGCACAAGCCGCGATCTGATGTCAGCAAGACAATGTGCGTGTTAACGATTTCCTCTTTTGGAGTCAGCAGAGGATTGCTCTCATCACCCGTCTTGTCCGCAATATTGCCGAGCACCTCGGAGAATTTTTCTGCATACGGGCGAAAAGCCTCCATCGTCATTTGCGAGCTGCGAAGCTTCGAGGTGGCCACCATCTTCATGGCTTTTGTAATCTGTTTGGTCTTTTTGACCGCCGAGATTTTAGTTTTAACTTCCTTTAATGTTGCCATATATTCAGCCCTTTTCTAACAAATTGTATAATGCGGCAGATAACCCGATCGTCCTATACAATTGTATCCTTGAATTCGTCGTTGTATTCTTTCAGTGCTTTTTTCAGCAGTTCATCCAGCTCGTCGGTAATCTTTTTCTGTTCGGCAATCCCGGTATAAATCTGGGGATAACGATTTTCGACGAACTTATACACACCCGCTTCATATTTGGTCAGCACGCTCACGGGGAATTCATCAAGAAAACCCTTTGTACCGGCATACAGGATCAGGACCTGTTTTTCCAGGGACAGCGGCTGATACTGGGGCTGCTTCAGGATTTCAACCAGACGCTCACCACGGATCAACTGTTTCTGAGTAGACGCATCCAGATCAGACCCGAAAGCGGCAAAGGATTCAAGCTCACGATATTGGGCAAGATCAAGACGCAGGGAACCCGCGACTTGCTTCATGGCTTTTTCCTGGGCTGCGCCGCCGACGCGGGAAACCGAAAGCCCGACGTTGATGGCCGGACGAACGCCGGCAAAAAACAACGAAGGCTCAAGATAGATCTGGCCGTCGGTAATGGATATCACGTTGGTGGGAATATAGGCGGAAACGTCGCCGGCCTGGGTCTCAATGATAGGCAGCGCGGTCAGCGAACCGGCGCCGAGTTCGTCATTGAGCTTGGCGGCACGTTCCAGCAGACGGGAGTGATTGTAAAAAATATCGCCGGGGAACGCTTCGCGTCCGGGCGGTCGACGAAGCAGCAGGGACACCTGCCGATAAGCGACGGCCTGCTTGGAAAGATCGTCATAGATAATCAGGGCGTGCTTGCCGTTGTCGCGGAAATACTCCCCGATGGAGCAACCGGCATAAGGTGCGGTGTACTGGAGCGTTGCCGGGTCACTGGCGCAGGCGGCGATAACAGTAGTATACTCCATGGCGCCGTGTTTTTCAAGCACGGCCACAACCTGGGCAACCGTTGATTTTTTCTGGCCGCAGGCCACATAAATACAGTAAACGTCGGTATTCTTCTGGGCCAGGATGGCATCAACGGCGATGGCGGTTTTTCCGACCTGACGGTCGCCGATAATCAATTCCCGCTGTCCGCGACCCACGGGGGTCATGGCGTCAATGGCCTTCAAGCCGGTATAGCAGGGTTCGTGAACACTTTTTCGGGCAATAACGCCGGGCGCCACCATTTCAATACGCCGGGTTTCGGTGGTGTCCACCGGCCCCTTGCCGTCAAGCGGCTCGCCAACGGCGGAAAGCACGCGTCCAAGGACCGCGTCACCCACCGGCACCTGGGCGATACGCCCGGTTCGTTTGACGATGTCGCCTTCCTTAATATGGAAGTCGTCGCCCATGATGGCGATACCGACGTTGTCGGTTTCGAGGTTCAGCGCGAGCCCAAAAATCCCGCCGGGAAATTCAACCAGCTCGAGGGCCTGGACTTTTTCAAGCCCGAAGACCCGGGCAATGCCGTCGCCAACAGACAGCACAACGCCGGTTTCGCTGAGTTCGACCTTTTTGTCAAAATCCTTGATCTGCTGCTTGATGATCTGAGTTATTTCTTCGGCTTTTATTTCCATTATGCACTCTCACCCCTTTTTAAAGATTCTCTCATATTTTGCAATTGTGTCCGGACACTGCCATCCAGCACAAGATCTCCGATTCTTGTGACGACACCGCCGATAAGCGCCGGGTCCTGTTTCGCTTCCAACACAACTTCTTTTCCCGTCAGTTTCGACAGCGCGCCGCGAATCTGCTCATAGACTTCAGATGTAAGTTCGGACGCGGAAACAAGATCTGCTTTGACAATTCCCTTGGCCTCGTCCGCCAGCTTGTTGTAATACTCGTAAATACCAGGCAGAAAAACGATCCGTCCCTTGTCAAACAGCAGCATCAAAAATGCTGAAATGACCTTTGGAGTTTCGGTTTTTTCAAGAACAGCCTGTAAAACGTTGCGGCGGTTTGCCGTGCTGTATACCGGATTGCTGATGACCTGAGCAAGCTGTTTTTCCCTGTCCAGCAGCGATAAAAACGCGCCCATCGCCTCTCTGTAATCATCGATCCGATTGTCTTCCCTGCCGATGAGGATTAATGCCTTCGCATATCGCCGGGCAATCACTGAGCTTTTCACTTTATCACCACCTTGTCTAAGTATTCGCCCACAAGTCGTTCCTGGTCCTTATCCGTGATATTTTTTTCCAGCATGGTCTCTGCCCTCGAAATGGCCTTCTCCATGATTTCCATTTCCAGTTCAACCCTGGCCTTTTTAAATTCATGTTCGATATTGCGCCTGGCCTGACTTTCCAGCTTGGCCGCCGCCGTTTCCGCCGCCTTAAGGATATTCTCCCTCATGGACTCGCCCTGCCGGCGATATTCATCGATGATCTGGTCGGATTCGGCACTCAGATCCGCCAACCGCCTGGTATATTCCGCCAATTTTTTTTCAGCCTCTATTTTCTTCTGTTCCAATTCCTTGAGCTGTTCCTGGATTCCCTTGATCCGATCCCCCAGAAATTGTGCCGCCGGTTTTCTGAGAAGAAAAAAAACCAAGCCTGCAAGAACCAGAAAATTGATGATACGGAAAGTGTCGGTGCTCTGCCAGTGACTGCCGTATCCGCCGCCGGAAGCGGCGAAGGCTGCATCAGCGACTGATATCAGTAATAATGCCGCCAGGGCAATTGCTGCCGGATACAGATGACTTGAATGATTTGTTTTCATGAAACCGCCCTCCCCAGAATCTTGACGCAGATATCATCCGCGAACCGATCGATTTCCCTTTGAAGGGCCTGCCGGGCATCCTGAGCTTCAGATACGATTTTATCCCGCATCTGTTCAAGATCCATACGAGCCTTTTCATTGATTTTTTCGATGAGTTCGGATTCCGCCTGACGGGCCTGGGCTTCAAGCTGTTCTTTTTCTTTAAGGCCCTTTTCCCTTGCCGCCTTCATCCCTGCACGCATTGCCTCATCTTTTGCAGTCACACCCTCTTCCGAAACAGCGATGGTGTTTTCAAGGCCACTGATCTTTGCATTGCGCTGGGCCAGCATCTGCCGGACCGGTTTATACACCACCCTGTTCATCGCCCATATCAGAAAAAGAAAATTGGCAATCTGTATAAACAAGGACATGTCAATTTTAACCATTTGTACCCTCCGAAACGCTTATCAATCGCTTGTCAATCAATTTTACCGGCAAAAACGCCGATTTGGTATCCGGTTTCAAATAATTGAAGAAAAATGCCTTACCATCATCCCTTCTTGCTTGTCAAAGTTTTTTTAAAAAATAGTGGAAAAAAATCCTATTCTTTCAGAAAGCGCCTCATGCTGATGTTGAGTAGAATACCAAGTCCAAGAAATATCGTCAGAATTGATGAACCGCCGTAACTGATCAAGGGAAGTGGCATGCCCACCACCGGAAACATGCCGGTCACCATGGCGATATTGATCATGGTCTGCCAGAAAATCAGCGCGGTGATGCCCACCGCCATCAGGGTCCCGGCAGAACTCCGGCAACCGTGGGCAACGCTTAATCCAAATCCAGTCAACAGCAAAAAAAGGAAAACAACGACCAGTGATCCGAAAAATCCCCATTCCTCCGTTAACACCGAAAAGATGAAATCCGTATGCTGTTCCGGAAGAAACGCAAGCATTTTCTGAGTGCCCTGGAGATATCCCTTGCCCAGCAAAAGGCCTGATCCCACGGCAATTTTCGACTGTCGGATGTGGTATCCGGCGCCCAGTGGGTCCTTGTCCGGAAAAACCAGGGTCAGTATCCGCTCCTTTTGATAAGGTTCCAGCAGCTTCCAGCCGATGGGTATAAAAATGATGGCCAGCACGATAAAAAAAACCGCGGTTCTGCGATCAATTTTGGCAAAAAGGGTCATGGTAACGGCAATGATCAGAATTATACCGGCCGTGCCCAGATCCGGCTGGGTGACGATCAGCAGGAAAGGAATAGCGGTCAAAAGAATCGGAACCAGCAGATCTTTGAGCGTCATCCCGGATGTCCTGGCATGGACAGCATAATAGCGCGCCAACATGATGATCACAACCAGTTTGGCCGGTTCGGACGGTTGCAATGAAAACGGTCCGATGGGAAGCCATCGGGTGGAGCCTCCGACATGCTTTCCAAAAAAATGAACGCAGATCAGCAGGATAATCGCGGCCGCATAAATCAACGGTGCCCAGCGGATGATATGCCTGAAATGAAACATGAACATCAGGCACATGAGACAAAATCCAAGACCCAACCAGATGAGCTGACGGTAAAACAGCACATGAACCTGGGCCGGCTGACCGCCGTTGAGGGCACTGTAAAGCACAATAATACCGATCCCTGAAATCAGGGCGATAAGGGTAAACAGCCCCCAGTCAAAATATGTCAACAGTTGACGGTCAAACATGATCTGAAATCCTTATCCAACGGGAAGGATCATTGCAAGCCATATATAATTCATTGCTATTTAAATTCCGGGTTGTTTCAATCCCTGATTTGACAGCAGGCGCTTTTTACGGTTAAAATGACCGTATTTATGAAAAAGGTGCAAAATGACAAATTCTCAATTTTTTTCTATTCAACCAAAAAAAGTTTACAATAAAATGCGGAGGTTCCCATGACCAGCAACGTCTATTTCATTGATTTCCGGGCCACTCACCAGGAAAATTTCAACGTAAAACTCAACCGCTTGATAGAAAACGCGGGTCTTGCGGACCGGGTGGGCAAGCGGGACCTGACCGCGGTGAAGCTTCATTTCGGCGAATTGGGCAACACTGCCTTTATCCGACCGGTTTATATCCGCCAGATCGTGGCCGCCATAAAATCCATAGGTGCGTTTCCTTTTCTTACGGACGCCAACACCCTTTATGCCGGCACCCGTGGGGATTCGGTCCACCACCTGACCACCGCCATTCGCAACGGTTTTGACTTTGCGGTGGTAGAAGCCCCGCTGATCATTGCCGACGGCCTGCGGGGCCGATCGGAAACCGGAGTGACCGTCAATTTAAAAAACGTCAAAAAAGCCTATATCGGCACGGAAATCATCAATGCCGACGCCCTGGTCTCCGTGGCCCATTTCAAGGGGCATGAGTTGTCCGGTTATGGCGGGGCCATTAAAAATATCGGTATGGGATGCGCGTCGCGGCGGGGAAAAATGGATCAGCATTCCACGGTTTCGCCGAAAATCGTCAAGAAAAAATGCGTGGGATGCGGGGAATGCCTGCTCCACTGCGCCCAGAAAGCCATTTCCATAGAGACCGAAAAAGCGGTTATTGACGAAAAAAAATGTATCGGATGCGGCGAGTGCATCATCGTCTGTCCCAACGAAGCCGTTCAGATCCGCTGGAATCAGTCCATCCCGGTTTTTTTAGAACGAATGGTGGAATACACCGCCGGGGTGTTAAAAAACAAGGCCGGAAAAAGTCTTTTTATCACCTTCATCAACCATGTATCTCCGGCCTGTGACTGTGTTCCCTACAACGACGCCGCCATTGTCCGGGATATCGGCGTGGTGGCATCCATCGATCCCGTGGCCATCGACCAGGCATCCATCGACCTGGTCAACAGCGAGACGGCTCTGCCTCATACCTGTCTTACCACGCATACCGGAGCAGGCGAAGACAAGTTCAAGGGGGTCTATCCCAATGTGGACTGGGAACACCAGCTCGTTTATGCCGAGGAAATCGGACTGGGGACGCGAAAATATGAATTAATCAAGATATAAGATCGACGATTTTCGGCCGCAGAGCCGCGGAAGCAAGAAACAAAGTTGTAAATATCATTTTATAATCAGGTTGCTTAACACAACTTTTCTAAAGGAGCCATAAGCATATGAATCAAGAAACGCTCAAGCCGCTTCCCCGTTTTCTGGAAATCCTTGGTCTGGATGAGCCGCCCATGGGGATCTTCTATACGGACCAGCACCCTGCCGACGCCTTTTCGCCCAAAGCATCCGACCTTCCCACCCGGGAAAAAGAGACGCGAAATGCGATCGACTGGCAGGCGGTTTTCGGTAATTTTTCCTGCGTCATCGGCCATATCTGGCGGGCCCGCAGAAAACAGACCGCCGCGGTTTTCGACGCCGCCCGTTTCGGCTGCGCCGGCGGGGCCTTCTGGCTGGGATTGATGAAACCCCAGACCGAAACCATCATTCATTACGTGTCATCCGGCATTCCCGGCCAGATGGAAGGCGAGCATTACTGCGAATCCCCCGATGCCCTGCGGCGGCTTTTCGAGGAAATCGACCCACCCCCGGCGCCCGCCAGATATTGCGTGGTCAAGCCCATCGACCAGTTCGCGGAAAATGAACAACCCGCGGTGGTCGCTTTTTTCGTCCGGCCCGAGACCCTCAGCGGTCTGCACCAGCTCGCCGCCTTTGTCACCAACGACATCCAGGTGGTGGCATCGCCCTGGGGCGCGGCCTGCACCGGGCTGATCACCTGGCCCTTTAAATTTCTCGCCCAGGGCAAAAACAAAGCCGTTGTGGGCGGATGGGACCCGTCGGCCCGAAAATTCTTCAAAACCGACGAACTTTCCTTTGCCGTGCCCTTTGCCATGTTTGAGGACATGCTGGTGCGTTTTGAATCCTCGTTTCTATCCACCAAAACCTGGGAAGTCGTCCGGAAAAAGATCAACCGGAGCAAGCATGCCTGGGGCGAAAACGCCGATAAGTGACACAGGCCTCAGGCCGCTTTAGGATAGCAGCCTTCGCATTCCTTGCTATCGGCTGAATTTGTATTATCATTTTAACAAAGCTTTTGAATCCGAAATCGAAGAAAGTGGTGTTGATATGCCGATATATGAATTTGAATGTGAAAAATGCCGTCACCAGTTCGAAAGGCTGGTATTCGCTGGCGACAACGACACGCCGGAATGCCCGAAATGCGGTTGTCGGAAAACCAGCAAACTGATGTCCGCCTGCTCCATACGCTCCGGCGGCGCGTTATCGGGACTCGGTGATTCCCGCGCCTCGTCCTGCGCGCCCAAGGGGTGAGGGATCTAACCTTTCCGCTTCCGTGGGAAGCGGCAAATCATCCGGTTTGGTCGCGCTTGCGTTTTCATCCCAGATGCCGACGGAGGATATTGGCGAGATCTTCGTATAGATAGGGTTTGTTCAATACGCCGTCGAAACCGTGATCACGGTAATCGGCGACTACCGGATCATTGGAATAACCGCTGGAGACAAAAACCACCGCGGTGGGGTCGCGTTTCTTGAGTTGCTTGACCGCCTCCAGGCCGCCCATGCCGCCGGGGATGGTCAGATCCATAATGACCGCCCGATAAGGGTTCCCATTATCAAGGGCGGCCGCATACTTTTCCAGAGCCTCGGTGCCGTCTTTGGCCCAGTCCGCATCAAAACCCAGATGCATCAGCATCAGCATGGCGATATCCGCCACTGTCCGATCGTCATCCATCACGAGTATCATGCCCTTTCCAAAGCCGTCTGCAACAGGCTCGGCAGGTGTGGTCACTGCTTTCTCCGTTGAGGCCGGCATATAGATGGAAAAAACGCATCCCTTGCCGGGAATTGACTCCAGGGAAATATGACCGCCGTGCTTTTGAACGATGGAAAAGGCGATGGCAAGGCCGAGACCGGAGCCGTTCTCTTTGGTCGTAAAAAATGGATCAAATATATTTTTTAAAATCTCGGGAGCCACGCCGGGGCCACTGTCTGTGATATCGATCCGGACATACTTTCCGGCTTCCATTGGGAATTCACCGCCGACATAAGAAAAATTCCGGGCAGCGCAGGTCAGGGTCCCTCCGTCCGCCATTGCCTGGCGGGCGTTTAGCACGATATTGTAAATCACCTGATTGAACTGGCCCTTGTCGACGATTCCACTCCAGAGATTTTCCTCAATATCATATATCATCTGGATATCTGAACCGCTCATAATGAAATCCGCTGCCCGGACCACCAATTCACCCAGAGACTCGACGGAAAGGACCGGTTCCCCGCCTCTTGAAAAGGTCAGCAACTGCTGGGTAAGTTCCCGCGCGCTCAAAGATGCGTTCAATGCATCGTTAAGGATGGACGACATTTTTTTATCATCCTTGGCCAGGCGACTCGCCAGGGATATATTGCCCATGACGGCCATGAGAAGATTATTGAAGTCATGGGCCAGCCCGCCGGCAAAAATGCCCAGAGATTCGATCTTCATGGATTTTATCAACTCTTTTTCCATTTTACGGCGTTCGGTCACATCCCGCAATACCAGCACGGCGCCGGAAAGGCTTTGTTCTGCGTCATAAATGGGTGCGGCGGTGGCAATCACGTATTTGGTGCTTCCGTCCGCGCCGACAATCAGGTAATCCATCATGGGAATCGCGATGGTTCCGGTGTTGATGACCGTCATGGCCGGATTTTCGATCACCTTCGCGTCTTTTTCATTAACCAGTTCAAACAGCTTACCCACGGATTTTCCGACGGCATCGGCCGCCTTGACACCGGCGATGATTTCCGCCGTGTGGTTCATCAAAGTGACGAATCCGCCCGTGTCTGTGGTAATCACGCCGTCGGCAATGGAGCGCAACGTAATGGCCAGAAGCTCTTTTTCCCGGGAAAGGGCCAGATTGGAATCCACCAACCGTTTATGGGTATCGACAAGCTCCAGGTTCCTGGTTTCGAGTTCAGCGTACTGGTCCTGTATCCGTTCTTTCTGACTCTGAATAATGCTTTCAATCCGCTTTCGCTCCGTGATATCGGTGATGACCGTGGCAAAAAGCCTTGCTTTGCCCAAATTGTCCCGAATCAGAAAAACATTCTGAATAATATCGATCTCTCGGCCATCATCGGCTTTAAAGACCAGTTCTCCCATCCAGGTATTTTTCCGCCTTAAAACCGGACGAATCTGCTTGTCCAGAATATCTTTGAAAACATTTTCATAATAATCGAAAATATTTCGACCGATCAGTTCCTCGGGCGCGGCGCAGCCGGTAATATGGCACATGGCCGGATTGGCATAGGTGATGCGCCCGTCCAGGTCGGTCATGAAAAACCCCTGGCCCGCGGCCTGGGCGAATTTGCCGAAAACTTCTAGCCGGGAAGCGGTTTTGATCTTTTCATCCATCTCTTTGCGCAGGGAAATGTGATATTCTTCCAGCTTTTCCATAAATGCGTTGAAATAAAGGGTAAGCTGACCGATTTCATCCGTGGTTTTGGGAACGATTCTTACGGAAAGATCCCCTGCGGACCCCCGGGCAAACCCCTTCACCAGATTGGTCAATTGCCGGGAAAGCAGGGAACTAAGCCAGAACATCAGCGGAAGAACGATAACCATCGACAATATCGCGGTGATCGCTATGATGCCGCTGAGTTTGCGCAAGGGCGCGTAGATTTCATCATGATAGCTGGAGCTGGCCACGATCCAGTCATATTCAGGTATATGGCGATATGCCGTGAGTTTTTCACGGGCTTTCATGTTCCCCGGTTCTTGCCATGAATAGGTGATGACGCCGTTTTTGTTGAAACACATTTCACGGATAAAATAACGCCCTCCGGTGTCTTTGGCGTCAAAAAGATTGCCGGTCATGGTGGGATGAATAACCGTATCGCCGTTGATATCGAAAATAAAGGAATATCCGGATTCGCCAAATTTAAGGGGCGTTATAAACGCTTTGAAATCAGCGATATCAACTAAATCCAAAAATTCCTCTCGGTAGGACGCCGCGGCGATGACCCATTTCCACGGTTTAAAAAAGGAAAGATACATCGATTTTTTGCGGGCTGCGGTTTCATGGGGATTCTTCCAGTCATATTCAATATAGCCTTCCTTTAGTCTTGCCCCTTCCTGAACAAAATCGACATAGGCCACGTCTTCCCCCTGAATATAGGGATGCACGGCCAGAGGAACAGATGCCGGGGCGCGGCTGACATCCCAGACGAAAATATAACCGGTTTTGCCGATAACATCGGTGAGCAAGCGGATGCCGGCCAGGTTCTTTGCCTCGGATTCGGTCATTTCACCGGATTTATACAACGAATAAAAATGATGAACATCTTTCAGCCCGGCCTCGGAAATACCTCTTAAGTGGGTCTTTACCGCGGTGGTGGCCGCCGCGTGCACCATATTTCTAAGGGCGTCGGAGGTATTGGCCAGCTCGTTCTCCATGCTTTGCCGGATGTTTTCCTTTACCGCCAGATAAACGGAAATACTTCCCGTGGCCACGGTGACAAGAAAAAGGACCGCATAAACCATCAGCAGCTTAGTCCGAATTTTCAAATCACGAACCAACTGAAATGTTTTGCGTTTTTTCATGTATAGACTTCCCGCCTTATCAAATGGGATGATGTTTATTGAAGATGCCTGATGGCCCGCCAGTCAAGGTTCAGAAAACCCGCAGCCGCGCGGTCCACTTCCAGGGGATCGAACCCGGCGATAATCCGTCCCACCGGCGGGTCGCACGGGGGCCCGCCCAGGTGAAAGCCGGCCAGCCCCACGCTGGCGTCCATCACGGCCAGATCCGGCGCGCGGTAAAGATTTAATTCCGTGATGGCGTTATGTACATCCTGATGAAACACCGCCTTTTTCCATGACCCGAACCTGCCTGAATAATGCTTTGGCGGCGCAAAGCCGATCATATTCTTCAGGGCCCCGGTCATATCGCTTAACGAATGGGCCTTTAGCACAGGAACGGAAATAATGAAATGGGTAAAGGCGATTTCCGGCAGATAAATCTCGGGAAACAGGCGGCACGCGGGATTAGCAAGGCGCCTTAGAGGGGCAGTATTCAGGTCCATCAGGGACACATTATGCCGCCGTGAAAGGGCCGCGTATCCCAGGTTCGCGAAAACCTCGGAAGTTTCCAGCACCGCGTCCCCGCACCCCTCGGCAATCAAGACTTCCGCGTCCGAACACGCCCGGATATATAGCACCAGGGCCTCGCAGCAGGCCGGCGCGGTGGTCACCGGATGGGGTGAATCATTGACCAGGTTGGGCTTGATCAGAATCTTTTCCTGCCGGGCCAAAACTTCCCCGGCTCCAATATCGTCCAGGGCCGCGGCGATGGATTCCCGCCAGTCGGTGAACTTTACGACAGTGATGCTCACGGTTCCCCCTGCCCTTTATCCGGCAATAGGCGTATCACTTAACTTCTCTTAATTGCTGCTTGTTACAGATTGTATGGAAATTGAAAAAGGGGCATAAAAAATTATCGTGCCGGCCCGCATGGTCATCAGTGTCTAATCCCATAAGGCACCCCGAATAAGATTGACATATGATTACCATTTTTCTAAGTTAATGTCCATAATTACCATCAATCTCCATATGCATTGCAACCGCGTCTAAATAAATCCGGCGGTCTATTAGAGAATCTCCGTCAAAGACGGCTTTTCTTTCCGGCAAGGAAATTGCCTTCAGAAACATTTCAAGAAAAGAGCATCAAAAAAAATTTCCAAAACAAACACAAATGTTCGCAGGGCCATGTTATGCTCTTCATAAACTTCAAGGAGTGAAACTTTGAGCCGACTGACCAGAAAAGAGCAGCAAAAGGCCAGGGAAATGGCTGAAAACAGTGAATCCACGGGGGAAAAAATCCCAGCGAGACCCGCAAGAAACTTGAGGGTCATCATCCCGGAGTCGATGCCCTTAGATTTTTTATGATTTTCCTGACCGGGAAGAAATACAGGAAAAGTGCGGCGTAAAGGACATACTGATGAAGCCCGGCTGCTCCAGCAAACGCGATGATAAAAATCATCAGGTGCATTTTGACGACATTTTTGTAGGGTTCAAACATAAAATCATGTCGTTGTCCTTTCAGCGCATTGATCATGGCGTCAAATGATGAGGCGGCGCTGGCGATAATAAACGGCCAATAGGTTTTCAAGGAGATCTTTATAAAATCTGAAAACAAGACAGCGGTCTGGGCAGGGGTTTTGCCGAACGGCTGGTCATCGAGCAGGGGGAAAAAGCCATTTAAAAATATGCCGTGGACAAAATGAAAGCCGCCGAAGTGGATGGTAAAAAAGGCAATCATAAAAATCCCGGCCGGGAAATTGATCAGCAGGTTGATCAGGAAGTCAATCAGCGGATGTAGTCGGCGGTTGTTTGTGATCGATTCCGTGCCGCCGATAAGCCTGAAGATCGTGGCGGCGATGCTGATAACCGCCAGGACGGCAAAAGCCAGAGTCACCATGGATAATCCGAATATTCCCCCAATGGGAAGCAGAAAAAAAACCGCCAGCACGGCTCCGGGTGGCGCTTTTTTTTCTTTTTCACCGGCATCCGGCCCGGATTGACCATCCATCAGCCCGCCGTGCAGGGCATGGCCCAGAAAACCGGCAAGAAGCGTTAAATACCCGATGGACAGACTGCTGATCCACAGCCCCCAGAGCAGGTCCTTAGCGCTCCATTGTAAATAGACCGCCATTGCCAGCACACAGATAAAAGCCAGTGCATCCATGGAAAGCCTATATGGAGATATGGCATTTTTCATGTCAGAACAGTTGAAACGCAGTTCCTGTTTCAGGGATGGATTTCAGGTTGTCTTTAAAATATGGAAGAGAAAATAAAGAATCATGAAATTCTCGCAACTTGATGTATCTCAGGAATCTTTATATGTCAAGCCTGCGCGGGACATGGAAATCGGCAGCGGTTACTTGGATCGTATTGATGTCCCATTAAGAAACACTATATTGTTCCACACTGTGGACAGCACAATCGGAAAAGGATTTAGGTTTTTCCTGCATCTGCCGGCATCATCAATACCGCTCACAACCGCCAAAACATATGCACGGTGGAACCTTATTGACTGAGGATCACGGAATAAGCGAGATTGCCCATCAATCATGAATCCATCTCCCACGCCAGGATGCAGCCGAGCCAGATTGCCCCGGTTCCCCTGGCCGAGTCCGAGCGGGCGACATCCAAAACCCTCAGGCCGAGGCCGGCGATAATGGACCGGATCTCCTGATCCTGCCAGAGGTAATAGGCCCGGTGATGGGTGTGGTTGAAAACCCCCTTCCCTTCCTTGAGTGACAGGTAAACCCGGGCATCCGGCCCTTTTCTCAGGGCTTTTAATATATTTGCCAGCGCCGGGGCCAGGCGGTTATGAGGCAGATGGACCAAGGAACCGGACATCAGGACGGCGTCAACGACCAGGGTTTTGAAATCAAAGGTTTCAAGATCGCCTTCGATTACGGGGCAGCGGGCATGGCGGCGGGCCAGATCCGCCATGCCCGCTGATGCATCAAAGCCGGTCACCAAAAATCCTTTTTCTTTCAGCCAGCGCAGATCCCGGCCGGACCCACAGCCGATATCGATTAAATGGGCGCCTGGCCGCAGGTGTTTAACGAATCCGGAAAGAAAGATCGCCGGATCGATGCGGAAGGTTTTGTCGTGGTATTCCGCGTAATGGGTACGGTAATAATCGGTATCAGTCATATCTTCCTATTGATTAACCCGCTTGACCAGCGTTACCCCGATGCGCCCTGGGTTTTCTGGACCTTGGCCCAGGTGTCCTTGAGGGTGACGATGCGGTTGAATACGGGCCGGTCCGGCATGGTGTCCCGGCCGTCATTGCAGAAATAGCCGAGACGCTCGAATTGATGGGCAACACCGGGCTCGGCTTGGGCCAGGGACGGCTCCAGCTTGCACCCGGAAAGGATTTCAAGGGAATCCGGATTCATCCCGGCAATAAAATCGTCATCGCCTGCGGGGTCTTCCTTGAAAAACAACTGCGAATAAAGCCGTACTTCCGCGTCAATGGCGTGGGCGGCCGACACCCAGTGCAGGGTGGCCTTGACCTTGCGGCCGTCGGGCGCGTCCCCTCCCCTGGTTTCCGGATCGTATGTGCAGTGCAGTTCGACGATATTGCCCTGTTCATCGGTGATTACGTCCGTGCAGGTGATAAAATACGCATACCGCAGCCGCACTTCCCGGCCCGGGGCCAGGCGGAAGAATTTTTTGGGCGGGTCCAGCATGAAATCGTCCCGCTCGACATAAAGGATGCGGGAAAACGGGATATCCCGGGTCCCGGCGTCCGGGTCCTCGGGGTTGTTGACGGCCGGCAGGGTTTCGGTGCGGTCTTCGGGATAGTTGGTGATGACGATCTTTAACGGCCGCAGGACCGCCATGACCCGGGGGGCGGATTTGTTTAAAAGCTCCCGGACGCAGTGTTCGAAAAGGCCGAAGTCCACGGTGCTGTCCCGCCGGGCCACGCCGATGCGCTCGCAGAAATTGCGAACGGCCGCCGCAGGGACCCCGCGGCGCCGCAGACCGGAAAGGGTGGGCATGCGCGGATCATCCCAGCCGCTGACATGGCCGCCTTCCACCAGTTGAATCAGGCGGCGCTTGCTCAAGACGGTATAAGTCAGGTTGAGCCGGGCAAATTCAATCTGCCGGGGATGATGGGTATCCAGGGTATCTAAAATCCAGTCGTAGAGTTCCCGGTTGTTTTCAAACTCCAGGGTACAGATGGAATGGGTGATCCCCTCGATGGAATCCGAAAGACAGTGGGCGAAATCATACATGGGGTAGATGCACCAGGCATCGCCGGTGCGGTGATGGGCCTGCTTGCGAATCCGGTAGAGGGTCGGGTCCCGCATGACGATATTGGGGGCCGCCATGTTGATTTTTGCGCGCAGCACGCATTGACCGTCGGCAAAATCCCCGTTGCGCATGGCATCAAACAGGCCAAGATTTTCCTCCACGGACCGGCTCCGATACGGGCTTTCCCGGCCCGGTTCGGTGAGGGTTCCGCGATATTCCCGAATCTCGTCGGCGGTTAAATGGTCCACGTAGGCTTTTCCCATGCGGATCAGGGTCACGGCGTATGCATAGAGTTTTTCAAAGTGGTCCGAGGCGTAATAGAGATGTCTGCCCCAGTCAAATCCCAGCCAGGCCACATCTTCCTTGATGGCGTCCACATATTCGACTTCTTCCCGTCCGGGATTGGTATCGTCGAAGCGCAGATGACAGATGCCGCCGTACTCCCTGGCCAGGCCGAAATTCAGGCAGATGGACTTGGCATGGCCGATATGCAGGTAGCCGTTGGGTTCCGGTGGAAAACGTGTGACAACGGTGTTGTCGTAGCGACCGGTTTCATTGTCCTCGTTGATAATATAACGAATAAAGTTGGACGGCAGGGAAATTTCCGATGACATGGGTTATTCACTCCTTAAGGATTCAGATATCAATTTACGGCCGGCGCCTTCAGACGCGGAGCCGGCATCGGTATAATCGACAATATCGGCGCCGACTGCCGCCGCTGTAATTTCAGTTTCAATTTCAGGGGACAGCCAGGAAAGCATCACTTCCCGGGCAATGGGTCCGGCCGTACTCGAACCGGCGCCGCCATGCTCGATGAGAACGGCAACGGCAATTTGGGGATTTTCCGAGGGTGCATAACCCACAAACCAGGCATGGGGGCGAATGGCGTCCTTACGGTGAATTTCATGATCATCGGCCTTACGGCTGATCACCTGGGCCGTTCCGGTCTTGCCGCTCATTTCCACATGATTGGAGCTGACATAACGCCGGGCCGTGCCCTTTTCGGAGTTAACCACCTTCCAGAGCCCCTTTTTCACAATGGCAAGATTTTCAGGGCTTACCGGCAAAACACCGACCTTTTCCGGTGATTCCGTCATAATATCAGTGCCTTCAACGGATCTCACAGTACTGATGATACTGGGCCGGTAAAGCGTACCGCCGTTTGCGACGGCCGCGGTTAGAACCACCATCTGAAGCGGAGTGGCAAGATTGTATCCCTGGCCGATGGCAATAGAAAGGGTTTCTCCGGCCTGCCAGGGAACCCCGAAGCGTCTCTGCTTCCATTGGGACGTGGGAACCAGGCCGGAAGACTCCGCTCCCAAATCAATGCCGGTTTTTGCTCCCAGGCCGCATGCCCGGGCATATGACGCAAGCTGATCGACTCCGAGTCGTCGCGCGAGTTGATAAAAGTAGACATCGCATGATTCGGATATGGCATCGATGAGGTTAAGACTGCCGTGGCCGTGCTCTTTCCAGCAGCCGTAATACCGGTTGCCGAATTTGTATTTACCGGGGCAAAACACGGTCTGGCCCGTGTCGCACAGTCCTTCCTCGAGGCCGGCGATGGCGGTGACGATTTTATAGGTGGATGCCGGGGGATATTCTCCCTGGAGTGCCTTGTCAAACATGGGCCTGCCGGGATCACACATCACTTCATCCCATTCTTGTATTGAAATACCGTCAGCAAAGCTGTTCTGGCTGTAAACGGGGCTGCTGGCCATTGCCAGAACCTCGCCCGTAAAAGGATCCATGGCAACGACAGCACCGCAAAGGCCCAAGAGCAGTTCATTGGCTTTTTTCTGCAAATCGTAATCTATGGTCAGATGAATATCGTGCCCGGATGCGGGCGGGACGGTATCAAGAATTTTCATCAACTGCCCGATGGCGTTTACCTGGACAACGCGGCCGCCGGGAAGACCGCTCAGATCCTGATCATAGACTTTTTCGATACCTGCACGTCCGATGGTATCTCCGCGCTGTTTATGCTTGAACCCGCCGCTATTGAGTTCATCCGCAGTGATCTCGCCGAGATAACCGATGAGATGGGCGGCAAACCCGTCGTAAAGGTAATGGCGCCTGGGATTGCAATCAATGATCACACCGGGAAGGTCAAAACGATGGGCGGAAACCATTGCCAGGTCAGTTCTGCTGATATCTTCCATCAGAGTCACCGGCCGGTAGCTGTAACTGCCGGCGGATTGACTGACGCGCAATGCCAGATCCTCAACCGGTAGATGCAGATACCGGGCAAGGTTGTCAAGGGTCGTTTCCAGGGGTTTGGCGTCCCGGGGGATAATGCGCAGATCAAATGAAGGGCGGTTTTCAACAAGGATCCTGCCGTTCCGGTCGCAGATCAGACCCCGAAACGGTTTGACCCGTTGCAGCCGGATACAGTTGTTTTCAGACAGGGTGTAATAATGTTCACCCCTGATGATCTGAAGATAAAAAAGCCGGGATGCCATAAGAAAAAACATCGCCAGCACGATGATCATCATCCATACAATGCGGGGCCGATACCAGTAGATATCGACAAATTCAAAACAGGCTTCCACCTGGGATTTTATACGCATTGCAAGATTCCCTGATCAGAGCGGCTCAGCTTAATTTTTCGGAACGTCGTGCCTGGTATCGGTCCATTCCGTAAAATGCGCGGCTGAATATGGCAAACAGCAGCGGGCCGGTGAGAACAGCCCACATAAAATGTATAAAAACCACGTACGCGGTAAATAATGACGGCGCAACGGCAAGATCTTGGAGAATGGAAACCACGCCGAATACCAGATGTTCAATGACAACACCGACAGCGATGAGAATGACAAAAAGGAAACTGTCAACCAACTGAAAATAATTTTTGATGTTTCGAAACAGGATAAACAAAATTATAAAAACCATCAGATAAACAGTCGACGGTGCTCCGGATATCATGCCCATGACCAGCCCCACCCATAAAATCTGGGGAAGGGCCTCGGATGCCCGACGGAAAAGGCTTAAAAAGATGACGTACGGAATCAGCAGGTTATAAAAAGGAAGCCATGCGGGCAGCGCGGCTACCAGCGATGTCTGCACGGCGATCAGGATAATTCCCGCCAGAAAACAGATCAGTGCGAACATCAGTTGCCTTCAAGATCATGGGTTTGTGGGCTAATAATGACCATAACCTCTTCGATTCTTTCAAAATCGACAAAAGGAACCAGCTCGATTTCCTGAAACAGGCCGGTGTTGCGCCGGATGATTTTTGAGACATACCCGATGGACAGTCCCTTGGGGAAAATGCCGTCAAAACCGGATGACACGATGGCATCACCCACCTGGACATCCTCCTGCCGCGGAATGTAGTTCAACAGGCAGCGGGCGCCGGCTGCGCCTTCAACGACCCCCTGGGCGCGGGTCCGCTGGACAAGCGCGTCCACCGAACAATTCCGGTCGATAAGCAGAAGCACCCTGGCGTATCGCGAAGAAGCGGTCAGTATATGACCGACGATGCCGTCCGGGAGGACAACCGGACACCCCTTTGAAATACCGTCATCACTCCCCTTGCTGATCACAAGGGTACGGTACCAGGGTGAAGGGTCTCTGGCAATGACCTTGGCGGCAACCATCTGATGGGGACTTTCATTGACAAGTCCCACATATTCCCTCAGCCGCTCGTTGGCGATGGCAATTTCCCTGCATGCATCGACCTGTCCGACAACTTCGGCCAGACGTTTACGCAATATCTCATTTTCCCGGGCAATTGATACCAGAAAAAAATAATTCCGCCAGATGCCGTCTGCAAATCCGATGGTGGTCGTAAAGATGTTCTGAACCGGAGCGACAATAAACAATGCCGCGCGACCGGCGGCATCCATGAATGAAGTTTTGCGGAGGTAATGGAATGAAATAACGAACGTGATCAATATGACCAGGCCGATGACGCCAGCGCTCACAACCGTTTTTTTAGAAAACATCGATCAATCAATGACCACCTGTCGGAGTATGTCAAGACTGCTCAAACACATTCCGGAGCCCAGCGCCACGGCGGAAAGAGGATCATCCGCAATGGTTATGGGCAGCCCGGTTTCCTCACGCAGGAGCTTGTCCAGGTTTTTCAGCAACGCACCGCCGCCGGTCAGCATGATGCCGCGGTCCACGATATCGGCGGCAAGTTCGGGCGGCGTCTGCTCCAGGGCGATTTTCGTGATCTCAACAATAGCGTCGATCTGTTCGGAAATGGCGGTACGGATCTCTTCGGAATCAATGGCTAAAATTTTAGGAATGCCCGAAACAAGATCTCTTCCCTTTACTTCCAGGGTCTCATAATTTTCCGAATCCGGATAGGCATTGCCGATGGTTGTTTTGATGATTTCGGCGGTCCTGTCTCCAATGAGAAGATTATATTTGCGCTTGATGTATTGTGCGATGGCCGCATCCATTTTGTCGCCCGCGACGCGAAGGGAACGGCTGAAAACAATCCCCGCAAGGGAAATAACGGCGACTTCGGTTGTGCCGCCCCCGATATCAACCACCATGTTGCAGATCGGTTCGGTAATGGGCAACCCTGCGCCGATGGCCGCTGCCATGGGCTCCTCGATAAGGAAAACCTCCCGCGCGCCCGCGGATTCAGCAGCTTCTTTTACGGCACGCTTTTCCACCGGCGTAATCCCGGTGGGAACGGCGATTACCACCCGGGGCCTTATAAAAGAGCTACGGTTATGGACTTTCTGGATGAAATGGCGAAGCATGGCCTCGGTTATGTCAAAGTCGGCGATAACGCCATCATGCATCGGGCGCGTGGCCACGATATTGCCCGGTGTTCTGCCAAGCATCCGTTTTGCTTCAATACCGACGGCCAGCACACGATTTTTCTGGCGGTTATCGGTACGAACGGCGACCACTGAAGGTTCGCTTAAAACAATCCCCTTGCCTTTGACGTAGACAAGTGTATTGGCCGTGCCAAGATCAATGGCCAGATCATTGGAAAAAATCCCTAGAAATGAGTCCAAAAACAAGCTGCCGCCTCCCACGAAACAAAAAGATAAATATTGGAAACAGAAAGAATCATGCAAAGAATGGGGCATGATGGTATAAATAAATTATTTAACAAAAATGATCCGGGATTACAAGAACAAAATCGGCCTAAGGCCCCATTAACCTGTTTAAACCCACTTTCAGCATTCATCCGGCATTTGCCGGCATTTGCTTTTGATATACTGCATCACGGCATTGTGTATTTGAGGACGAAACCAGCGAATCTGGTGGTTAGCCCGGGTGGGATGGATACGGTTGGTTAAAAGAATGACGATAATCGATTGACTCAGATCCATCCAGAATGAAGTGCCGGAAAATCCCAGATGACCGACCGTATGCGATCTGCTGAAGAAATCGCCGCTACTTGATCCGGAAGCCGACGGCATGTCAAATCCCAGCGCCCGGCCGCTATGCTCATGCTCTTTGAAAAAAATTTGCAACAGGCCTGGATCTAATACAGGATGTAATGTGTTTTCAGAATGTAACATATTTTCATTATTACCGGCATACACGGTCATAAGGGCGACAAGAAGCCGGTGAGCCGATGTGGCGGTTCCGAAAAGACCGGCCTGACCGGCCACCCCGCCCATGACAAATGCGTTTTCATCGTGTACCGCGCCGTTGACCGTGTATCCACGCCATGGACAATTTTCAGTAGATGCAAAATCAATATCGGATAAGCCGGGATCCGGAGTTTGCGTGCGGATGAAAAAAAGATCATCAATCCCCAGGGGCCGGTAAATGTGCCGGTAAACAAATTGATCCAGGGCAATTTTAGCCGCGGCTGCAACCAGCCACTCAAGGATCATAAACCCGATATCGCTGTAGCGCGTCTGTTCTCCCGGCGGCGAAACCAGCGGCTCACGGATCAGACACTGCCGCAGAGCCGCCCTCCGGTCACGAAACGGCAGTTTTCCAATTTCCAGGTAATACGGACGATAATCCGCAAGACCGGCCTGATGGCTTAATAGATGTCGTATCCGGATGTCGGACGTTTCATTATTGGAAAATTCAGGGATAACGGCGCTGATTTCCCAATCGAGATCCAGTTTTTTCTGCGCAATCAATTTCATGACCGCCAGAGTGGTGGCCAGCGGCTTGGTCAAAGAAGCCAGATCAAAAAAAGTCCGTGGGGTGATCGGTCTTCCGGTCGTGATATCGGCGACCCCGTAGACACGGTTAAACAAGACCGCCCCGGATTGTGAGAAGAGCAGTGCCCCGCCTGGAAACACCCCTTCATCTATGGCCCCGCGCATCATGCAGTCGATCTGGTCTATCGTCATTTTGTCCGCATAAACTGGATATTTTTCAAATCTTAACTGATGATAGTCTCGTAAAAAGTCGCCATCGGACGGCCTTGTAAAAAATTCAAGATCAAGGCTTGCGCAATATCGAAGAATGCAGCGTACTTAGCGTACGTGAAATTCTGAGAGATTGCGCGTAACGCAGATATTGGACTTTTTACA